>CAZQYC010000104.1:0-11845 GCA_964597495.1 uncultured Steroidobacteraceae bacterium | reverse complement strand
GAGCAGACATCGGCGCGAGCTTAGCGACGCCGTCGGCGAATGCCAAGAGCAATGCAAGAGCAATGCAAGCGGCGGGGCTGGCTCTGCTAAAGTACGCAGCGTCGTTCTGAATGAGGCCGAACGTGATTAGGATCGTGTACGTCATTTGGATATTGGTTTTTATTGCGCTTGCGATGGCCGCCGTTGCCGATACGATTTTTGGGGGCGGTCGACTAGGGCGGCGCATTAGCGATTTAGTGCCGCGAATTGCCACGGCATTCCTCTGGCCTCTGGCAATACTCACGCCGCGCGGTCGTTATTTGTTATGGCGGCGTTGGCGTCAACCGTACTAGGTAAGCGCTGATCAAGTCCGCTTCCGCAATGCCTTGATCAGCTAACTTGCTGTTTCAACCTGGATCCCGTTCTGCAACGGGACACGGAAAGGACTTAATCAGTCCTTACCTAGCTGCTGCGCGGTGGCTACTCGCTCGCGGAAATCGTAGTGGCGGTCCGTCGAAAGCCTTTCGCGCGTAACCGTCGTAACCAGTTTTCGAAGTCGGAAATATATGTGTAGGCGGCGGGAATCACGAGAAGACTGAGCACGGTCGACGTGATGAGCCCGCCGACCACGGCAACGCCCATCGGTGAGCGAAGGCCGCTGCCGCCTCCGATATTGAGTGCAATGGGAGTCATGCCGGCGGCCATCGCGATCGACGTCATGACGATCGGCCGTGCGCGTTTACTGCACGAATCGATCAGCGCATCGCGCCGCGACAGCCCGCGGCGTTCGGCTAGCACGGCATAGTCGACCAGCAAGATGGAGTTTTTAACGGCGATTCCCATCAGCATGAGCAAACCGATGAGCGAAGGAACGGCAAGCGGATAGCCAAATAGAATGAGCGCGCCGACTGCGCCGCCCATCGACATGGGTAACGCCACCAGAATTGTCAGCGGCTGCAATACGTCGTTGAACAACAAAACCAGAACGGCATATACGCAAAAGATACCGAGCGCCATTGCTACGATGAAACCGCTGAATAGCTGCTGCATTTGACGGCTGTTGCCGCCGGCGATGCGCGATACTCCCACTGGCAGGTTTTGCAAGGAGGGCAAGCGATTCACCAGCGCGGCGACTTCGCCCAGCGGCCGATCGTTCAGGTCGATGTCCAGAGTGACATTGCGTTCTCGATCGTAGTGCGTGATTTGCGCAGGCCCGCTGGCGAGCGTGGTTTTCGCCACAGCGTCCAACGGCACGCTCCCGCGACGCGTGGGCACGCGCAGCAACTGCAGGAAATCGAGTTCGTTGCGCGCGGATTCTTCTAATTGCACGCGAATGGGAATTTGCCGTGAAGGCAAATCGAGCTTAGGCAGCCGAAAATCGACATCGCCCGTGGTGCCGATGCGAATGGCTTCGCTGATAGTGTCGCTGGTGATGCCGAGTTCGGCGGCGCGTTCGAGATCGGGCACGACGCGAATCTCGGGACGAGTCAGCGCGGCGCTCGATTTGATGGCGCCGATGTTCGGAATGCCGCGGATCTCGCGTTCGAGGCGTTCCACCGTGCGGTCCAAGACTTCGGGGTCGTCGCCGCTCAACACGATGGTCATGCGATCGCCGCCGCCGAAGCCGGCTTCGAAAGAAAAGCGGGCCGCCGGAATCTGCTGCAGTTCGGTTTGGAAGCGTCGCTGCAAGTCGCCCTGGCTAGTGTCGCGTTCGGAGCGATGCGTCAATGAAATGACGGCACGCGCGTTCGATACTTGGCCGCCGCCCGCGTTTGCATAGACGCCGAGTACTTCGGGATGTTTTTTGAGGATCGCATTCGCTTGATCGATCACGCGGCGCGTATCCGCGAGGGTGCCGCCCGGGGGCAGTTCGATGCCCATCGATAATTGACCGCGATCCTCTCCCGGCATGAAGCCGGAAGGCACGAAGTTCAGAGCGATCATCGGCACGACAAACAGCATTGCCGCTGCGATCATCGTCGTGCGCCGATGCTTCAACGTCCAATCGACCAGGCTTAAATAGCGTGTGGTGATCGGACCTTTGCTCTCGTGATCCGGAAGCGACTTAAGGCAATACGCGGCAATCATCGGCGTGAGGAGCCGAGCGACTAACAGCGAGAACGTCACCGCGGTCACTGCAGTCACCGCGAACTGACTGAAGACGCGTCCCGGAATGCCCGGCATGAACGCCACAGGTAGAAAGACCGCCACGAGCGTGAGGCTGGTCGCGATCACGGCGAGTCCGATTTCGGCGGCCGCGTCGAGCGCGGCTTGCTTCGGGTTTTTACCGTCTCGAAGGTGACGCGCGATGTTTTCGATTTCGACGATGGCGTCGTCGACTAAAATGCCGACGACCAGCGTCAATGCCAGCAGGGTGATGTTGTTCAACGAATAGCCGAACAGTTTCATCACCCAAAAGGTGGGAATGACCGACAGCGGCAGGGCGATCGCCGAAATCCAGGTGGCGCGCCAGTCGCGCAAAAAGAAAAACACCACGATCATCGCCAAGAGCGAGCCCTCATAGAGCATATGCACCGACGATTTATAGTTGTCCTCGATCGCATCGGCTGAATTGAAGACTTCCGTGATCTTAAGATGCGGATAGCGCGTATTCAGCTTGGCGACGGCGCGCCGCGTTTCTCGGGCAATCTCCACGGCATCGCCTCCCGTGGAACGGGAAATTTGGAAGCTGACGACGGGTGCGCCGTTTAGTAGGGCGATCTGACGTTGCTCCGCGTGACGATCTTCGATGCTGGCCACTTCATCAAGGCGAATGCGTCGGCCGTCGTTCAAAACGATGGGCAGCGCTTGCAGCGATGCGACGTCGTCCACCGTCGAAATGGTGCGGATGGCCTGTTCGCCGCCGGCGAACGTCGATCGGCCGCCGGGACGGTCGGCATGAATGCGCCGTAGTTGACTCGAAATTTCCGCGGCCGTTACGCCGAGCGCCAATAATTTTCCGGGATGGAGATCGACGCGTATCTCGCGATCGACTCCGCCGACTCGGTTGACCGATCCGACGCCCGAAACGGCGAGTAGCTCGCGCGAAACGGTGTCGTCCACGAACCATGAGAGCTCGGCTTCGTTCATGGATTCCGACTGCACGGCGTAGGCTAGCAGCGTGCGTCCTGCCACCTCGATGCGGCTGACGATCGGCTCGTTGATCTCTTGCGGCAGTTGCGCTCGGATTCTTGCCAACGCGTCGCGTACGTCGTCGACGGCGACATAGATATTCTTGTCAAGCTCGAATTCGATTTGCGTGAACGAGGAGCCTTCGCTGATCGTCGAACGGATGTTGTCGATCTTGGTGATGTTGTTGACTGCGTTCTCGACCTTCCGCGTAATTTCAGTTTCGATTTGACTCGGTGTCGCGCCCGGATAACTCACGCTAATGGTGACCAGCGGCAGCTCGATATCCGCCGAGTCGCTGATCGGCAGTCGCTTGTACGCGAAGAGCCCGGCGATGCAGAGCAGCACGAAACCGAGAATGGACGGCAGCGGCCGGTGTATCGACCAGGCGGAGAAATTGATAGTCATCGATTGATGTCCGTCGATGGATGTTCGCCAGGGGCGTAGGCTAATTGCTGGCCAATTGACTGCGAACGACTCGAACTTGGTCGCCGTCGCGCAAGAAGCCTGCGCCTTGGGCGACTACGGCATCGGCGGTTTCGACGCCGTCGACGACTTCAACGCCGTCCGCGAAGAAACGACCGACTTGAATGCGCCGCTGTGAAACCTTGTTGTCGCTGCCGAGCACGAAGACATACGAGAAGCCGTCGCGTACGGTGACTGCCGCGAGCGGAAGTATGCGAGTGGGCGCTTGGCCCACTTCGATGCTTCCGGTGGCGAACATGCCTGGGCGAATGCCATTCTCCAGTTTCAAGTCGACGTAGGCGATGCCGCGGCGCGTCGCGCTGTCGAGTGCCGGTGCGATCGTGCGGACGCGGCCTACGGCATACGTCCCATCGGCGCGACGAACTTTGGCCGGCATGCCGGCGCGTATTCGGCCGATTTGCGATTCGGGAATTTCGGCGCGCCACTCAACCCGGTTTTGGCGAATGAATTTGAAAAACTCGGAGCCTGCGGCAGCCAACTGGCCGACCGAAGCCGTGCGCGCCGAAATGACGCCGTAGTCGGGCGCCACGATGGTTGCGTACTTCAATCTTTGTTCCGCCGCCGAGAGTTGTGCTTGCGCACTGGCGACTCGCGCGGCGGCCGTCGCTGCGGCGGTGGTTTTTTGTATGGCGTCCTGTTCGCTGATGATGCCGCGTTTGACGAGAGAGGCAATGCGGTCGGCATTGGCTTGCGCTTCGGCGCGATTTGCTTGCGCTTCACTCAACGCCGCAGCACGCTGGTCGACCTCGGCACGCAATAGAGTCTCGTCGAGGCGCGCCAGCACCTGCCCTCGGCTCACGACGGTGCCGACGTCCACCGAGATTTCACTAATACGATAGCCGGCCACTTCGGGTCCGATCGAGACTTCCTGCCAGGGCATGAGCGCACCGGCGGTATCGATGGCGGTTGCGGTATCGCGAGTCGATGCCGAAATGGTTTCGACGGTGAGCACGGCCTGTGCGTTTTTTTCTTTGGGCTTTTTCTCGTCAGTCGCCGTGGCGCGGCTGCAACCTGTCGATGTGACGGCCAGGGTGACGGTTAAGACGGCGGCTGAGACAAGGAATGTTAAGCGAGACGAGGGGCGTGCGGACATACGATTCGATTTCATGGGAACGTAGACAAGCCGGCGAGCCGTGGGCATCATGTCAGGGAGCTGATGATTTATCAGGCACCTGAAGTTATCCCGAAATAGGCGCTGTCGCAACCAAGTTTGCAAAACATGACCGGGCAACGTGACGAATTCCATGCGCTTCATCCGAACGGCTCGAACGGTATTGTGTCGCGTATTAGGTCGCGTGGCGCCGCTAAAAGGTTGCGCACGACGTCGCAGCCATCCCCTCGGCAATCTGCCATGAAGCATTGCGGACTGGAGCCCCCGAACCGCGAACACGAGGGCTATCTCATCAAAGAATTGCAGCACTTGTTGCGCACTCGAATCGAGGCGCGCATTCGCGCGAAGGGATTGTGGTTGAGCTTCCCTCACTCCGCCGTGCTGATGACGCTGAATGCAGAGCCCGGTTTATCCGGTGCGCAGCTGGCGCGACGTAATTCCGTGACCGCGCAGACGATGAACGGGCTTTTGTTGCCGTTGGAAAGCAAGGGACTGATTGAGCGCCGGTCGGACCCGGAGAACGCGCGTGTCTTGAAGTGTTATTTGAAGCCGAAGGGCACGCAGATTTTGCAGCAAGGAATGCACGAGGCGGCCACTGTGTTCGGTCAAATGCTGGGTCAGCTTTCAAATCGCGAACGGGAACAGTTTCGCAACATCCTGCATCGGTGCATTGCCGCGTTACAGGTCAATGGACAGGAAACGAAACATGCTGAGCGGCGGAGTTTCGCCAGGAGAAAGGCTGGGAGCTAGCGCATGACGCCGGCGGTTACGTGCTTTTGGAAGTTTGTATGGGGGCTGTGATCGACAGCTGTCAACGACATCCCATCGCATCGAACTCGGAAGCGCAGCTTGTAATGGTTATTTTCGCTGCCCAAAGAACAACTCGCTGCCGCGGATCGCCATGAGTCTGGTTAGCGGCAGCGAGTATTTTGGAAGGCCACGGATTAGTTCGGCTTGTCGGCGGCCGGCTTCTCGTCGACCGAGAAGATCAGCGGGCGAATTTCTACCGTGCCTTTGAGCTCCGGCTTCGGGGCGAGCAATACGCTGGAACCCCAAGCAGCGAGACCAATGATGGCGAGGGCGAGTCCCGCGCCTACGAGATTGCGTGAATCGACGGTCATAAAGTCTCCTTTAAGTTAAATCTGAAAGGTGTGTTGTGTTCAATGAGCGGGTCGTTCGAATCAACTTGCGGCGTGACTACTGTCTTAATGCGGCTTTTTACTTCGATGTCGGTAGCGAGAATACGCCGACAATTACCGAACGCCGTGCTTGGGTTCTCATTTAAATCGGTGTCGACCTGACGATCGCGGCAGTCGCGACAGGAGTCTCAAAAAGTCGTGGAATCGTCGCAGTGCGCAGGGCGATGACGGTCGGTTAAAACAGTTCTATCGAGCCTTGTTCGGAGTACGACTCTTGCGCGGTGCTTTCGCCCGTGTGGATTTGACCAGCGATTTTCTCGAAGACTTTGCGCTCTTCCGAGGTGCGGTACAAACGGCGCAGCGACGTGCGTAACTTGTTCCATTGGTCGCCGCTGGTCGATCGTTCGCGATCGCAAACGAACAAAGCAAGTGTCGTCAAACTGTGGCGGACATGATCCAGGCGTTGCGTGAGCTTGTCGTAAAACTGAAAAGCCACGACGGCGGAATCGATTTGCTCGGTTAAGTTTCCACAGCGTTCGGTGATGGCGACGGCGGCCTCGGTCCCTTCCGTTGGAGCGGCGGAAGCGGCGGCGTCCGGGCGCAAGTGTTCTGGCGGAGCAACTTTCTTGGCCATCTCGGCGAGCGCGTCGACCGCCGCGATCAGCTGCAGGAAGACATTGGTGAGAACTTCAACCGAACGGCCGGAGTCGCGCAGGGCGGAATCGATTTGCGCCTCGCATAATTCCAGCAAGAGCGCGGTTTCCTGTTCCGGCGTGCAAGCCTCGGATTCGGGTTTTTGGTTACTGTCTTGCATAAACGTTTTCGATATCCAGACCGAGCGACTACAGAACGCGCGCCAGCGTGGCGAGCAACTGCGAAGGATTGAACGGCTTGACGAGCCAGCCGGTGGCGCCGGCTTGCTTGCCGAGCACTTTCATGTCGGGTTCGGATTCGGTGGTGAGCATCAGAATCGGCACGCCTTTGTAGTGCGGCAGATTGCGCAGTTCCTTGCACAGCGAAATGCCGTCGAGATTCGGCATGTTGATATCGGTGAGCACCAGATCCGCGCCCTTCGACTTGGCGTAGTCGAGCGCTGCGGCGCCATCCGCGGCCTGCACCACCGAATAACCGGCGTGCTCCAAGGTATGGCGCACCATCTGCCGTATTGATTCGGAATCGTCCACCGCGAGAATGACACCTGACATCGAGTGCGCTCCAGTCGTAAGGTCGAAGCTCAATCGTGGCCACGACGGCCACAAGGCAAATTGAGTGAGTCGGTGTTCCGTATAACGACCGGTCGGAGAGGGAGTTAAGGGTTTCCTTTCGAATGTGAGGTATCGAGCACCCTATGCACGGCCCATAGTGGGTTTCGATCTTGCATAATGCGTTTCTTTGCGGGATTCGATGAGTTCCGCTCTTTGACCAGGGTGTCGATATGCATTTTGTTCAGCATGGGGCTGGCGGCGGACCGGAAGTGTTGCAACTGGCCGAGATGGCCAGACCCAAGCCCGGCGTCGGAGAGGTGCTCATCGCAGTCGACTATGCCGGTGTCAATCGGCCCGATGTCGTTCAACGCCTCGGGCGCTATCCGCCGCCTCCCGGTGCCTCGCCGATTCTCGGGCTTGAAGTCGCCGGGCGCATTGTCGAGGTGAATGCTGTCGAGACAGGATGGAAAATTGGTGATGAAGTCTGTGCTTTGGCGCACGGCGGCGGGTACGCGGAGTTCTGCGTAGTCAACGCGGCGCACTGCCTGCCTATTCCGAAAGGGCTGACCACGCGCGAAGCCGCCGGACTGCCCGAGAATTTCTTTACCGTGTGGACGAATGTTTTCGTGCGCGGCCGATTAAAGCCCGGTGAAACGCTGCTCGTGCATGGCGGGTCGAGCGGCATCGGTCTCGCCGCGATTCAATTGGCGAAGGCGCTGGGTTCAAACGTTTTTACGACCGTCGGTAACGCCGAAAAAATGGCGGCGTGTCTTCGGCACGGTGCCGACGCCGCTTTCAACTACAAGGAACAAGACTTCGAAAAAGAGATTGCAGCGCACACGAACAATCGCGGTGTGGATGTCGTCCTCGACATGGTGGGTGGTCCCTATATGCAAAAGAATTTGCGTTGCTTGGCGCTCGACGGACGCTTGGTGCATATCGCTTTCTTGCAAGGAAGCCGTGATCCCAATTTGGATTTATTGCCGGTGATGCTCAAGTGTTTGACGATTACCGGGTCTACGTTGCGGCCGCGCACCGTTGCGGAGAAAACCGCCATCGCCCACGCATTGCGGTCTCAGGTATGGCCGCTAATAGAAGCGGGGAAAATTAAACCCGTGATTCACGCCGAGTTTCCGTTGGTTGACGCGTCCAAGGCCCACGCGCTCATGGAGTCGAGTCAACACATCGGAAAAATACTGCTCAGGATAAGGTGAGTTCTTTGGTACTCGTTGCTTCGCGCGGACGGGGGCTTCTAGGAAAGGGATTCAGGTATTCGTCACCCCGGCGCAGGCCGGGGTCCATCGCAAACATGGCGTTTGAGTATCGATGGATACCGGCCTACGCCGGTATGACGTCTTAGGTCTACGCGGTCTTCACTTTTATTCCCTTAATCTTGTTCTGCCATTCTTTCGGCCCCGTGTCGTGAACCGACGTACCCGCCGCATCGACCGCGACGGTGACCGGCATGTCTTTAACGTCGAATTCGTAAATCGCTTCCATGCCTAAATCGGCGAAGGCGACCACGCGGCTGCCGGTGATGGCTTTCGATACCAGATAGGCGGCGCCGCCGACGGCCATCATGTAGGCCGCGCGATGTTTTTTGATGGCCTCGATCGCGATGGGCCCGCGTTCGGATTTGCCTACCATGGCAATCAGCCCCGTCTTGCTGAGCATCATCTCCGTGAACTTATCCATGCGGGTCGCCGTGGTGGGGCCCGCCGGCCCAACGATTTCGTCGCGAACCGGATCGACCGGACCGACGTAGTAGATGACGCGATTCGTAAAGTCGAGACCGGGCGGCAGTCCCTGGCCGGACTCCAGCAACGTTTGAATGCGCTTATGCGCCGCGTCGCGACCCGTGAGCATCTTGCCATTGAGCAGCAATCGCTGACCCGGTTTCCAAGCGGCGACTTGTTCTTTGGTGAGCGCATCCAAATTCACGCGCACCGCATCGGGTGCCGCCGTGAACGTGAGTTTCGGCCATGCACTCAAGTCGGGCGGATCGAGTTTCGCCGGACCGCTGCCGTCGAGCACGAAGTGAGCGTGGCGCGTCGCCGCGCAATTGGGAATGACGGCGACCGGAAGCGACGCTGCATGCGTCGGATAGTCCTTGATCTTGATGTCGAGAACGGTCGTGAGCCCGCCCAAACCCTGCGCGCCGATACCGAGGGCGTTCACCTTGTCCATCAATTCCACGCGCAGCGCTTCGATCTTGGTTTGCGGACCGCGCGCGCGAATTTCATGGATGTCGATCGGATCCATGAGCGATTCTTTCGCCATCACCATGGCTTTTTCGGCCGTGCCGCCGATGCCGATGCCGAGCATGCCCGGAGGGCACCAACCGGCGCCCATTTTTGGAACTACGTCCAAAATCCAATCGACGATGGAATCGGATGGATTCAACATCGTCATCTTCGATTTATTTTCCGAACCGCCGCCTTTGGCGGCGACGGAAATTTCAACGTGGTCGCCGGCAACGAATTCGGTGTGGATCACCGCGGGCGTGTTGTCTTGAGTGTTCTTTCGAGCAAACGCAGGATCGTTCACGATGGACGCACGCAGCACGTTATCGGGATGCCGGTACGCTCGACGCACGCCTTCGTTGACCATTTCCTCAAGCGTGAGGGTCGCATCCCAGCGAACGTTCATGCCTACCTTCACGAATACCGTGACGATGCCGGTGTCTTGGCAAATGGGGCGCAAACCTTCCGCGCACATGCGCGAATTGACCAGAATCTGTTTGATGGCGTCTTTGGCCGCCGGGCTTTGTTCCGCCTCGTAGGCTTTGCCCATCGCCTGGATGAAATCGGGAGAGTGGAAGTAAGAAATGAACTGCAAGGCATCGGCGACGCTTTGGATCACGTCGGTTTGCTTAATCGTGGCCATGGAAACGTAGCAACACTCGGTGGCGAAACGGGTCGGCAAAATAGCATTGAGGCGGATCGGACGGAAGTGCAGCGATCTCGATAGCGGGGCGCTCATTCGCCGCCGTCTCGTGCACAATAGTGGGATGTTGCGTTTGAAGATCACCGAGATTTTTCTTTCCATCCAAGGCGAGGCCGATGCCGTGGGGTGGCCGACCGTCTTTGTGCGCCTTACCGGTTGCCCCTTGCGATGTGGCTATTGCGATACCGAATACGCGTTTTACGGCGGTGAATGGCGCGATCAAGCGGAAGTGCTCGAGCAGGTGGCCTCGTTCGGGGTTCGGCATGTCTGCGTCACCGGCGGAGAACCGCTGGCGCAAAAGGGCTGCGCGCCATTGCTTACGGCGCTTTGCGATGCGGGGTATCGAGTTTCCCTAGAAACGAGCGGCGCAATGGATATTTCCTTCGTCGATGCACGTGTGGCGCGAGTCGTCGACATTAAGACGCCGGGCAGTCGCGAAGTGAATCGTAATCGGTGGGATAACTTGGATTTGTTGAATTCAACGGACCAACTGAAATTCGTGATTTGCGATCGCGCCGACTACGAATGGGCACGCGATCAAGTCGCAACGCGCCGTCTCCACGAGCGGACGACGGTTTTATTCAGCCCCAGTGCGAAACAATTGAATGCCACTCACCTGGCTGATTGGATTGTCGCGGATCGGTTGCCGGTTCGCTTTCAGTTGCAGTTACATAAAATTCTCTGGGGCGACGTAGCGGGGAAATGATGGATCGATCGCATAACAAAGCGGGAGCACGGCGCGATGCCGTCGTGCTGTTGTCGGGAGGGTTGGATTCGGCGACGGTGCTCGCCATCGCGAGCGTCGAAGGCTTTGCGTGCCATGCACTGAGTTTCGACTACGGCCAACGTCATCGTGCGGAGCTTCATGCGGCAACTTGCCTCGCCGCGCGGCTTGGCGCCCTCGAGCATCGCGTGATGAAGATCGATTTCGCCGGTATCGGCGGCTCTGCGCTGACCGACCCGGCCATCGCCGTTCCGCAGACGCAACAGGAGGGCATTCCGGTGACTTATGTTCCGGCACGCAATACGGTGTTTCTCTCGATGGCGCTCGGGTGGGCTGAAGTATTGGGCGCGTCGGATATTTTCATCGGCGTTAACGCCGTGGACTACTCGGGATACCCAGATTGCAGACCCGAATTCATTGCGGCCTTCGAACGGCTTGCACGACTTGCGACCAAAGCAGGCATCGAAGCCACGTCGACGTTCAAGATTCATACGCCGCTGATTTCGCTTTCCAAAGCGGACATCATTCGGCGCGGGAGCGAGCTCGGCGTGGATTTCCGCGACACCGTTTCGTGTTATCAGGCAGCGCCGGGCGGTGAAGCCTGCGGCAAATGCGATTCATGCCGGCTGCGCCGCGAAGGATTCCGTGCCGCCGGCATTGACGATCCCACTCGATATATTTGAGATGGACCGTTTTCGAGTGGATCGGCTAGTGCTTCCGAAAAAACCTTCCGGTATCATGCGCGCCCCTTATTAAGGCCCTAGGCTCTAGGTGCTGGGCGCTAGCAAGTGAAGATGTCCGTCGTCTTTTCTGGCTAGCGCCTAGTTGCTGGCTGCTAGCCGCTTCTTAATGGGTCCGTAGCTCAGTGGTAGAGCAGCTGGCTTTTAACCAGTTGGTCGACAGTTCGAACCTGTCCGGACCCACCATTTCTGCTGGCGTCGGTCGAAAGTTAAACGACGTATCGCACTCTTACTCCTTCTTAATCAGGACCCAGGAAGGGTCCCGGATTGTCGGGCTTTGACCGACAATCCGGATTGAAGCGAAAACCACGCTTTTCGCTTCGATCGCGGTCGTCGTGACAGGGAGTCCGATCGACCGCATCGTTAATGGGTCCCGGATTGTCGGG
>CAZQYC010000103.1:0-12011 GCA_964597495.1 uncultured Steroidobacteraceae bacterium | reverse complement strand
CTAGTGACCGGTCGCGTTTGGAAAGGAACTGCCTTCGGCGGCGCGCGCGGCCGCAGCGACGTGCCCCGCATCGTCGACTGGTACATGGACGGCAAAATCGATATAGACAGCCTCATCACTCACACACTGCCGCTTAAGGACATTAACCGCGCCTTCGATCTCATGCATTCCGGCGATTCAATTCGAAGTGTTGTGACCTTTTCCTAGAAGAAGCGGAGGGGGATAACGAGGGCGAGATAGCGCAGCAAGCACCGCCACATTCGCTATCCGTTTTTATATGGCTCTTCCGAAAATACTGCGTAAGACGATTTATTGCACACTTGCCGGCTTGTGGGTGGCCACGATGCTGTGGCAAACCAATAAACCGTTGCAGGAAGGAATGAATGCCAACGGCGCCTCGGTCGCGATGCCGCAGGAAGAAATTGAGTTCCTGCGTGACATTACCGCCCACGATGCCTGGGGACGGCGCGTCGTCGATCAGCAGATTTTCGACGCGGTCTTTACGATGATCGACGGAGCGCAACGGTTCATCGTACTGGACTTCTTTTTATTTAACGACGACATGGGCTCGAGTCATGACGCCGCGCATCGTCCGTTAAGCCGCGAACTGGCCGATCGCCTGCTGGCTCGCAAACTCGCGCAGCCGCAATTGCAGGTGTTGTTGATTACCGATCCGATCAACGAAGCCTACCGGGGTCGGCGTTCCGAATTGTTCGCCGCTTTACGGCGCGCGGGAATTGATGTCGTCGCTACCGATCTCGGCCTATTGCGCGATTCCAATCCGCTGTATTCGGCGGCATGGCGTATTGGCGCTCAGTGGTTCGGCAACTCGTCAGGCGGCGGTTGGTTGCCGGATCCCTTCCGCGAACAGGGTAGCGTGACTTTGCGTAGCTGGTTGGCGTTGGCGAACTTCAAGGCCAATCACCGCAAAACCATCGTGGCCGACACGTCGGACGGCGACTGGGTCGGCATCATTGCTTCCGCGAATCCGCATGACGCGAGCAGTTTGCATTCGAACGTGGCTTGGCGATTTCGCGGTGGGTTGACCGAGCAAGTAGTCGCCAGCGAAGTAGCGATTGCTCGACGTTCGGGCTGGCGTACCGAATTCAAACTTCCGATTCGAATTCCGTCACCGCGGCTGCCGTCGAAACTCGAAGCCGCCTACGTAACCGAAGGCGCAATTAGCAACCGATTGATACGAGCTATTCGCTCCACGGAAGCGAACGATTCGATCGATTGTGCCTTGTTTTATCTGTCCGATCGAGCGGTAGTCGCAGCGCTTGAGGGCGCCGCGCGGCGCGGCGTCAAGATACGGCTCATTCTCGATCCCAACAAAGACGCTTTCGGCAGGGAGAAAGACGGCGTCCCGAATCGATCCGTAGCCAGCGAGCTAGTAGCGGATAGCAACGGCGCAATCGAGGTTCGATGGTATCGCACGCAAGGCGAACAGTTTCACACCAAGCTGTCGTTGATTCGGCATGGCCGGCAATTGGATGCATCGCTCGGATCGGCAAATCTAACTCGTCGTAATCTCCAAAACTTCAATTTGGAGGCGAATCTCCATGTGTCGATGCCGGTGGATTCGGCACTCGCCAGTCAACTGCACGATTACTTCGAGTTGCTTTGGAGCAATGACGAGAAAAATCACATTGAATATACGGCTCCCTTCGGGGCTTATCGTGACGATTCCAAACTTACTTACTGGCGCTATCGCATCATGGAAACCAGCGGTCTAAGCACATTCTAATAGGCACCTCCTAAAATGAAGACGACACTGACGAACATCGATCTGGAAAACGATTCGGAAGCGAAACGCTGCATTAAAGACGAAGTAGTTGCAGTGGCGTTTGCGAGCGCTGCCGGCGAACTGGTCAGTCGGGAAGGCATTAACAGTTACCGAAAAGGCGATGCACTCGTCATCGGATCGACGGGTGATTGTTGGAGTGTGTCCCGCGATCGCTTCGATGCGAAGTACGTGCCTGTTTCTCCTTTGGCTCATGGAGCCGATGGGAGTTATCGAAACAAACCCATTCCCGTCTTCGCCAAACAAATTCACCATGCATTCAAGATTGCGCGTTCCGTCGGCGGTGACTTGATAGACGGCAAAGCAGGTGATTGGCTAATGCAGTATGCACCCGGCGATCATGGCATCGTCGATGCTGCTAAGTTTAGAAAGGTCTATCGATTCGTCGACTGACGGTTTAAAACGGATTGCACAATTCGACGAGCCCGGCACTACGTTTGGCGCCGAATTCCCAAAGTGTTTGCTTAGTACGCACCAAGGCGCCGGTTTGGCTGTTGGCCGAGTGTGTCCAGGCGACTACGTTGATGCGATCGCAACCGTTTGCCGTACCGCCTAACGATGCAATCACCAAGGTATGCTGCAAACCCGAATTCGTCGAAGCGCCGTCGCTCTTAAGCACGGCATTTCCATAGTTGTTATACGTTGTAAATTGCCACAGATATTCGGCGAGTTGCCGCAACGCGCTCGCGTCGAATGGCCTCTGATTTACTTGGCCCGCCGTGCTGGATTCGGTTCGAAGATCCGTCGAGCTACGGTCGAGGTAACTGCAGCGGTACACGCGCGTGCGCAAGTATCCTTGCGGCGAACCGGCACGCAGACGAATAAATTCGTGGTAGCGGGAAGTTACATTGGTTTCAACCAAGGTAGAGGCCGACATCGCTGCTGCCGCTTGATCGGACCACGCAAGAGCGACTGTCCAATCGTCTGCGCAAAGCTCATATTGCGCGGAGGTCGTCGAGCCCGTTAGATCGGTATTCTTCAAATGCGAGGTAGCAACGTATCCGGGGTAGCCAGGCGCAACGTCTGTCGAGAATCCGAAGGGCGTTCTTTGATGATCCGAGTAGAGCATCTGCGCGATCTCGATGTCAGTGAGATCGACGGCGCGAACGCTGGCGGCCGACATAGCAGTGGGAGCACTTGGAGTAGTCTGAGCCTGCGAGGGTGCTTCGTTTCCGCCGCCGCCACATGCAGTCAATGTGACCAACGCGGTGAGAACGAATCCGCGACGAGCAGCGGCAAAAAAGCTGGCGACCAAGAGCTTCTCACGGAACGCACCGTTAACTGAAAGTTGCTGCCCGGCATTACGCAACGCGTGCGATTGCCGACAACATGAACCGACGCAATCACACGCTCAGTTATAAACGCTATCGTCTGATTAAGAAGTTGCTTAAGGAGCAAGCCGTCACGGTCGGCGATGTACTTTCTCTTATGTTGTACCGCGATCTTATTGTTCGATTTTTGCGCCCGATTCGAGTCCGCCGGGATACGTTCGCACTAGGACCAAGCAAGTACGGGTTGGACCGGGCTGTCCGGGTTTAGATACAAATCCCTTGTCCCTCAGTGCACATTTAACCCTGAACAAAGCCCTGATCCATTCCCCGTGCGGCTATTGTTGGCGAGTTACGTAACATGAGGTGTGCGAGAACTCACAAATCGAAAGTCGTCGACTCAAGTTATCGGACTAAGTGTCGACTCAGTCTCTTTTAGCAGTGCTTTATTCAAAGGAGATAACCGTCCTCAAAGCCCGAGGCGGCGAAATTGTGAAGTATCTCACGCGTGCCCTGCTACAGGTTTGAGCGGGCGCGCCGTTACAACGTATGCCATGACTACATCCTTCTCTTTGCATCCCCCCACTTCCTCCCATCGCCGCGCCGCCGTTGCCGTAGCAGCGCTGGGTTCCATCATGATTGCTCTGTATCCCGTCGGCGCGGGCGAAGGCATTGCGCGATTTACGGTGGGTGCCTTTGTGCAGCCCATTGCGCGACTCGACGTTCGCACGGCGCTGCCGGCAATCGATGTATCTGCCAACGACATTCAGCGCGGCTACGTGGATGTCAACAATCCCACGCAGCTCGACGTGCAAAGCAATAGCCGTGACGGTTATGTACTGAACGTGCTACCGGTGACGAATCTGTTCTCGCAAATGCAAGTTCGCGGACTGGACTCGCGGATCGAATTGGGTGCCGATGGCGGTGCCGTCGTGCAGCGCTGGAGTCAAAATGAGCGCCGCCGTATGTTATCGCTGACCTATCGCTTCGTGTTGGCGCAAGGTGTGCAGCCCGGCAGCTATCCGTTTCCGGTGCAATTCAATATAACGCCGCTATAAATTCCGGTCGTACTGGATGAGTTTGTCGGATGCAGGTCACTCAGGTCACTGCAGCTGGCACGCTACGATGCCCAGATCCGGCAATGGATCATCCCCGACCGGTGCGTCGACGCGAAACGTACAACGACCGCCATTCCACTCCGCTTCCGCGCTCAACCCGTGATCGAAACCGGTGACAAAGACCAACCCGTCTAGAGCCACTGGAAAACGATTCCCTTTGAAGACGACTTCCGCGCCCGCCGGAACCGGACGACCGCTTGGCAAGACGAGCTTGAACGTAGCGCTTCGCTCGTGAGCAATCGCGAACTTCACTATCAGACCGCTGCGATATCGCGGCGAGATTTTAAGTTTGTCACTATCGATACGCGTGTCGAGCGGCAACTGTCGCGGATCTACACTGAGACGATTCTCCTCGTAAGCTCGCAAGTTTCGAACGAATGCACGTCCGTTTCTATCGGTACGACGTACGACTTGATTGTCGACCATTACGTCGATGTCTGGTATGCCGGCTACATCGACCAACGCAAAACTATCGTTGAATGATCGGGTCGTGTAGATGTCGCCGCCGAGCGCAACCGCGGCGCCGGTTAGCGTGGCGCGCACAGCACTCGTCTCCAAGTATTTCGCGGCTTCCGCCTCGATGGCGGCATAGTCGAATTGCCCGAGCCACGAACCTGAGTAGTTGCCGGCCGTCGAAGCAGAAAGCCGGTAGCCACTGCCGTTTCCAACCGGTGGATTCTGCTGAAACATCGCTACTAGTTCGCGTTCCTCAAAGAATGTGTCCTTGTCGTAGCGAGCGGTCAATGACGCACTGCGGGTCGGCCCCAGAGGCGCAGTAAGGATTAAGAATGCACCCGTCGCTTTGGGTTCCGACAGCGTATGGCTCACGCTGAACCCGAGATAGCCGATGTGCGATATCGAAATGTTGTGCGATAACGTGCCTGTTTGTCGCCGCGCTTGGCCTTGATAGGTCGCGATCGCATAAGCCAGCGAGAAAGAACCGATGCGAGAAAAATTCGCGCTCGTTTGCAGTACGTGTTGTTGCTTGGGTCTTTGAAGAAGCAGCGAATCTCCTACTTGTCGAAACCCGTCGGAAGCGAACTGCGAACGCCCCGTTATCGAAAAACGTCGCCCGCCTCGATCGAAACCCACGGCGGTCAACATGCCCGAACTCGAATCGTCGGCGCCCTGCGCCAAAGTTGCCGATACGACGCCGATGTTTCCGATACGCCACGCGGCATTGAGACCCAAAGCGTGCGGACCAGATTGTTGTGACTCGCCGTGTCCCTCGAGCGTGAGCGAATTCGTTAGGCCGCGCCGATAGGTCGCGGAAGCCAACAACGCTCCGTAGCGATTGCTCGAAATTGCGTAGTCCTCACGCACCTTGCCGAGTTCGACGGAGTACTGCGACAAATCTTCCCGCAACAACACCGGACTCGAATAGAACGGCGCCGTAATGACCTGCTCGCGACCGAACGCATCGCGAACCACCAGGCGCACGTCGCCCGCACCACTTATGGCAGGCAGGCGATCGATGACAAAAGGACCCGCCGGCACTTGCTGGCTTGTGATTTGCTGGTTGTTGATAAACACGTCGACCGTCGACGGCACGACGGCTTCGCCGGCAGCAGATAGGAACGGCGATGTCACCAAATCGGGTCTTACGGCAAAGTTGGAGCCCCATTGCACGCCGCCAAACCGAGCGGAACGACTCCACTGTGCGCTGCTTGAAATGGCGTCGCCAACGCGTATGGTTTGCAATCTCTCGGGGAAATCGTAGGTCCATGTTGATTCGAGGCGGATGCCGCGCTTCTTGTCCTCTAGAAATTGGCCGATCGCCGAACTGGTGACGACCCCATGCGGCCCAAAGACGCCGAGTTCGGTGAACGCGGTTCCGAACGTTGCCGATTCGGCGCTCGCAGAACTGTAGTTGTCGCGTTCGCCACTGAATTGATAGTTAAGGAATCCGCCAAAATTCGCTTGCGGCACCACTGTGGATTGACGCTCCGCGACTTCGATGCTCGTACCGGCGAAAGCGGTTGCGGGCACGGTGAGCGATACTTGTTGAGTCGTTTCCTCGACCGCAACCGAGGCACCTGCAATGGCCTGTAACCTAAAATATCGAATGCGATCGACGATAAGAGGTTCGCGATCCGGAGTGCGCAAACGTAGACGCGCAAAGTCACCTTCCTCCAACCATACGCTACCGTCCGCATCGCGGAGAGTGACTACCATTTCACTAGCGGCCGATTCATTAACCTGTATCTGGAGCACGGCCTCGTGAAAGCCGGATGGCGGCGCCGCATACGCAACGGTTCCGAGCATCGAGTTCGTGCCGAGCAGCACGATAGCCAGCGCTGCCGCCCACGTATTTCCGCGCATGATCTATTTGCCGACCACCGTTAAATCGGCGGAGATCTCCCCTCGATCGCTAGCACCGCGCAGTATGAGTGCGCCCTGTTTTAGCGTATTGAGTTGCTGCGCGTTCGCCGGCGGCTGCAGCGACCAACTCATGGTCGCTCCCGGTAACACATACTTGACCACCGAATTTTTCAGCACGGTTTGGGAATCCTTCTCCTGCACCGTGAAGTCGATGACTTGCAGGTGTGCATCGCCTTGATTGATCGCTGTCACGCGAAGAGAATCGTCCGATTGCCAGGCTGCGTTCCACCGCAAATCCGCCGTCGCTTTCGATTGAGGCGCGATAAAGATCGGCAGACTCAACCGCAGGGCCACCTGAAGACCCGTGAAATTCTTCGGCGTTTCCGGCGGCACTTCTTGAAGTATCAGGCGATACGTCAATTCACGTTTTGCATCCGCCTGTCGACGCGATGCGACTCGAACGATTTGTTGCGCGCCGGGAGCAAGCGTGAATACCGGCGGGGTGACGATAAGATCGCGCGTTTCCGACAGCGAATCCTGCCCGTCTTGCTGCGACCACGCGAAAATTTGCGCTTGAACGACTACATCGCGGCCCGCTTCCTCATTGCGTACGGTTAGTGCCTCCGTACGCTGTTGCGACGTCAGCTCGACGCGAATCGGCGAGATGCTGAAAGTGCCTGCGGCGGCATTTCCGGCCGCCGCAAGCACGATCAGTGCGATTAAGTTTGTGACTGAAGCAGTGCGTCTCGCCATGTCATCGAATCGAGATACCTACTTAGTAGGTGACGGTTACTGTGATCTGATCGGAGAAAGAACCCGCGACCGGAACGACGTCTTGGTTCGTCGCGTTGTCCGGCAACTGACCGTAGACGGTCACCGTTTGCGCCGAAGCAACCGACACGCCATTGCCCGTGCCCGCCTGAGTACCGGTACCGCCGGTGCCGTCACCGAAAATCGTTCCTAGGCCGGCCGTCGTATACAAGTTGTATTGCAAAGTATTCGCGCCGTTCGCGAGCAGGCGTTGTGCGAGCGTACCGCCCGTCGTCGTGCCGGCGTTGAGCGAAACTGTATACGGCGTGGTCTTCGTGCAACGAACCGTAATCGCCGAATTCGCCGTCTTCGCGCCAGCGCCCGGCGTATAAGCGCCAAAGCTGAGATCGGCACCGGAGACCAAGCAGTTCTTGTTCACGGTCGCAGTCACGTTAAATGTATTCGTGGCAGTCGCAGCTACGGCCGTGCCGGTTGCAGCCATCAGAACACCGCTGGAAAGAGTCGCAATCAAAACCTTACGCATGTAGTCACCTCAAGAAGTCGAGAACAGTTCGAACCTGCGGCCGTTCGGTGCAAGACGCTTATCGCATCGTCGTTGTTCCGAATTGTTCGAAACGCTTTCAGGAAATGTCTTACTTCCTGTGCGCTTCCGGGATCTTGGCGAGGCAAGGGTGCGAACTTTGATTGGTGCAACCCGAGCAGGCCCTGATCCGATTCCGCAAACAAACTTTCTCGCATGCGCAAAATTCGATGCGTGTGTTACATCGCATTTCGTCGCTAGCCGAAAATGTACGCGATGAATTGCTACGCGCGTCTCCTAAAAGCGTGGTTATGCGCCCTGAATGCGTTCAGGAAAGAGCTGAGCTTGCACGCTGTGCATCACATTGTGGGGAGGCACCGCGAAACTACGCGCACTTATTGGTTAAGTGTTGCGCAAGCAGCGTGCTCTTCTCTCGCTCCCAGAGCTGTTTTTTCGATGTGTGCGCACAGGCGTCCTTCGATGTCGTAGGCAACTGCGCGATGGAGTGACGAGCGAGCGGAACAGCGTTCAACTAAGAGCAGGCGCCGTAATCGACAAGCCTTCTCAGTCGATGTGAGCGCCTTTGAAACGTGAGATATGCATATCCAAAAGTTCTTGCAGTTCGGCCTATGAAGACAGGTGCGAACTACGTTGTCGGCTGGCTTCAGGAAAGTTCAGCTAGCCAAGCGGAAACGACCTGTTGGCAGTTCAGACGATGAGCGATAGGAAGTTCTGCCGTGGCAGATCGCAGAGCGCTCGGTCTGATCTTTGCCATTCCAAGTTCGCATGTATGCCCTATTAACCAAGATTCGATCTGGCCTGGGTCCGCTTCAACGTGGAATTGGAGAGCAAGTATTTTTCTGCCGAGTACGAAAGCCTGATTCTTGACTAGCTCTGTTGATGCTAATAGCTCTGCGTCTTGCGGTAGATCGAACGTGTCGCCGTGCCAATGCAATACCGTGTAACGAGAATCGACCAAGTGCCGGAGGCAAGACGATTCTCCGGCGGCAGTAAGTTTGATCGAACCCCAACCAATTTCTTTCACCCCCGACGGATAGACTCGTGCACCCGCTGCAGCGGCAATGAGCTGCGCACCCAGACAGATTCCCAAAGTCGGTAATTGGTTTTGGAGTCGCTGACGGATTAGCGAGAGTTCAGTATCGAGAAACGGATATTGGTCCGTTTCGTAAACGCCGATGGGACCGCCGAGGACCACCAACAATTCGGGCTGATCGCGCAAGCAGATGGATAGATCATCGACGCCTGCTTGAAAGTAGCGAATCGTTCCATAATTTTGCAGCGGTGCTTCCCAAAGACCCAAGTCTTCGAAAGCGACATGGCGGATCACATGGACGCGACGGGGCATATACACTTCGACTACGCGTTGATGGGGCGCGATGATATCAGCTGAATTCTCAGCGGCGGAGCGCTTTATGCTCAGTCACTGGGTACAGTGCCCGGAAAAATGGCTCAGATGTCGATCGGCCTCCTCCGCCGCAATCCTCACGTTCGAAAGGCATACCTAATCTCTTCGCATGCCCACAGGACTTTGGGAACATTTATAGAGCCTGCATATCCGTAATCTTTATCATCTATCGCACCCGCGTACCCAGATTGCCGCCGCAACTATCGGTACGGCGAGGGGCTCAGCCGGCTCGATAGATAGTTCTGTTGTCATGACAGGCGAATGCCACCGCAGCCTCTGCATGGATTCTAGTAGTGTCAAACAGCAGGAGATCAATGTCTTCTTGATCGATTAAAAGCGGAATTTCGGTGCAACCCAGGATTATCCCCTGGGCGCCCCGGTCTATAAGTTCCGTCACTGCGCCGAGATACGGCAACTTGGTTTCCGCCCGTCGGATCCCGCGACCCAGCTCTTCCTTTAAAGTGTGTTGAATGTAGTCTCTGGTCTCGACAGCCTCTGGCACGAGCGCATTGATGCCTGCTGCAGCCATGCCTTCTACAAGGAATGAGCTCTCCATCGTAACCTTCGTGCCAAGCAAACCAACTGTATGTAGCTGCTGCGCCTGGACGGCGGTGGCGGTCGCTTCAACTATATGGATTGAGTGGAGTCAGAACCTCTACGATTGCAAGCAATCAGAGGCTGAGAAACTTCACTGGTGAGATCTCCCGCTCACGTCGTGGCTCCTAATTGACCACTTTCTTTTCGTCAGCAGCGTGGTCCACTACTACGCATGTGAAGAAAGCATCGATCGATCGCATACGATCAAGATTGGGTAGCCGGCGGGCACTGGGCGTCCGGTCGAAGACCATCGCGCGGGGAGCCTCATCCGAAAAGGCCGGCCACGCGGGCAGACCTGGCCCATTGGGGTCACCGCTCTTGGCGAAATTGATCCAGTAGCGACGCATGAGATCTGAGATGCGCGCGTCGTCCATGCGAGCGGTCGCACTGGGCCGGCCGAAGACGTACGCCACCTCTGAGCCGTGATGAGCGCCCGCCGTCGAATCCGGTGGGCTGATATCAAAGTAATACATGAAGACCTTGCTGTGGCCCTTGCGCGCATGCAACCGCGCCCAGGTCCAGCTATTCCAGCCATAGTCCGAATCTCGTGATAAGTCCTCGTACGACTTCGCAGCGGCAGCATCGGTGTTGTGTGCGTAACGTGCCAGTACCGCCGCGATTTTTGGTGCGCACGCTTGGGGGGTGTCCTTGCCGATCTCCAAAAATGATTTGGTGGTCGTATTGGGCGGAGCAGTGCCCGCGCCCTCCCCGGAGTTGAAACCGATCAAGGTGGGAACGTCGTTAAATCGCCCGGCGCGGTAGAGTTCGGCATTGGGCGCGTTCACTATTTCCCCGTCCAGCACCGCCCAGAATTTGAATCCTGGCGCGTCTGACGCCGCGTGGAAGATTCTTTCAGTGGAAATGAGTCGCGCAGCGCGGATGTCCACGACACCCAGGCTCTTGAGAAAGTCTTTACCCGTGTTCTCCGCCAATTCGATCGAAAGCAACGGTCCGCGGCGCTGACCGAGACGTGTAGGCGGAGCGAAAACCGCTCCGCTCTCGGCAATCGCTCGCTGAAACAGACCGCGCGCCGCAGGTGAGCCAGCGAGCAAGCTCACCGACATTGCGCCGGAAGACTCGCCGAAAATCGTAACGCGCTGCGCATCACCACCGAAGCGCTGGATATTGCGTTTAACCCATTGCAGCGCTGCGATTTGATCCTCAAGGGCATAAGTACCGGAGCTTCTGCCGCTCTCTTGGCGCAACTCCGGATGAGCCAGAAAGCCGAAGGCACCCAGCCGATAGGCAATGCTGACCAGGACAACACCGTCTTGGGCAAAGCGCGCACCATCGAAATCCGGTGAGGAGGCGTCGCCAGCAACAAAATTGCCGCCATGGATCCACACCATGACCGGACGCTTTTCGGCGGGCGAGATAGCCGCAGTCCAAACATTCAGATAAAGGCAATCCTCGCTCGACCCTCCCGGAGCGCCTGAGCCCTGGGTGCAAGGCCATGCGACAGCGCGAGTCTGCTTGACGCCGGTCCAGGGAATGACCGGCTGTGGCGCTTTCCAGCGCAGATCGCCAACGGGCGGCGCCGCGAACGGTATGCCCTTGAAGACGGCGACGCCGTGGTTGACTGTGCCCTGCACGGTGCCGCCCGTAACCTCTGCTTGATCAATCGCGGCTTGGGCTGACCCAACAAGGGCGACGCAGAGAGCCACAAACCAGATCATCGTCGTGGGTAACCCCACTCGTCGCGAAAGGCAACGTTCCTTTACGGACGCAGGATATAACCGGCAACTGGATCGATGACGGCTTACCGGTTCCCTTGTACTCACATAGGGCATCTTGATTCCTTCGTACGTGTCACCCGTACGAAGAGCAACGTCAGCAGCGACAATCGAGTCATACATCAGGTCCTCGAAAGACCCGATTGTGCTCTCCGTAAAGCGGTCAGTCACGAGTGTGTCAAAAGGGCACATGGCGGTCATACACCACTACCAATGCGCGATGGCGAACGCTGTTACGCCTAAACGGTGAGTCGCAGCAAAAACATCACTCGCCGGAGACGCGAGTCTGTGGCGATCGCACAATTCGCTCGCGTGTCGTGTCGTGAAGCGCCATCGCAACGCGCTTTCAGCGCGTTGCTTTTCTCAGCATCGATTCGTGCAGCTTTTTGATTCGGCTTCTAAAATTTGTTCGTTTCTGGTGCCAACCTAAATGAGAACCTACATACAACTAA
>CAZQYC010000102.1:0-12969 GCA_964597495.1 uncultured Steroidobacteraceae bacterium | reverse complement strand
CTTGATCAGTTGCCCATACGGATCGAGCGAGGTGGAGGGCACCTGCGCGGTCACGCTGTCGATGGGAACTGAACTGGTCATATCTCTTCTAATTTACTAACAACCGGCCCGTGGGAGATCTGGGAGCCAGTGCTTCCTTGACAGTGTTCTGGCCTATGCGTTTAGACAGGCATCTTCGCGGCTTGAGTCCGGGTATTCCTTGATGTCTACCGCATTTTTGGTCAAAGATTCAACAGGTTTCTGCACCGAGGGAAGCACCCACCAAGATTATTGTTTACGTAACCATTTTCCGGGATCGAGCGCTTGCCGCCCCTTACGGATTTCCAAGTGCAATTCGCCGCGCACGCCTGCTTGTGCCCCGGTTTCCGCCAATACCCCTAGAACATCGCCGGGCGCCACGGAATCGCCGATCTTGCAGTACAGCTGCTCCTGATGGCCGTAAATGCTGGAATAGCCGTCCCCATGATCGATCATGACCATTAAGCCCATCCCATAAAGGTAGTCGGCATATACGACTCTTCCATGAAACAAGGCTCTTACCGGCGTTCCGGGAGCGGCGCCGATCGTTATTCCCTCCCATCGAAGCGGTCCGCCGGCGCGGAGTTCGCCGAAGCGGGCGGTTACTTTGCCGTTGACCGGCCACGGCAGTTTTCCTTGCGTTCGCGCGAATCCCTGCGCTGGGAGGCTTGGGAAATCACGGGCCGCGCGTTGCATTTCGTCGATCAATTTCTCAAGCGCTTTAGCCTGACGTTCCAAGTTCGACGCCTGATCGCGTCGATCTTTAATCTTGGATTGAATGGTCGCGAGAGTTTGGGCGCGGCTGGATCGCGCTTGCCCAAGTTGCTTCGTCTCACGCGCTTGGGATTCTTCCAGTGTTCGCAACCGGCGCGTTTCCTCGGCCGCGCGCTCGGACAGCAATTCCAAATGAGTAAGCCGATCGGTAATCGAGGCGATATGCTCGGCGCGGGCGCGACCGAAGTAACGGTAGTAGGTCGTCATGCGGCCCAAATCGGCCGGATCTTTCTGGTTCAGTAACAGAACAAGGTGCTCTTCCCGGCCCAGAACATAGGCGGCCCGAAGTTGCGCGGCCAGCGAATCTCGTTGCTGGGCGATCTGGCGTTCGGTTTCGGAGCGTTCCCGCTGAAGGTCGGCAAGCTGTTTCTCGCCGGCAGCCAGCTGCGTTCGAAGTTGAGCCACTTTTTCGCGCGCCGCCTGCACGGCAAGCTCGGTTTCCTTAAGAGAAGCGGCCAGTGTGTCGCGCCGCTCGGTGTCTGCCTCGATTCCCTTGCGGATGGTTTCGATGCGAGATTTAAGTGCTTTAAGCTCAGCCTCTTTACCGGGCTCATCTTTGGGTTTTTCGGCAAAGATCGCGAGCGACGCGGTCAGCAGCACGCCAAACGCTGTTAGCCGATACGCCCCGCCAGTCTTGCTTCGATATTGACCCCACATAATGCGAGTTTCGCATGGTCCGGACGCGACGACCATGCAGCTCGGTACGTCTCGAGCGTTTGTAAGCGCATTCCGATCTTAGTGCGACGTCCGGGCGAGACCGTTCGGCTGATATACTGCGCCCCCTTTTATTTAATCGATTCGCCGTAAGACACTGTTCCATGAACCACCTGGCCGACTTTATCCAGCAACATCCGCTTTCGGTGACCTTGGTCATTGCGCTCGCGATTGCCGCCATCGTGGTCGAAGTCCGGCATCGCAAGGAAAGTGCTGCGGCGCTCGCGCCCATGGATGCAGTGCGATGGATCAATAGCGGTGCTTTAGTGATCGACGTTCGCAATGCCGAAGCCTATGCGTCCGGTCACATCATCGATTCGCGGCACATTCAGGAAAGTGAGTTGACCGCGCAAGCGGACACGCTAAAAAAATATCGCGAAAAGCCGGTGCTGCTCTACTGCGATACGGGAAGCGCATCGTCAGCGGCCGCGCGCGCGATGAAAGCACTGGGTTTCGGCAAGGTCGTTAATTTGCAGGGCGGGTTGACCGCTTGGAAAAAAGAAAATCTTCCGACGGTCACCGACGCCAAAAGCGTGGCGAAACAGAAAGGCGGCAAGTAGATGGATCTGCGCGCCGGCGATAACGAGAGGTCTAGTTCGGCCCACGGTGCGGTGACGATGTATTCCACCGCTTTCTGCGGCTATTGCGATCGCGCGCGCGCGTTGCTTCAGCGCAAAGGCACCCAGATCAACGAGATTAAAGTGGACGAAGATCCAGCGGAGCGAGCCGTCATGCTGAAGCGCGCCGGCGGTCGCCGTACCGTTCCGCAGATTTTTATCGGCGAAACGCATGTCGGCGGCTACGAAGAGCTGGCGCAGTTGGAGCGCAGCGGCGAGTTAGATCGGCTGCTAGCTACGAATTGATTGGAAACGGCATAATCGAAACATCACAGACGAAAAACAGCACCTAGGTAGGAAATCATCATGGCCGAGCAAAATCCGCAGCCGACCGCTTCTCAAGCCAACGGCAATTCCGACCCGAACGCGCCGCAATTCGCGCCTCAGGCCGTCTACATCAAAGACGTTTCGTTCGAAGCGCCGAATGGTCCGCGCGTGCAACCGAATTCCCAAACCAATCCGGCCATCAATTTGAATTTAAGCACCACGGTCAATGAACTCGGGCCGGAGTTGCGCGAGGTCGTATTGACGGTGCATTTGCAGGCGTTGGTGGGCGATAAGCCGCTATGGCTCGTCGAGTTGCAGCAAGCCGGCGCGTTTGCCATGCGCAATTTCCCGCAAGATCAGTTGCCGCGGTTGCTCGGCATCTTTTGCCCGGACTATTTACTGCCCTACGCGCGGCAAACCGTTTCGGATTTGCTCATCAAGGGCGGCTTTCCGCCGTTCCTGTTGCCGCCCGTCAATTTCGATGCGCTTTATAACCAGGCCGTTCAGCAGCAGATGCAGCAGCAACAAAATGCGCCGGCTCCGCAAACGACCAACTAAACCTTACGTTTAGCGGCGCAGCGATGAGCCACGGCAAATCCCTGTGACGAACAGCGTCGAGCCCATTTTGGTTCTCGGCGCGGGGTCGTGGGGCACTGCGCTCGCGATTCAATTCGCGCGCGCCGGCCGCCAATCTCTTTTGTGGGGACGTGACCTCGCGCATCTCAAAGTACTTGGCTCCGAGCGAGTCAATCGGCGGTATTTACCCGACGCGCCCTTTCCGTCGGCGTTGAGCATCGAGCTCGATCTCGACAACGCCTTGTCGAAGTGCCAAGACATTCTTGTCGCGGTGCCAAGTCATGCGTTGCGATCCGCTCTGACTGCCATTGCGCCGCATGTTCGCGCCGGGATGCGCGTGGCGTGGGCGACCAAGGGCTTCGAATTGCATACCGGCAAGTTACCGCATCAAGTGGCCGCCGAAGTGCTCGATGCGCAACTCCCTATGGCGGTATTGTCGGGCCCGACGTTCGCGCGCGAAGTCGGCGCCGGCCTGCCGACCGCGATGACCGCGGCAGCCACCGAGGAATCCTTCGCTCGGGCGCTGGCCGAAAGCCTATCGGGCAACTATTTCCGTGTGTATACCTCCAACGACGTTGTCGGTGTCGAAGTCGGCGGCGCCGTAAAGAATGTTCTCGCCATTGGCGCGGGCATGTCGGACGGTCTTGGATTCGGAGCGAACACGCGCATTGCATTGATCACGCGTGGCTTGGCGGAGATGACTCGATTGGGTCTCGCATTAGGCGCTCAACGCGAGACCTTCATGGGATTGGCCGGTCTTGGCGACTTGGTGCTGACCTGCACCGACAATCTCTCCCGCAATCGCCGCTTCGGTTTAGCGATGGCCGCAGGAAAAAACGCCGCAGAGGCGCAGGCCGAGATCGGCCAGGTGGTGGAAGGCGTGCAAGCGGCCCAAGCCGTTCGGCAAGTGGCGGAACGCGTCGGCGTTGAAATGCCGATTTGCGAGCAAGTGTTCGCCGTGCTTTATCGGAACGTCAGTCCCGCCGCGGCCGTTAAGCAATTGATGACTCGGGAATTAAAGCCGGAGAGTTAAGCTCTTCGTTTACCGCGGACTGTGAACCCGCGCAGCGTTGAGTCCGTGCCGAAAGTCTCCTAATAGGCTATAGTAGATTCAAGTCTACTAATGGATTAGCCGATGCCCGCCGAAAAAGCTCACGCAAAGACAGCCCAGCCGCGGTTCCACCCCGAACATTTAGGGGCGACGGCACTTACCGCATTTTTCAATATTGCTGCCGCTTGGAATCTGAGCGCGGACGACGAGCGAACGCTCCTAGGTTCTCCCCCGCGTTCGACGTTCTTCAAGTGGAAAAGTGAACGCGCTACTAAGTTGCCCCAAGATACGCTCGAACGCATCAGCTACATCATGGGAATCTATAAAGCATTGCACATTCTTCTGCCGACTTCGGAAGCGGCGGATCGCTGGGTCAAGAAGCCCAACGCGGCGTGGATTACGGGCGGCAAGTCCGCGCTCGACCGCATGCGCGGCGGTCGCGTTATCGACCTGGCCGACGTGCGCCGCTATTTGGATGCGGAGCGCGGCGGATGAAGGTCGCCGAACCAAGGACGGTGAATCTTCGCTGGCAAAAAACCTATCGCATCATTCCCAGCAAGTTTCCGCCGATCAATTTTGTCGAGCGCATCGTTGCGCCGGAGCAAATGGAAGCGGCGTGGTATCTCGAAAGCCTAACCAACGACCGCCTGCGTGACGAAACCGGCGATATCGCGCTGGTTGCCGAGAACGATCGCGTTTCGGGTCCTGGCGCCAGCATCGTCATGGCCGCCTTTACTCACATCGGCAATCCGAGCCGTTTCAGCGACGGCAGCTATGGCATTTATTACGCGGCGCGCTCGCTCGAAACGGCCGTGCGTGAAACGGCGTTTCACCGCGCACGGTTCTTGGCGGCAACCGATGAAACAGCGGGTGAAATCGACATGCGCACCTACGTAGGCAAGCCGAAAGCACCGCTCAAGGACTTGCGTGCCCCGCGCTTTAAGTTCTTGCACGACCCTGACGACTATTCGCAGTCGCAGGCGTTCGGCAAAGCTCACCGCGTACTCGGCGAATCTGGTTTTGTTTATCGAAGCGTTCGTCACACAGGCGGCGAATGCATTGCCGCGTTTAAACCAGCCGCCGTCAGCATCCCTACGGCGGGTCCCGCACTCGCATACGTTTGGGACGGCGCACGCATTTCCCGTGTCTACGAAAAATCCGAAGTGCTCTTCGATTTGACTCGTTAGAGCCAACTGAATTCGAGAATCGCCATGCCTAGGAGTCGCTCGCCGCTCAAAACTATTTCAGCGATGAATGGCACTTAATTAAGCTTATTTGGCGGCATTTCATATTCCCTCTCCCATCCAGGGCGAGGGGGCCGGAAACATCGACAGCTTAACTAAGCGTCATTCATTATTCATTTCAGCGACTGCATGTGAGCATAGGCTTAGGAGTAACAACAATGATTCTTGAAGTTGCAGTGCTGAACGTGCGCGCAGGCCAGAGCCACGCCTTTGAGTTAGCATTCTCCCAAGCTCAGAGCATCATTGCGTCCATGCCGGGTTACGTCTCTCATCAATTGCAACGCTGCATTGAGGAGCCCAATCGCTACATACTGCTGGTCAACTGGCGTCAGCTCGAGGATCATACGATCGTTTTCCGGAAATCAGATCAATACCAGGAATGGAAAAAGCTGTTGCACCACTTCTATAGTCCTTTTCCCAACGTCGAACACTACGAAGGCGTGTTTTCGCAGAGCGCCCGATGAGTTGCCGGTGAGGAGTCATTACTTGGTCATCTCGCCAGGAATGATTCGTTTTCTACCCGGCCTATTGGATGTCGGATTCGTGCGATAAATGCACGTGTGGTGGCGAACGCCATACTAGACTCAACACGCAGAGGCCATCTTCCAATGCATCAAGGCAGTTGTTTGTGCGGTAAGGTTCGGTATGAATACCGCGGTGAAATTGGCGAACTTGCTATGTGCCATTGTTCTACGTGTCGGAAAGCGCAAGGAAGCGCTTTTGCATGCAACGCGCCCGTCGACTCGAACCGTCTTCACTTTACGCAGGGCCTGGAATATCTGAAGGAGTACCGTTCCAGTCCTAACAAGGCGCGTGTCTTTTGCAGCCACTGCGGTAGCCCACTGTACAGTGCACTGGATGGGGCTCCCAATGTGAAGCGGCTGCGCGTCGGTACGCTTGAAACGCTGGAGAGCGTGCCGCTGACTTACCACATTTACTATGGTTCCAAGGCGCCGTGGTATGAGGCAGACGATTCGCATCAGAAGTTCGTAGAAGGAAAAAGGTAGTGCCGGGGCATAACTCCCTCGTCAATTCTCATGAGATCTGCGCACGACCTGCTGCTGTTTGACCTCGACGGAACACTGAGCGACCCGCTACTCGGCTTTGCGCGCTCGATGAACTATGCGCTCGCGCACTTTGGGCACAAGCCACTCGAGATGTCCGCTTGCTCCGCATACATAGGTCCGCCGCTCGATGAGTCATTCGCGGCGATTACGGGCGTCACCTCACCAAGTCAAATCAAGGCGCTCGTCGCCAAGTATCGCGAACGCTATGCCGATATCGGTTTCTCGGAAAATACTGTTTACCCGGGCATTCCCGAAACTTTGGAAACACTTGCAGAATCCGGCATTCCAATTGCGGTGTGCACGTCCAAGAGAAAGGACTTTGCGGAGCGCATTCTCGAGATGTTCGGTCTTCGGGAGTGTTTTTTATTCGTCAGCGGCGGGGACATCGGCATTGAGAAGTGGCAGCAGATCGAGGCACTGCTGGCACGCGGTTCTATCAGCACATCGAGCGTCATGATCGGTGACCGATCGATCGACATCGCCGCGGCACGGAAAAACGGACTCTATTCCGCAGGTGTTCTATGGGGGCACGGGTCTAAAGCCGAGCTTGAGAGCGAGCAACCGAACTATCTCTTTGCATCTCCAATTGATCTGCAGTCACTTGCTATGACTAACGGCAGATTGGAAAGCGGATCGTAGCAATGTGTCGCTGGAACTCGACGTTAGCGATAACGGCTCATTATCTTTTCCAATCCCTTGCTACCCGGCGTTAGCTTTTCGTACGGCATTTGATTCAACGCGCCCTCTGGCGTGCGGTTCATGTCGTGCATGTCGGCGCTTTGCTCGTTGATGTAGATCAAGCCGGTTACGTGTTCGCCGGCACGCAATCGCTCGCGGATGTACTCAACGGCTTTGCCGCGGTGTGTGGGGTCGTAACTCGAATCTAGTTTGCGCAGCACTATCCGGCTGCCGTCGTGCAACGTGATCGGCATGACACCGCCGGCTTCATACGACGCCGTGATTTCCTCCGCATGCGGAACGAAATCCGCGTGCACGACTTCCTCGTAGTGTTCGCGTACGTACGAATAACTTTTCGTCGAGCCTTCGTGGTCATTGAAACTGACGCACGGCGACAGAATGTCGATGAGCGCGAATCCTTTGTGTCTAAGGCCGGCCTTAATGAGCGGCACGAGTTGTGCCTTATCGCCCGAGAAACTTCGGGCGACGAACGTAGCGCCCAGGCTCAAGGCCATTGTGACGGGATCGATCGGCGCTTGTTGATTCGCTTCGCCCTTTTTCGGTTTGCTGCCGATGTCAGCGCTGGCCGAGAATTGTCCTTTCGTCAGCCCGTAAACGCCGTTGTTCTCGAGTAGATAGAGCATGTTGATGTTGCGGCGGATCGCATGCCCAAATTGCCCGAAGCCGATCGACAGCGTGTCGCCGTCACCCGAGACGCCGATGTAATGCAAATCTTGATTGGCCGCATTCGCGCCTGTGGCGATCGACGGCATGCGGCCGTGCACGCCGTTGAACCCGTGTCCGCCGCTAACGAAGTACGCCGTAGTCTTTGACGAGCAGCCGATGCCCGATAGCTTCACGACCGTTTCCGGTTTAAGCGCCAATTCCCATACGGCTTCGACAATGGCGGCCGTCACTGAATCGTGTCCGCAACCGGCGCACAGCGTCGACATGCCGCCTTCATAATCGCGGCGCGTGAGCCCGAGCTCGTTGCGCGGCAGATTCGGATTGAAGACTTTTGGTTTGGCGATGGAAGTCATGGTGGAACTCGGTGATACGTAAAAGCTACGCCGTCGCCGCCTGCGGATTGATCTTCTGCAGGATGTGCAGCATCGCATCGACGATGCTGTCCGACGACATCGGCATGCCGCTGTAATGAAGGATCGAGCGCAACTTGGATTTTTCGACCGCCGTTTCCAGCGTCAGTAAACTCCTCAATTGCGCATCGCGATTCTGTTCGATGACGAAGATCGTCTCATGGGCGGCAAGAAAGGCTTCCACCTCGGTTCCAAACGGAAAGCCGCGTACTCGTAAGTAGTCGACGTGCACGCCGCGGCGTTTCAAAATGTCGATCGCTTCGTGAACTGCCCCGTCGCAACTGCCGATGGAAACGAATCCGAGCGGATTATCGCCGCGTCCGCTGACGATGGCCTTCGGCACCATCGATTTTGCCGTGTCGAATTTTCGTCGCAGCCGGTCCACGACGACTTGGTATTCGGCCGAGTCCTCGGTGTAACCGCCGAATTGATTGTGGCCCGAGCCGCGCGTGAAGTAAGCGCCCTTGGGATGCACGCCCGCGATCGTGCGATAAGGAATGCCGTCGCCGTCTTTATCCACGTAGCGTTGAAACTTTTCGATTATGTCGAGCTGCTCGCGGCTCAAGACTTTGCCGCGGTCGGGTTGATATGCGTCATCCCATTTGAGCTCCTTGCACAGCCAATCGTTCATGCCGATGTCGAGATCCAAAAGTACCATGACCGGCGTTTGCAAGCGCTCCGACAAATCGAAGGCCTGCGCGGCCATGTAAAAGCATTCTTCGGGATTGGCCGGAAACAGCAATACGTGGCGAGTGTCGCCGTGCGAAGCATAAGCCGCCAGTAGCAAATCGCCCTGCTGCGTACGGGTCGGCATGCCTGTCGAAGGCCCCACTCGTTGCACGTCGAAAATTACGGCGGGAATTTCCGCGTAGTAGGCCAATCCCAGAAATTCGTTCATCAACGAAATACCCGGTCCGCTGGTCGGCGTGAACGCGCGCGCGCCGTTCCATGAGGCGCCAATGACGACCCCAATCGCAGCCAACTCGTCCTCGGCCTGCACGATAAGGTAGTTGTTCTTTTGGGTCTCGGAATCCACGCGCCACTTTTCGCAGAAGCTTTTGAAGGCGTCCATCAGTGACGTCGACGGCGTGATCGGATACCACGCGCCTACCGTTGCGCCGGCATACAAGCAACCGAGCGCGGCCGCAACATTGCCCTCGATCATGATGTGACCCGCCGTCTTGCTCATGGGTTCGCAGCGGAGTGGCAACGGACAGGCGAAGTGTTCCTTCGCGTAGTGGTAGCCGATTTCCAGCGCCTTCACGTTCGAATCGAGCAAGGCCTTTTTATTCGCATAGCTCTCGCCGAGTTGTGCGCGCATGGCGTCCAGATCCAAGTCCACTAATGCCGCGACCACTCCGGCGTACATGATGTTCTTCAGGAGAATGCGGTTGCGCGTTCCCTGAAAGGTGTCGTTGCACATGCGTGCGAGCGGCGCGCCCAGAATCGTGATGTCGTCGCGCTGCAAGAGCGCAGGCCGCGGCCACGACGAGTCATAGACCAGGTAACCGCCGCTGCTGACTTCCTTTAAATCCTTCGCATACGTTTCGCCGTTCATCGCCACCATGATGTCGACGCGGCCCGAACGCGCCACGTAGCCATCGCGGCTCACGCGAATCTCGTACCAAGTGGGCAAACCTTGAATGTTCGATGGGAAGAGATTCTTTCCCATCACCGGAATGCCCATCCGGAAAATCGACTTCATCACGAGGCCGTTCGCGCTGGCCGACCCCGTGCCGTTGACGTTCGCGAATTTGATGACGAAGTCGTTGGTGCGATCGGAGGGCGGGCTTTTGCTGGACGCAATCATGGCTTCAATTTTTTAGGTACCTTGAAATCTTTCCGACACAGCCTCTAGCCACTAGCTTCTAGCCGCTAGCCAGAAGTAGGCAGTCTTAATCTGGCTAGTCGCTAGAAGCTAGTGGCTAGCAGCTGATTGGTTCAGTTACGCAATCTTCCTCTTCGATTCCGCCGGTGCGACGTCGGCAGCAGTCGCCACTTTGATATGCGACTTCTGCATATCCCAGGCGTACGTCGGGCAACGCTCGGCGCAAAGACCGCAGTGAACACAAAGGTCTTCATCTTTAACCATGACGCGTGCCGTTTGCTTGAGCGGCGCGGATACAAACAATGCTTGAGTAACATTGCGAGCCGGTGCTTTCAATTGCTTGCGCAATTGATCTTCAGGGGCATTGGCAACCATCGTTAAACAATCGGTCGGGCAAATGTCGACGCAGGCATCGCATTCGATGCAGAGTTTCGCGTCGAAGACCGTTTGCACATCGCAATTCAGGCAGCGCTGGACTTCGGCTTGGCATTGTTCCGCCGTGAAGCCGAGTTCGACTTCGATGTCGACTTTCTTGAATCGCTCCTTGAGCGAGACATGCGGCATCAAACGCCGTTCGACGGGGTTGTAGTCGTTTTTATACGACCACTCATGCAGGCCCATCTTCCGGCTCGACAACGTGACGAAGTTCGGCGGGCGTTCATCGACATTGAGTCCTTGGCAGTACTGATGAATCGAGATGGCCGCTTGATGGCCGTGTTCGACCGCCCAAATAATATTCTTCGGACCGAAGGCAGAATCGCCGCCGAAAAACACCTCCGGCCGCGTCGACTGATAGGACTTCGCATCGACTTTCGGCACGTGCCATCGATCGAACTCGATACTCAAGTCGTTCTCGATCCAGGGAAACGCATTCTCCTGACCGATGGCCAGAATCACGTCGTCGCAGGAATAGAATTCTTCGCCGACGATCTTCTCGCTCCTAATTCGGCCGCCGTGCATCTCGTATTCCATTTGATCGAACAGCATGCCGACCAGTTTACCGTCTTCAATGACGAACGATTTCGGACTGCGGTTGACGACGATCTCCACGGTTTCTTCTTCGGCGTCCTCCAGTTCCCACGCCGAGGCTTTGAAAAACTCACGTGGTTTGCGCGCCATCACTTTCACTTCCTTGGCGCCGAGGCGCAGGGAAGTTCGGCAACAATCCATCGCCGTGTTGCCGACGCCGATGATGAGAACCTTCTCGCCGATGCTCTTGACGTGATCGAACGCCACCGACTCCAGCCAGTCGATGCCGATATGAATGCGGTTCGAGTCGCTGCGCCCCGGAATATCGAGATTTTTGCCTTTCGGTGCGCCCGTGCCGACGAACACGGCGTCGAATTCGCCGCTGGCAAGCAAGGCTTTCAGACTCTCGATCGGGGAATTCAAACGCAGGTCGACGCCCATGCCGGTGATGTAACCGATTTCGTCGTCGAGCACTTTCGCCGGCAGCCGGAAAGAAGGAATGTTGGTGCGCATCAGGCCGCCCGGAACGCTCCATTTTTCGAAAATGGTGACTTCATAGCCAAGCGGCAGCAAATCATTGGCCACGGTGAGCGAAGCAGGACCTGCGCCGATGCAGGCAATGCGCTTGCCGTTTTTAGTTTTAGGAATGGCCGGCAACAAACCGGAAATGTCGTCGCGATGATCGGCGGCGACGCGCTTCAAGCGGCAGATGGCCACGGGCTCTTCTTCCACGCGGCCGCGTCGGCAGGCTGGTTCGCAAGGCCGGTCGCACACTCGGCCCAAGATGCCGGGAAAGACGTTTGAATGACGATTCACCATGTAGGCTTCGGTGAACCGCCCTTGAGCGATCAAGCGAATGTATTCGGGTACGTCGGTGTGCGCGGGGCAAGCCCACTGGCAGTCCACCACCTTGTGGAAATAGTCGGGGTTCTTGGTATCGGTTGCTTCCACGTCGTTGCCTCAATCGAACTCGTTAAACGAAGCCCGAAAAACTCAACACAGAATGAGAACGCACCGTCGACGTGCGAAGCGTAACGATTTAAACCGGAAAGGCCAAGCAGGGATTTGCGGGTTGGTGTTAGGTTTTCTCTAGACTAAGAGACGCTGTTTCCGCGGCGTGATTGGGATCCCGGGTGGCCCGGCCTCCCCTTCGATGAAGTCTTCGACAGTCCGGCGTGGAGAAATGCCCGCCACATTGTGTTGTCACACGATTTACGTCGCACACCGCCATTCTTTAGCGCGCGATTTACCGGCATTCCCTTCGAACGCGGTGACGGCAGTACGATCGATGTGAGCCGGACCACCCGGGATCCCAATCACGCCGCTACGTGGTCGCATTTATGCAAGGGATTTCTCTCGTTTTACTTACTTATCAAATAGAGAAAGCGCAGCCGGGTCGTGACCTTGGGGTGGACGCGGCTTATCACGTTTATGCTGCGCTATCGCGTTCGGAGGGATGTGCGGGTAATACCGCGAAACACGCGGCAGGCAGAGCTTGAGGTTATGCCGATCTAATGTTGCGGCGACTATTTGATACGCAGGCTAGCAACCTTACCGAAGGGAGAGCCGCGTCCACCCCAAGGTCACGACCCGGCGGGGGAACAAAGTGACGACTATTTCACCTTGACGCGGAAGCGAATGACGAAACTGGGCTGATTGACGCCGACGGCGCCCGACATCGTGCCTGCCGGTGCGACGCGCAATCCCGTGACACTGAGATCGACGCCGTTTCCGTCCGGCGTGGGGTTATACGTAAAGGGTATTCCACCGCCGATGGCGGATGAATATCGGACATGATTGAGATAGTCGAACGTCAAGCCGCTGGATGTGGGGCCATCGATGAATTCGACCGGATTGCCGCCCGAGCTATCGACGTACATGGCCACGCCGTTCGGAATCACGTCGGTTAACACCAGCGAACTGGCATCGACGGCGCCGGGCCCGGTATTGGTGATCGTAATGGTGTAGCGCTGCAGGCTCAACGGAATGCTCTTGGGATTCGTGGTGCCGTTCACCGGATCCGATAGCACTTCGGAAATCTTGCTGATCATGAGCGTCGGCATCGGGAT
>CAZQYC010000101.1:7994-13064 GCA_964597495.1 uncultured Steroidobacteraceae bacterium | reverse complement strand
AACTCACGTCGCAGTTCGCGGTCGTGGATCGCAATCGCGGGAACGTGGCTGCCGCCTTCGCAACGGTTTGGACGGACGTCAAATCGAACGCGCAACCCAGCGTAAGTGCATAGTTCACCGGTAGCATTGGCGATTCAAACCTAAGGCCAGCCGAATAGCTTTCTTGTGTTGGCAGTGGTTGCGGCCGCAATGATGTCCGGGCTTTCATTTCGGCATTGCGCGATCGCGGCCAATACCTGCGTTAGGTACATCGGCTCGTTCCGCCGCGACTTGGGTTTGGGCGAAAGGTCGCGCGGTAACAGATAGGGTGCATCCGTTTCGATCAGCAGTCGATCGAGCGGGATGTCCTTGACGACGCTGCGCAAAGAGAGCCCGCGACGTTCGTCGCAAATCCATCCAGTGATCCCGATATACAAGCCCATGTCCAGGTAGTGACGCGCTTCGGCAAGTTCTCCCGTAAAACAGTGCGCAACGCCGCCCGAGGTCTTCGGGAGATACTCTTTCAGGATGGCCGCAAACGGATCGTGTGCATCGCGTTGGTGCAGAAACAACGGCTTCCGCGACTCGCAAGCCAATTCCAGTTGCAGTCGAATAACGCGCTCTTGGTCCGTGGGCGACGAATAATTTCGAAAATAGTCGAGACCGCATTCGCCGGTGGCGATGACTTCCGGTTGTAGCAAAAGATTTCTCAAGAGGGGTCGCTGGTCCGACGGAAATTCACCGGCATGGTGGGGGTGAATGCCCGCCGTCGCCCGCAATCGAGAGGGGTACCGTTTGACCAACTCGATCGCGGCCTGCGTACTCGACAAATTGCTTCCCGTCACGATCATGTAGGCGACACCTGCGGTGTCGGCTCGGGCGAGCAGCGCATCGCGATCGTGATTGAAACTGTCGTGCGTGAGATTGAGGCCGATATCGACGAGGGGAGCGGGCATGAGGCGATTGTAGCGTGACGGAGGAGACGAGAGGCGAGACATGGACGGCGGGACGCGGCAGAATAGGCGCAAGCTCCAATCGGTTTCTTAAGGACTGTCGTCACGCATGTTCAAATTTCTTCCGCTGCTAGGGGCGAGCTTGCGCAGACATAAATTGCGCACGGCGTTTACGCTGGCGTCGGTGATGGTTGCCTTTCTCCTTTTCGGCGTACTCGCGGCGGTGCGCACCGGCTTTACGGCGGGCGTCGAGGTAGCCGGAGCCGATCGCCTTATGACGACGCATAAAGTGTCGTTCATCATGTCGATTCCCATCAGTTATTGGCAGCGCATACGCTCGCTCGCCGGCGTGCGCGAATCGACGCATGTGACTTGGTTCGGCGGCATCTATCAAGACGACAGCAACGTCGTGACGATGTTTCCGGTCGATCCCGAAAGTTATTTAAAGGTGTACTCAGACTACAAAATATCTGCGGACGACCGCACTCGCTGGTCGGCGGATCGAACCGGTGCTCTCGTCGGCCGTGCCTATGCGGAGCGTTTCAAATGGCGCGTCGGCGATCGCGTGCCTTTCCGCTCGAATATTTATCGGCGCGGCGACGGCGGCAACACGTGGGAATTGACCATCGCGGGATTCTTCGATGCGCCCGAGGGTACGGATACCCAGCAAATACTCTTTCACTACGAGTATTTCGAAGAATCGCTGGGCGCAGATAGCGATGGCCGCGGACGAGTGGGTTGGTATGTGACGCAATTGGAATCAGCGGAACGGTCATCCGGCGTTTCCGCAGCCATCGACGCCATGTTTGCGAATTCTCCGACCGAGACCAAGACGACGCCCGAAAAGGCGTTCGTGCAGGCTTTCGTCAATCAAGCAGGCAATATCGGGGCGATCGTGGTGGCGATCGCCTCCGCGGTTTTCTTCACCATGCTCTTGGTCACGGCCAATACCATGGCGCAGTCGGTTCGGGAGCGGTCGGCCGAAATCGGCGTGTTGAAGACCTTGGGGTTTAGCGATACGACAGTGTTATATCTGGTGCTGGGCGAATCGCTTGCGATTACGATTATCGGCGGTGGAGTGGGCCTTGCTCTGGCAACCGCTCTGATTCAAGCCATTCGCACGTCAATGGCTCAATATTTAGGCGCTCTGTTCTTAAACGGAGCGGCTTGGTTACTCGGCGCGGTGCTGGTGATCGCACTCGGCTTGGTGGCTGGCGCGATGCCGGCTACGCAGGCGTTGCGCTTGCGGATCGTGGATGCGCTCCGCCGCGAATAAGGTATTTAAATGCAACAAGTCCTCGCGATCACTTGGATGAATTTGCGTAACTTGCGGCAGCGCGCTGGCGCGTCGTGGGTTGCGACTCTTGGGTTCGCGGGCGTGGTGTTGGTGATGGTTGCCGTGCTCGCGATGGCGGAGGGATTTCGATCGACGTTGGCGCAAACGGGCAGTGAGGACGTCGCCATTGTCGTACGAGCTGGCTCTAACGACGAAATGTCGAGTTCCGTATCGCCGGAGGCGGTCTCGATTATCGGCAATGCGCCGGGCATCGAGCGGGTGAACGATCAACGGTTGTTGGCGGCAGAGTTGTTTTTAACGGTGGATTTACCGAAGCGCTCGACCGGAACGTGGGCAAACGCGCCTTTGCGAGGTACGGATGAAATGGGTCCGCCGCTGCGTCCCAAGTTCAAGATCGAATCGGGGCGAATGTTCGTCCCGGGAACGGCCGAAGCCATCGTGGGCATAGGCGCATCCCGTGCTTTTAGCGGCTTGGAGTTGGGCTCGACGTTGAAATCCGGCAACGCCAACTGGGTGGTCGTCGGGACCTTCAGCGACGGCGGCAGCGTCACCGAATCCGAAATATGGACGGATGCCCGCGGCGTGCAAAGCGCTTTCAGTCGCGGTTCGTCGTTTCAAACGGTGCGGGTCAAGCTCGATTCGCCGGGGTCGTTCGCCGCTTTCCGTGATGCGCTGACGACCGATCGGCGTTTGAATGTCAACGTGAAGACCGAGCGCGAGTTCATGGCGGCTCAGTCCGCTACGCTGGCCGGCCTTATTCAGGGAGCCGGTTTGACGATCGGTTTGCTGATGGGCGTCGGCGCCGTATTCGGGGCGTTGAATACGATGTATTCCGCCGTGGCGAGGCGAGCTCGCGAGATCGCCACTTTGCGTGCGCTGGGGTTTAACGGGGTGCCTATTCTGGTCTCCGTCCTTGTCGAGGCGCTTTTACTGGCGCTGGCCGGCGGGGTGCTGGGCGGTGCGTTGGCTTACCTCGCGTTCAACGGCTACGAGGCATCGACGTTGAATTATTCGAGCTTCAGCCAGGTGACGTTCGCGTTTGCCGTCACGCCGCAGCTGATCCTAAGCGGCATTATGTATGCACTGTTGCTGGGGTTGTTCGGTGGAGTCCTGCCGGCGATACGCGCCGTGCGGCAGCCCATCGTCAGCGGACTTCGCGCTCTGTAAGTCGCGAATCGCTACCATGCTTCGCATTCCGCAATCGATCGGAGTTCGGTGGATGGCAGCGGCGGTCGGCTGTCTCTGCAGCGGCTTTACGCTTGGCGCAGGCTTCGACGAGTTAAACGATCTCGCGGCGCGACTGCAGTTCGACTACTACGCTGCCGACGTCCGCGCGCTTCAGCAAGATATTCAAGAGATCTCGAAGCTCGATTTGGAGTCCGACTTCCTTCGGGTGCGCAATTACCAGCTAGGATACGGCCAGTGGAAATTGGCGGAGACTTTGCAGCCGAAAGACCGATCCGGGGCGCGACGCGCAGCGGAGGCATGCATTACCGCAACCGAGAGTGCATTAGAGGCCGTTCCTAAGCGGGCGAATATTCCCCGGCCCGATATCGTTCACGCGGAGCTTCTTGCGATTCAATCCGGTTGCTATGCAGTTCGTGGCGATGCATCGCGCGCCGGCAAGTTATCGGCGGAAGCACGCGGCTTGCAGCCTTCCAATCCACGCATCCTGCTGGTGATCGCGGCGCAAGCGATCGCTCGTGCGAAATCGGTAGCCGATCGCGCTTCCGCCGAGCGCTCCATTGCCGAAGCCGTCGCCGCTTTCGATACGCAACCGCCGTTGCCGGCGGGCTCAGCCGACTGGGGACACGCCGAAGCGCTCGCGTGGCTTGGTGAGATTCAGCTCACGCAAGGTAATCGGATAGCGGCTCGAAACTCGATCGAGCGCGCGCTTGTGTTGGCGCCGGACTTCGTGGTTGCGCGCGCTTTGCTTGCGCGTGCCACGGCGCGCTAACAGCGCGTTGAAAATACTTTTCAATAGACGGCTAGCGCATTGTAAAAATTCGGTAGGCATCGAAGGCACGTGTCTCTACAATCGAGTCCACGTCCCACTTTTCAGTAGCGACAATGACTCTGCAACTGCCTTTGTTCGCGCTGGGTGATTCAAATGATGCCTGGATAGTTCGTACCAGCCGACGTGCACGGCGGTTGTCGGTGCGCGTGTATCCCGGCGGTCGCGTCGAGATCGTTGCGCCCGTCAGCGCGTCGGCGAGCGTCGTGCAACGCTTTATCGGTCAACATCGCCAATGGATCGACGAACGCGTTCGCGATTTCGCCGCCCTGGTGAGTGTCGACACGGAGTTGCCGACGTCGATCGAACTGCCGGCCCTCGATGCCCGCTTTGTGCTCGAGTATCTGGAAGGCGATGCCGGACCGCGCGTGCAGTCGCATGCGCCTGAGCAACTGCTGGTGATCGGATCGCTGCAAAATCCGCATGCCATCGTCAAAACGCTGCGTCGCTGGCTTATCGGTCTTGCGGAGCAGCGGTTTGCGGTTCAATTGCGCGCCATAGCGGCCGAGTTCGATTTCGAATTCGCGCGCTGCCAGATTCGGCGTCAGCGAACCCGTTGGGGGAGCTGTTCGCTTTCCGGAACGATTAGTCTGAATGTCTGTCTTTTGTTTCTCGACCCGGCGATCGTCCGGTATTTGATGATTCACGAGCTTTGCCATACTCGGCACATGAATCACTCGGCGCGCTTCTGGAAATTGGTGGAAGCCTGTGAGCCCGACTATCGGCGACTCGATCGCGCGCTAACCCGAAGTTGGCAGCAAGTACCGTGGTGGATGTTCCGCTGAAGCGAAGATTGAGGCTGTAGGCTGTAGGCTGTAGGCTGTAGG
>CAZQYC010000101.1:0-7894 GCA_964597495.1 uncultured Steroidobacteraceae bacterium | reverse complement strand
AGGCTGTAGGCTGTAGGCTGTAGGCTGTAGGTCAGCAATCTGTCTTTGACCTACAGCCCACAGTCTACCGTCTAGCCTTGCGAGCGCATGGATAAACCTTCTTCCATCGGTTCCTCCGAAGACTCCATCCACTGGGATCTTGGCGAATCGCGCAGCTATGGCGAGTATCTTGGGCTCGCGAAAATTCTCAGCGCTCAAGATCCGCTCTCGTACGAGCACGACGAGATGCTGTTCATCGTCATCCATCAAGCCAGCGAGCTTTGGATGAAGTTGTGTTTGCACGAACTGAATGCCGCCCTCGAGCATGTCCGTCGCGACGACTTGGGCCCCTCGTTCAAAATGCTGACCCGCGTGTCCCGGATTCAAGAGCAGCTTACGCAGTCCTGGGACGTATTGGCCACGATGACGCCGGCGGAGTATTCGGCATTTCGTAACTTGCTTGGGAAAGCGTCCGGCTTCCAGTCGTATCAGTATCGAATGCTGGAGTTCATGTTGGGCCATAAGAATGCCGAGCTGCTCCTCGTCCATAAGCGCGATCCGCTCGTGTACGCCTCGCTAGTAAGGGCTTTGGCGGCGCCGAGTCTCTACGACGAGTGTTTGCGGCTGCTGAGTCGTCGTGGTTACGAGATCCCAGACAGCCACTTGCAGCGTGACTTCACATTGCCCTACGAAGCCAATAAGCAGGTGGCGGCCGCTTGGCTCGCGGTGTACCACACCAAGGACAGTCACTGGGATCTCTACGAACTGGCCGAACGGCTCGTCGATTTGGATCATAAGTTTCAACTTTGGCGCTTTAGCCACATGAAAACCGTCGAGCGAATCATCGGGTACAAGCGGGGAACCGGCGGGACGAGCGGCGTCGCTTATCTGTCCAAGGCATTGGAACTGCGGTTTTTTCCGGAACTCTGGTCGATTCGAACCTCGATGTGATTCGATAAAGCAGCCAGTCGCTAAAAACCTTCGAAAATCTGGCCTTTACGCCCCGAAAGGCTTTGCGTAGAATGCGCCGCCGTTGGCGGGCTGTTTCCAGTTAATTGCTGCCCGTTAATTGTTACTTAGGCAGCGGCTTGAGTGCTGCATCTTAAGTGTTATTTAGGCCCCCCTAGGATAACTAGTCGGGCCTTTTTGGTCTTTAAGGCCAAAAGATTTGCAGGGACCTGCCGCGTTAAGTCCGGCAGCGAGGTAGGGATTGAGAACGTGAATGGGCCTCGGGCCCATTTTTCGTTTCGGCAGGTCAAGTTTTGGTGGATCACGTTCGTGCTCTTGAGGGCCCTCAGAAGGGCTGATTGGCGAGGTAGCGTCTGAACAAACTGCGCGATGAATTGACGGTGCTGCTTGAACCGGCAGTCAATCAGGCGGGTGTGGAGCTTTGGGAGCTCGAATACAACGCGCGCGCGGGTGGAGGGTTGCTGCGGATCTATATCGATTCGGCGGAAAGCATCACGGTGGACGATTGTGCCCGGGTCAGTCATGCGGTCAGCGCCGTTTTGGACGAGAGAGATCCGATTCCCGGCGAATACACGCTTGAGGTGTCTTCACCGGGGTTGGACCGAGTGTTACGCAGGCGAGAGCATTTCGTTCGCTTTGCGGGTGAGGACGTTAAGCTCGAAACGCGTGAGCCCATCGACGGGCGCCGCCGCTTTAGCGGCCGGCTGTCGAAGGTGACCGATGCAGAGATCGTGATGCAGGTGGAGGGTAGGGCGGTGACGATTCCGCTCGCTGCAATCCATAAAGCGCGCCTGGCGCCGAGTTGAAGCGGAACGCCGGAAGTTGATGAAGTGCATGGGCAATGGGCCCGAGCAGCGAGCCCGATTGACGGGTTGACGGAGTTGACGATGAACAAAGAAATTTTGATGGTGGTGGACGCAGTCTCCAACGAGAAAGGCGTCGACAAGGAAATCATCTTCGAAGCGCTCGAAGCGGCGCTGGCGTCCGCGACCCGCAAACGTCACGGCGATGGCCTCGACGCGCGCGTGTCCATCAATCGCAAGACGGGCGACTACGATACGTTCCGCCGCTGGAAAGTCTTTGCCGACGACTCCACCGAACTTGAGAATCCGGATTGCGAATTGCGCTTGGAAGATGCGGTCGATATTTCCAAGACCGCCGAAGTGGGTGGCTACGTTGAAGTGCCGATGGAGTCGGTGGCCTTCGGTCGCATTGCCGCCCAGACGGCCAAGCAAGTCATCGTGCAGAAAGTTCGCGAAGCCGAACGTTCGCAGGTGGTCGATGAGTATCAAAGCCGCGTAGGCACCTTAGTGTCCGGGCTCGTGAAGCGCGTCGATCGCAACGGCATTTACGTCGACTTAGGCGGAAACGCCGAGGGCTTCATCCCGCGCGAGCAAATGATTCCTCGCGAACCGATCCGTGCTCAGGACCGCGTCAAGGCGTTCCTGAAGGAAGTTCGCTCTGAGCAACGGGGTCCGCAATTGTTCTTGTCGCGCACCGCTCCCGAATTTTTGATCGAGTTGTTCAAGCTTGAAGTGCCGGAAGTCGGTCAGGGATTGATTCAAATTCTAGGTGCCGCACGCGACGCTGGTGTGCGCGCGAAGATTTCGGTAAAGAGCAACGATTCGCGCATCGATCCGGTCGGCGCCTGCGTCGGCATGCGCGGTTCGCGCGTGCAAGCCGTATCCAACGAAATCGCCGGCGAGCGCGTCGACATCATTCCGTTCGACGACAACGCGGCGCAATTCGTCATCAATGCGATGGCGCCGGCGGAGGTCGTGTCGATTGTGGTGGATGAGGACTCTCACTCGATGGACATCGCCGTCACCGAGGAAAAACTGTCGCAGGCCATCGGCCGCGGCGGCCAGAACATCCGCTTGGCGAGCGAGTTGACCGGCTGGGATCTCAACGTGATGACCGAGCAGGCCGCGGAGAAGAAAAGCGAAAGCGAAGCGGCAAAGCTCGTTCAGTCGTTCAAGGAACAATTGGACGTCGACGAAGAAGTCGCGGCCATTCTCGTGCAGGCGGGCTTCTCCACAATCGAAGAAATCGCGTACGTGCCGGCCGCCGAATTGGCGTCCATCGAGGAATTCGACGAGGACATCGTCAAAGAATTGCGCAACCGCGCACGCGACGTGCTGCTGACGCAGGCCATTGCCACCGAAGAGCAGGCAGGCGACGCCGAGCCGGCCGAAGATTTGCTGCAGGTCGACGGTATGGACGACGCCTTGGCAGCAACCCTCGCCAGCCGCGGCATCGTCACGCGCGAGGATTTGGCGGAGCAGGCGATCGACGATCTCACCGAGATCGACGGCATCGACGCAACGCGTGCCGGTGCGTTGATCATGGCGGCACGCAAGCATTGGTTCGAGCAAAACGAATCGCGGGCCTAAGGTTCGCGTCGTTGCAGAAGCCAGTAAAGAATCGCCAGTAAAGAACGGGTTAGAGAGGCGGAGAAAGTAATGTCAGACGTAACAGTCGCTCAGTTCGCCGACGTGCTGAAAGTGCCCGTCGATCGACTGCTTACGCAGCTCGACGAGGCCGGCATCAAGGTGGACGGCGCCGAAGCGACGATCAGCGACGAAGCGAAGATGGAATTGCTCACTTTCCTGCGTCGCTCTCACGGCCGCGAGGAAGCGGCCAGCAATTCGCCGCGCAAGATTACGCTTAAGCGTAAGTCGCAGGGCGAGATCAAGGTCGCCACGGCGCAAGGCCGCGCGCGGACGGTAAACGTCGAGGTTCGCACCAAGAAGACGTATCTGAATCGCAGCGTGCTCGAACAGCAGGCCAAGCAGAAGCACGACGAAGTCGAACAACGCCACCAGGTTGAAGAAGCCCGCGAGCAGGAAGAGCGCGGCGCAGCCGAACGATTGGCTGCCGAGCAACGCGAACGCGAACGTCTTGAAGCCGAAGCGCGCCAGCGCGAGGAAGAAGAGTCGGCGCGCGCTCATGCCGAAGAGGAAGCGCGTCAGCGCGCCTTGGCCCAGGCGGAAGCGCAGGCGCAGGCCGAGTCGCGAGTGCGCACCGAATCGGAAGCTCAAGCGCGCAAAAAGGAAGAGACCGAACGCGAGCAACGCGCTCGCGAGCGCGATCCCGCCGCGACCGGCAAATTTCAGCGCGAGGAGTTGCACGTTTCGAGCGACGCCAGCGCGCGCTTCAAGAAGAAAAAGCAGCAAGCCCAGACGAAGTCGCGCCGGCCAGTGCAAGTGGCGGTTGCTCCGCAGCACGGTTTCGAAAAGCCGGCGGCACCCGTTAAATACGACGTGCAGATTCCCGAGACGATCACTGTCGGCGAACTTGCGCAGCGTATGGCCGTCAAGGCTAACGAAGTCATCAAGGTCATGATGAACATGGGCGTGATGGCCACCATCAATCAGCCCATCGATCAAGACACTGCGACGCTGGTGGTGGAAGAACTCGGCCACACCGCCGTGCCGATCAAAGAAAGCGCGGTGGAAGATCAGCTTATCGGCGAGCAGGCGACGCACGAATTGCTGCCGCGTCCGCCGGTCGTCACCGTCATGGGTCACGTCGACCACGGCAAAACTTCCCTCCTCGACTACATTCGCCGCACCAAGGTCGCAGCGGGTGAGGCGGGTGGAATTACCCAGCACGTCGGTGCGTATCACGTCGAGACGGAGCGAGGTGTCGTCACCTTTTTGGATACCCCTGGTCACGCTGCGTTCACCGCAATGCGTGCCCGCGGCGCTCAGGTGACCGACATCGTCGTGCTCGTGGTGGCGGCCGATGACGGCGTCATGCCGCAGACGATCGAAGCCATTCAGCACGCACGTGCGGCGGAAGTGCCCATGGTGGTTGCGATTACCAAAATCGACAAGCCCGAAGCCGATCTCGACCGCGTTAAGAAAGACCTCGTCCAGCAAAATGTCGTTCCCGACGATTGGGGCGGCGACACCATGTTCGTCGGCGTGTCTGCGCGTACCGGCGCCGGCGTCGATCAGTTGCTCGAAAGCCTCTTGCTCCAAGCCGAAGTGCTGGAACTCCGTGCTGCGCGCGACGGAATGGCGGCTGGCGTGGTCATCGAATCCAGCATCGAAAAAGGCCGCGGCGCGGTGGCAACCGTATTGGTGAAGCGCGGCACGCTGAAGCCGGGCGATCCGATCATCGCCGGTCAAGAATTCGGACGCGTGCGCGCGATGTTCGACGAAACGGGCGCCGCGGTGGAAGAGGCCGGTCCGTCGTTGCCCGTTGTGGTGCTTGGTTTGTCGGGCGCTCCGAACGCCGGCGACGAGTTGCTCGTCGTCGAAAGCGAGCGCAAGGCACGTGAAGTCGCGCTGTACCGTCAAGGCAAGTTCCGCGATACCAAACTCGCCAAGCAGGCGCCGCAGAAATTCGAAGACATGATGTCGCAGATGGGCGAGAACAAAACGGCAACCGTCCAGCTGGTCATCAAGGCCGACGTGCAAGGCAGCGCCGAGGCATTGCGAGACGCGCTGACCAAGCTTTCCACCGACGAGGTCGCGGTCAAGGTGATTTCGAGCGGCGTAGGCGGCATTACCGAGTCCGACGTGACGCTCGCAGCGGCTTCGTCGGGTCGAATCATCGGCTTCAACGTTCGTGCGGACGCTTCCGCGCGCAACGCCATGAAGGAAACCGGCGTCGACGTCCGCTACTACAGCATCATTTACGAAGCCATCGACGATATTCGCCAAGCTCTTTCCGGCATGCTCGCGCCGGAAGTGAAGGAAACGATCGTCGGGTTGGCGGAAGTGCGCGATGTATTCCGTTCGAGCAAGTTCGGCACGGTGGCCGGTTGCATCGTCGCGGACGGATACGTGCGTCGTAACAATCCGATTCGCGTCTTGCGTGACAACGTGGTGATCTTCGAAGGCGGCTTGGAATCGCTGCGACGCTTTAAGGACGACGTTAACGAAGTTCGCGCCGGCACCGAATGCGGCATCGGCGTAAAGAACTACAACGACGTGCGCGTGGGTGACCAGATCGAGTGTTACTCGCGAGTCGAAGTGGCGCGAACGGTGTGAGGATGTATAGAGACGCGCGATAGCGCGTCTCTTGTCCTCGATGGCAACATGAATAAATCCTATCCCCGTAGTCGCCGTGTCGGCGATCAAATTCAGCGCAGCTTGAGCGAGTTATTACGCCGCGAAGTGCGCGATCCGCGCTTGGAGTCGATCACCTTGACCGACGTCCGCGTGTCGCAGGATTTGTCGCACGCAAAAGTGTTCTATTCCGTGTTGGGCGGGTCGAAAGATCCTGCGTTGACACAGGAAATTCTCGATGAAGCCGCGTCGATGCTGCGAGGCCGCCTTGGCCGATCGCTCGGGCTGCGGCACGCTCCCGAAATTCGGTTTGAACCGGATACGTTGATCGAAGAGGGCGCGCGGATGAGCGCGTTGATTCGCGACGCCGTTAAGCAGGATGAGGAACGGCATGTCGAGGACGGCAAGGGCGATGCTGGGTAGGCCGAGCCTCATCCTTCGATCGTTTCCAGTACCCCTTGGCCTATGACGCATCCGCTCAAACAGCGGCGCTTCGACCGCGATGTCGACGGGATCTTGCTGCTCGACAAACCGATCGGCTTGTCGTCCAACGCGGCCCTGCAACAGGCTCGTGGGATTTATCGGGCGCTGAAAGCGGGGCACGCCGGCAGTCTCGATCCCCTTGCTTCGGGGATGCTTCCGGTTTGCTTCGGCCAGGCAACCAAAGTCTGCGCCTTCTTGCTCGACGCGCGTAAAACCTATCGTTTCACCGCCAAATTGGGCGAACGGAGCGATACCGGAGATGCGGAGGGCGCGATCGTGGAAACACAGTCGGTTCCAGCGCTGACGGATCAGCAAGTAACTGCCGCTCTTACCTCGTTTCTAGGCGAGAGCAAGCAGATTCCCCCGATGTATTCGGCGCTCAAGCACAAGGGCGAGCGCCTCTACGCCTTGGCTCGGCGCGGTGAAGAGGTAGAACGAGCGCCGCGGTCTATCGTAATCGAAGCGTTGGAGCTTCATGCCCGTTCTCCGGCTGAATTGGATATTTCGGTACGGTGCTCCAAAGGCACCTACGTGCGCACCCTGGCTGAAGATATCGCTCGGGCGCTTGGAACCGTCGCCCACCTCACGTCGTTACGACGGTTGTGGGTCGAGCCTTTCCAGAATCTGCCGATGTATACGCTCGACGATTTACGCAGCGCGAGTGAGTTGGACGGCTTAAGGAGAGTGCTCGTTGCACCCGATAAGGCGCTGCTTCATTTGCCGGCGTGCAAATTTGGGCCCAGCGATGAAGCGGCCATTCTGAGCGGCCAGTCGGCAGCTGGGTTCTCAGAATGGAATGCTCAGGAGCAGGTCGCTTACGTTCGAATGTATGGTGCCCAGGATCGATTCCTTGGTCTGGGAGAAATGGTGGCCAACGGGCTGATACAACCCCGCCGACTGTTGGTTAAATCGACAATAAATCCGTGATTTAGCTTGAGGTTCGGCGGTTCCCGCGCGTAGAATGCGCGCCTCATTTTTTAGGTCAAGATAGTTCGAGGATTAACCCCGATGCCCATGTCGAGCGAACAGAAAAGCGCGATCCTGACTCAATATCGCCGCGGCTCCAACGATACCGGATCGCCGGAAGTGCAAATTGCGCTCTTGTCGGCGCGCATTACCGGACTTGGCGGTCACTTCGAAACCAATAAGCGTGATCACGCTTCGCGCCGCGGCCTGCTCAAAATGGTCAATCAACGCCGCAAGCTGCTCGACTACCTCAAAGAAAAAGCACCCGAGCGCTATACAGACATCGTCGGCCGTTTAGGCCTACGTCGCTAAAGCAAACCCAATCGGGCGGAATCTTCCGCCCGATTTTTTTGTTGCCAAGGTTTTCAACGCCGTCGGCAACGTCTTCAACTCGATCGGTCGCCGACTCAAATGGTCGGACGGGCCAGTAGGAAACCAGGAAACATCGTGAGCATAAAAAAATCTTTTTCGTACGG
>CAZQYC010000100.1:9278-13278 GCA_964597495.1 uncultured Steroidobacteraceae bacterium | reverse complement strand
TCGCGCTCATGCAATCGACCCCGTCAATCCCGAAAACTACAATCGCGCGAAGGAGACGGTGATCAAGGAGATCCATGAATACCGAAACAAGGAATCGGCGCGTCAATGAGGACAAATGCTTTCTCGTCGCGAATCCCGAGCCTCTCAACGTAAAGTCACTCAGAGCTGCGCATGACAGAGCTTCTTCCACCGTGGCCGTTCTTCTCTACATTTCTGGTCGCAAGTTTCATTCTCGCCGTCACGCCCGGTCCCGGCGTGCTTTACATCGTCACGCGTAGCCTTATTCAAGGCCGCCGTTTCGGCATGACATCCGTTGCAGGAGTCGCCCTCGGCAACCTGGGCAATGCGCTCGCTGCGTCTATCGGCTTAGCCACCGTATTTGCATTGTCGTCCTTTGCCTTTTCCGTCGTTAAGTACGCTGGCGCGGCCTACCTCCTGTACCTCGGTATCCGAATGCTTCGCTTCTCAGGAACCGATAAGTCGCCGGTTGTTTCCGTTGCAGCACCGCTTGGCCGAGTGTTTCGAGATGGTTTTTTCGTCGCTTTGCTCAATCCGAAGACGACGATTTTCTTCGGCGCCTTTCTGCCTCAGTTCTTGAGTGCCAATGCATCGACGATGAGCCAAAGCATTGTACTTGGCTCAATATTCGTAACCATCGCAGCCATAACGGATAGCCTCTACGTTCTTGCCGCTGGCGTAGCCGCTTCGGCACTCCGGAGTACCCATGAACGTCGCGTAGGCCGCTGGCTAGGCGGCAGTATGTTTATCGGTCTCGGATTTTTCGCAGCGCTTTCGAATGCACGCACCGGCAAATAGACCGACAAGCCTTGGACTTCTAGGGAAACGGAGAATCGAATGAACGATTACATGCTGTTGATGCACAACGACGCCCCTCACACTGAGGGAACCGATCAAAACTGGGAAACATATCTTACCGGACTGCGCAAAAGCGGGTGCTTCTCCGGAGGTAGCGAAATCGGCGAAGGCGTGTGCATCAGTAAAGCAGGTTCGTCCACCAAGATCACCGCGCACCTAGGAGGATATATTCTCGTTCAAGCGGAAAGCCTGAGTGAAGCAAAGCGATTCGTGTCCGGCAACCCCGTATTTGAAGCCGGAGGCACCGTTGAAGTTCGAGAGTTACCGCGATCGAGTTAGGAAATCCAACCGCATCGAAGACATTTTCCGCGTATTCGATTGCGAGAGAGCTCCATCCCTTGTATCCACGTCGTTAGGAAGAAGGCGAACACCTCCGGCATGAAGACACGCGTTCTCCATTTCGATGTCTTTACGTCGCAACCCGGCAAAGGTAATCCGGCAGGCATTGTTTTACTGCCGGACCACTTGGACCGGACCGGCATGCAGACGGTGGCCGCCACTACCGGGTTCCCTGACACGGCCTTTGTTCTGCCTTCGAAAATTGCCGACTTTGAAATTCGGTATTTCTCTCCTCGAAGGGAAATCGATCTATGCGGTCATGCAACGATAGCGGCGGCGATGGCCTTGCGCGACGCAGGGCTCGTGGAGAAATCCGGAGACTGCGAGTTCTCGTTTGAAACGAAGGCGGGCGTCCTCCCGATCAAAATTCAATCCGCCGATGGCCAGGACTTGGTGATCATGTCGCACGCACCTTCGCGATTTCAAACCTTCGGCGGAAACCGAAGCTTGCTCATGCAAACCCTCGCCGTTGCGGAGGACGATCTGCATCCCACACTCCCGATCCTATATGGCTTCACAGGCCGCTGGACGTTGGTCGTGCCAGTGCGTTCCCTCTGTGCAATTCAACGCATGACACCGGAGACGGCGAACTTTTCGGAGGTACTTGCCGACATGCCCGAAGCTTCGATTCATCCGTTCTGCCTGGAAGCCATTGGCATGGGCGTACACATGCACGCTCGTCACTTCTCACCTCCGAGTTCCGGGACGATTGAAGATCCGGTGACCGGAACAGCTTCCGGAGTACTTGGCGCCTACTACCAAGAATTCATTGCCAAGCGAGGTGATACCTTGGAACCGATCATTGTGGAACAGGGATACGAAGTACATCGAGAGGGACGTGTGCTAGTGTGGGCTGAAAGAGTGGGCAATAGCTATTCGGTTCGCATAGGCGGCTCCGCCGTGTTCGCTGGAGAGCTGATTTGCGCGTCAAGACTTGGAAACGATCCGCCGGAAAGATAGATTGGAGTTCGACAATGAACAGCACGCAACGCGCGAAGACAATCGTCAAGTCTGACATTCAGATGAAGTGTTTGCTTCTAATGCTTGGAATTTGGCTGACCGGCTTGGCTCACGCCGGCGAGGAGTCGTCGCACATCACGATAGTGGGAATCTACGAAGGCATGGCGCGCTACGCTGAGACGGTAGCCGCGGATCCGACCGCCGACCGCTCCGTGCTATGGCGTAAATACGTGATGGACGAGTATTGGGGCCGCTGCGCCGAAGGCGGCGAGTACATGGAGTTTGCCCCGCGCCTGGCGACGCCTTATGCAGATGTTCAATCCTTGCGCAAGGCGACCTCTGCGCTTCAAGCGTCGTCAGTTCAGTCGGCCGTGCGCTCGGCCTTGAAGAAATCCGGATCGCTACTTCCAAGCGCAGCCACCACGGTCTGCATTCTGGCTGCCGACTCGAGTTGGACATACTTGCGCGGCATGCATGGCGTTGGCGGCTTTACAGCCGGCGCCGGCAAGATCTGGCTGACCATTCTTCCGGAAGGCGATTGGCTAGACTGGGTTACGTATGCCGCCGCTCACGAGTATCACCATAGCGTTTGGACAACGCGCCACGGCAAGCAAGATCCCATTGAGAACCTGGCCGATTATCTTGTCTTTGAGGGCAGGGCCGATTCCTTTGCGCATCTGGTGGATCCGGAACGGCAGATCCCTTGGACAAGCACGTTGACACCGCAACAGGAGAAGGCTGCATGGGAGATCATTCAGCAGCATCTGAATTCAACATCTCCTGCCGTATTGCAGAATTTGATGTTCGGCGGCGCCGAAGGCGTTCCGCGCTGGGCCGGATACACGATCGGCTTTAACATCGTGCAGGCATTCCTGCGGAAGCAGGACACTCTCGACGTGAATCGATGGACAGCGATCGAAGCGGACGAACTTCTGAAGCGGTCACCCTACGCACCGGAAAAATGACGCATCGATAAGTTGGGAGCAATATCCGCCGCTACATACGCTCGAGAATTTCCGCATCCCGATGTATCTGCTTCTTGATGTAGATGGTGTCCTCCAATTTGAGCGCCAGGACCTGGCGTCGAAATTGATCGCCGACTTCGGCTGGGAAGGCGATCATGGAGCGTTCAGGGAAATGATCTTTTCCGATCTGCAATTTGGCGATGCGCTTCGCGGCAAGTGCGACTTTCTCGATGTCCTGAAGCGGTTGACGGAAGGCGCGCGCATTGAACCGCTGCAGTATTTAAAGAGCTGGGTGTCGGATTTCGTGCTGAACCATGACCTGCTGGAAACACTGCAAGAGTTGCAATGCGGCGGTGTGTACCTCGCCTCCAATCAGGAGAAATGGCGCGGAACCGAAGTCGCGAAGGCGTACGAGCAATACTCGTTCATTACTGCCAAATACTTCTCCCATGAAATGGGCTTTCGGAAGCCAGAGACCGGCTTCTTTCGTCATATCATCCATGATCTGGGCGTACCGGCGAATGAACTGATATTCGTAGACGACTTAGCCGAAAACGTTGAGGCTGCCGAGAAGCTAGGGATGCGGACTGTACGATTCGAGAGCAATCGTCACCTCTGTCATGCGCTTCGGGGATTTGGCTGTCTCTGACCAATGAACGAGTTCTTCCTTGCTGCACTCTCATTCGGATTGGCTGCGGGTCTCAAACCAGGGCCGCTCGGCATCATTGTGATTCAACAAACGCTCTCGAAGGGTTTGCTCGCCGGAGTGCAGGCGAGCCTTGCCCCATTGATTACCGATGGCCCAATCATCATTGCCGCGCTTTGGTTGCTCTCGCAATTCAAGAGCATCGACCTATTTG
>CAZQYC010000100.1:0-9178 GCA_964597495.1 uncultured Steroidobacteraceae bacterium | reverse complement strand
ATCATCATTGCCGCGCTTTGGTTGCTCTCGCAATTCAAGAGCATCGACCTATTTGCGGCTGCGTTAAGTTTGGTTGGAGGTGCTTATCTGCTTTGGCTATCCACGAAGATGTTTCGCATCAACGAAATCTCGCTCGCTGGAAAGCTTAAAGCACAAAGCTCCCTCGCGACGGCAGTGAAGGTTAACTTCCTCAATCCCGGCCCCTACCTTTTCTGGTTTACGGTCGGCGGGAACTACATCGTTCGCGGCTCCACCGCCGAGAGCCTTGTCTTCGTAATCACGTCCATCGGAGCCCTCATCGTTTCCAAAGTTACCGTTGCCGTTCTTGCCGTACGCTTCTTCCCGTCCCTGGAAGGTCGTGGGTACTTAACTAACGATGAAATTCCTGGCTTGCACATTGGTCTGGTTTGGCCTTACGTCCATCGTGAAAGCGGTTCAACTTGGCGTTCGCTATGCCGGCATCTGAGTTACTTCGTAGGGCAACAAGCCAGTGAAGCTTTCACGTGCGACAGATCGTCACGTAGTGGAAATCATGAAGTGGTTTCCGGATCAACGTAGTTGCCAACTATGGGCAGGGCCCACGTTTAGATTTCCGTTTACGGAAAGCACTTTCCTGGAAGATACACGGAACCGCGAACTCCCCTCCTACGTGTTACTCGGTGCCGATGAGCGATCCGTGGGGTTCGGTCAATATTACTTACGAGCGGGTCGATGCCATCTCGCGCGACTAGTCATAGCGCCCAAGTATCGCGGGCAAGGCCTCGGTCGCTCGCTCATCGGTGAGCTAGTTGAACTTGGAGTGAAGGATTTGCGTATTGGCGAATGTTCGCTCTTTGTCGCTGCGGACAACGCCCCCGCCATCCGGCTGTACCAAAAGCTGGGCTTTGAAAAAGTTCCGTACCCGGAAGACGATCCTAGCGTGACGGCATTCGTGTATATGGCTGTGTCCGCCGTTAAATTACGAATTTAAGCACCCGCATTAAGCCAAGGAAGAACTATGCATCCAGGCGAACAATTCGCTGTTCCCTTAGACGTCATTGAGGAGCAAGATCGGCAAAATAATATGCCCTAAGCGGTGGTAGTATTGGACGCGCAGTCGATCCGCAAATGCTCAACGAATGTTGAACCGTGCGTAGAGAAATCAATCATCGGCAATCGTCAAAGGCAATAAAGGAATGGACATGAAAAAAATTCTAGTACTTGTAGCTAGCGCGCTCTTCGCGACGGCTAGCAATGGCACGGACCAGACCACGATCCAAACAACCATCACCAAAGTCTATACATACACTCAATTCGGCGGCGGCGACGTCCTCGTTGTCGTGGAAAATCCGGCTACTAACTGCGCAGATGGGTTTTGGCTAAGTCCAGCTGATGCGGGATTCAAGTCCACGTTGAGTTCGCTGCTGGTTGCCCAGCAAGCGCACAGTAAGGTTCAAATTACGGCAATTGACACGCAGCTCTGGCCCGGTTCCTCAAGTGGAGCTTTCTGCAAAATCAAAGCGGCTGTCGTGACAGCGTAAGCCGACATTCGCAATCGCCGAGCTTCGCAAGATCTCTGGACGGGTTCCAGGGAATAAGCATAGTCAAGGATGCAGCTAGCAGGTCGAAGCACGCGGACAGGTGAGGCGACGGTATTCACATCGTGGTGTCGGTCTTTCAATGGAGAAGTGGCCATGATCACTCGTGCAATAGCCGAGGTTCTAACTTTTTTGGCAGTGGTTGTTTGCTGCTTCGCGGCTTCAAGCGCCAAATCGCAAGATGATCTTCGACTGCAGCTGGAAGGGATGGTGTGTGCAGAACCGATTGATGATCAGCGCGTCATCATTGCAATAGACACCAATGGCAAAGGCAATGCCGACCATCTGTTTTTGTACACAGCAAGTGAACCGTTGCGGGTATCGCCAAGCCTACGCAATGTGCCTGCGAGAGTGGAGTATCGAAGAGGAGAGTTCTTGCTTCTAACCATGCATGGGCTTCCTTACCAACCCCTTAAATTCTTGGAATATGGCAATGTCCGCGATGAAGCCGCAGAGGGCTCTGCGATCAGATTCGATAAGACAATCGGTTTGTCTCACTATATTCCGACCGTTCCTATGAAGATCATGGATTTGGCAAGTTGGAAAAAAGTGGCAGATTGCAACGCCGCGCCAAAGGCGTGCCTAGAAGTCGCGGGTCAGTTCGTCCCATTTCCCGGGTAACCATGACGCAATGTACAAGGAGCTTTTAGCCGCGGCGGCCGTCCTTCTTACGTTTGCAATGTACGCGCCCTACGTCCGTTCGATACGTAAGGGGGAAACAAAACCGCATGTGTGCTCATGGATCACTTGGACGCTTAGTACTCTCGTCGTGTTCTTGGCTCAACTAGCTGGGCAAGGCGGCGCCGGCGCTTGGCCGATCGGTGTGTCCGGGCTGGTTACGTCATATATTGCCTTTCTGGCGTATCGGAGTCGTGCCGACACGTCCATTACGAGAACCGATTGGGCATTCCTTGCCATCGCTGTTGCAGCGCTGCCGTGTTGGCTGCTGACGTCCAACCCGCTGCTTGCCGTTGCGCTGCTTACGGGAAGCGAACTTGCGGGATTCGGACCGACTTTCCGGTTTGCTTTTCATCATCCGAACGAGGAGCGCATCGGATTCTATTTGTTGAGCGTTTTGCGGAACTCATTGGCTATCTCGGCTTTAGAACACTACTCGTTGACCACCGTCTTGTTCCCAGCGGCAAAGAGCGTCGTCTGCGCGATGCTTGTCGCGATGATCGCGTATCGGCGAACGCAATTGCGATTGCAATAGCGTGTGCTACGCTCCGGCTCTTTCAACTACTTATCTAGTTTCACTATGCAGCTCATTGGCATGCTCGATTCTCCCTACGTGCGGCGCACCGCCATTTCGTTAAAGCTGCTCGGCATTCCGTTCGAACACAAACCCGTGTCTGTATTCTCGACCTTCGAGAAGTTTCAACAGATCAATCCGGTGGTGAAAGCGCCGTCGTTGGTCTGTGACGACGGCGAAGTGCTCATGGATTCGACGTTGATTATCGATTATGCAGAGGCGATCGCCGGACCGCACAAGAGTCTCATGCCGACAACCGTTATAGCTCGCCAGCACGAGCTCCGCTTGCTGGGGTTGGCGCTTGCAGCCTGTGACAAAGCCGTGCAAATCGTATACGAGCGCAATTTGCGTCCGGCGGAAAAGCACCATGAGCCGTGGCTTACGCGCGTTCAGGGACAGTTGCTCACGGCGCTTCGCTTGCTTGAAGAAGAAATTCAGAGCCAGCCACCCACGATCGCGAACGGCACGACGTCGCAGTCAGGAATCACGATCGCCGTTGTATGGCAATTCGTGCAGTCCATGCTACCGACCGCCGTCACTGGGAAAACGTATCCGACATTGCATGCGTTCTCTACAGCCGCGGAAAAGCTTCCTGCTTTTGTCGCCTATCCGCCGGATGGACCCGGCGTTCCGCAATCGCCTGCTCAGCGATGACGCGCACTATCCGTCACTCGGATTAACCGGCGTCGCTAGTGTAAGTTGATAAAACGCAAGATCGAGCCAACGGCCGAATTTGAACCCCGTTTGCGTGAGGGTGCCCGCGTGCACGAAACCGAAGTGCCTATGGAGTGCAATGCTCGCTTGGTTCTCGGCGTCGATCCCGCCGATCATGACGTGATAGTTTTGTTCGCGCGCCGCGTCGATGCATCTCTTTAGCAAGATCCGGCCCACTCCCTTCCCGCGATGATCCTTATGCACGTAGACGGAATGCTCGATCGAGTATTTATAAGCAGGACGCGCGCGAAATACGCCGTAAGACGCGAATCCCAGTAATGTGCCCGAAGCGTCGATCGCGCCTATTACCGGGAAATTTCCGGCCTGCTTATCTGCAAACCAACTCCGTATTTTCTCCGACGTGAACGGCCGATATTCGTAGAGCGCCGTGGAATTCGCGATCGCTTCGTTGAAAATATCGAGAAGCTCGCTGCCGTGAGATTTGAAGTTACAGTCGATCAGTTGCATTGCATTTGCCCTCGTCGATCTCTCCTCGATCCCTCATCGGTTAATTGCGACAAGATACTTGCAGGCGGCGCGGCCCCGATTGGCAAACGAATGCGCGACGTCGAAACGGGAGCGCATGCAGTCGCCGGCGTTCAGTTCGAACTCCTCGGCGCCGAACGTCAGCGTGAGCTTGCCGTGCAAGACGAAGACATGCTGGTCGTAGTGAGGCTCATGCAGTGCGTCGTACCTAACTTCCGCACCGACCGGCAGTTCCACGTGCACAAGCTCCATGCGCGAGCCCGTATTTCGCGGCGACACCATGGTCCTTAGCAATCCCGTATCCGGATCTCGCCACACGGGTTGATCCGCCGCCCGCGCAATCGGCGGACCCGCCGAACTCTCAGCACTCGCAATCAAGCTGGATAACGTAATCCCCAAGCCATTGCATAACCGGCCAAGCAGTGCTGCCGTGGGGCTGACGTCCCGCCGCTCGATCTTGGACACCATCGCGCGACTTACGCCGGAGCGCTGCGCCAGATCGTTGGCGGAGATTCCCAACTGTTCGCGCCGCTTCTTGATGCCGTCGGCAATGCGGCGCTCCATCACGTCTTGCGAGGTTTCTTGGGTTGCCTTCGCGGTACTGGATTTTTTAGTAGCCATGTGGCTACTATAGTAACAACCGATTTCGGTGGCAATCTTTTCTATCAGCTACTCGCCGCTCGCAAACGACCGTGTATTCCATTCAACGCATCGACGAATCAGAGGCCCGAACGCACTTCGCCGCATTCCTCGACCTCATTGACGATGCTGTCAACGGCGGCGCGTCCATTGGCTTTCTTCGACCGCTCGACAGGTCTTTAGCCAAGGACTATTGGGAGGACGTATTCGCTGCAATCGGCAGGGGAACGAGACTTCTACTCGTTGCTTCGGTCGGTACCGAGATTGTCGGCAGCGTTCAACTGGATCTATGCCAGAAGCAAAACGGGATACATCGCGCCGAAGTCCAGAAATTGCTGGTGCTAACGCGCTATCGCCGCCAGGGCATTGCGGCCGCCCTCATGCACGCAGTCGAAAAGGAAGCGGCGGCGGCCGCACGATCGTTATTATTTCTCGACACCGAACAGCGGTCCGAAGGCGAACCCTTCTACGAATCGCAACAGTGGATTCGCTGCGGATCCATACCCGGTTATGCGCTAAGCGCCGATGGAGTACCGACGGCCAACGTCATTTTCTTCAAAGCGATTTGAAACGGGCTGGAATTTCAATCGCGCTAAGCAACGGCTTTTTGTGCGGCAGGTGCCGTCAGTCCCAGCGTGAAGTAGAACGTCGCGCCTTTTCCGACTTCCGATTCCGCCCATACCCGTCCACCATGACGAGACACGATTCGATTCACGATGGAGAGCCCCACTCCGGCGCCCGCGAAATCCTTCTCGCCATGCAGGCGGCGGAACGCCATGAACAGCTGATCGGCTTTCGCCATATCGAAGCCCACGCCGTTGTCGCGAACGAAGTAGCGAATTTGCCCTCCCATCGGGAAGCTGCCGACGGTAATCGTCGGCTCCGGAGACCGGCTCGTGAACTTGATGGCGTTGTTCAGCAAATTCATCCACACCTGCCGCAGAAGTATTTCGTTGCCGTACGCGGACGGCAGAGTCTCGATGTCGATCGTCACGGGCGAGGCATGGGTTTCTTTCGCGGCCTGGGAGACGGCATGCGCCAACGCGGTCATGTCGATTTCCACCGGATCGATCGCGGCGGCGCCCAGGCGCGCCAACGACAAGAGCCCTTCGAGCATCGAATTCATCGTTACCGACGAGGATTTGATCTTGTCCAAGGATTTTTGCGCCATCGGCGTCGGCGTGCCCAGCTCCGCTTCGAGAATGGTTGCGAAAGCGTTGATATGGCGGATCGGGCTTCGCAAGTCGTGCGAAACGAAATAACTGAATTCATCCAGCGATTGATTCGCTTCCTGCAATTGCAAAGTGCGTTGCGCAACGCGCCGTTCGAGCTGCTGGCAGAGCTCGATGTTCTCGAGGGCGACCGACGTCGAATCCGCGAGCGCTTGAATGAATTGCACTTCCGACGCCGTCGGCACGTGATGGGTAGCCCAGTAGTTTCCGATCGCGCCGATGGGCGCTTCGCTGCGGATCGGCACCATCACCAAACTTTTCACGAACGTAGGACGGTAGGCATCCTGAGGGATGCGCGGATCGAGCGTGATGTCCGGAATGATGGCCGGCCGATGATGAATCATCGACCAACCGCTGATGCAGGAAGCCAGCGGAAAGCGCTGTCCTTTCCACAGCGGCTCAATGGCGTCTTCGTCCGCGTAGTAGCACTGGTGATCGTCGCGCAACACAAAGGTCGCGCCGTCCGCGCCGTTGATGTCACGCGCCGCCGAACGCACGATGCTTTGCACCGTCGCCAGATCGCGAGCCATCGACAATTGCGTCACCGCCTGAATCAGCCGTTGCACGGAACGATTGGTGAGCGATAGGCGTTCGTTCTCCAGGCGAATGTTCTCCACCTGGCGCATTTGCTCGGCGCCCTCGAGCGCCAGTCGAGCCAACGGCGGTAATAACGCAAGCTCGGTCTTAGGAAGGCATTCGATCGCGCCCATGCGTTTTGCAAGCTCGGCACGGTCCGCATCGATGCCGCCGGATACGACGATGAATCCGGATTGCGGTTGTTTTGTCTTCGACATTTTGAGGGCGTCGAGCGCAGAAAAATCGCCGACACCGCTATCTGAAATGACCAAGTCGACTTTGGTTCGTTCAAGAAGATGGACGAAAGCGCTTCGACTCTCGGCAACATCCACCATTGCATCTATTCCCTCGCCGACAAGCGTTCGTTCAATCAGTTCGGCGTCGGTGGCGTCATCCTCGAGCAAAACAATGTGATGCATGGCAATTTCCCTCGGCAGTTAACGGCATCAGTGTATATAGCGATACGAAACAATGAATTACGTCGCACCCTACAAGAAATGTAGGAAACTTCCGACGACACTAGAGGAGCCCGAGGAGATTGCAATACGATCATCGCGGTGCTCGGTTCAGCATTGCAGCGACATCATCAGTATGTCCCCATCTTTGGGCCGAACTGTCTTGCCTTAATACAGCGCCGTTCAACGTAGAGTCTTCCGAGCATTAAAACTCTTGTGCGATTGGAGAGGGACCATGTCCGAAAACGGCCAGACTTCTACAGTCATGCGCGTTAATCTGATCTCATGCTTCTTGATGCCGAACATTGTTATCAAGTCATCAGGGCGCGCGATGCGCGCTTCGACGGCATTTTCTACGTCGGCGTTTCGACGACGGGAATCTATTGCCGGCCCGTTTGCACCGTGCGCACGCCGGGACGCGATCGATGCACTTTCTACTCCGATACCGCAACGGCGGAAGCAGCCGGTTATCGCCCGTGCTTGCGTTGCCGTCCCGAATTGGCGCCCGGCAAAGCGCCAATCGATTCCGTGAAGCGTACGGCGGATGCTGCGGTGCTCCGCATCGATGCAGGCGCTCTCACGAACCGCAGCGTCGACGAATTGGCGAGAGACTTCGGGATTACCGCGCGTCACTTGCATCGCGTGATAGAAACCGAATACGGCGTGAGCCCGCTCGCCTTGGCGCAAACGCGGCGACTTCTGTTGGCCAAGCAGTTGCTCACCGATACCTCGCTCAAAGTGGTCGATATCGCCTTCGCGAGCGGATTCTCAAGCGTCCGGCAGTTCAACCGTCGATTCAAACAATCGTATCGGCTCAATCCGCTGGCGCTGCGCAAGCGGCGCCCGCTTGAACCGCACGAAGGCATTGCCGTCAAACTTGGCTTTAGGTCGCCGCTCGCGTGGCAAGTATTGATCGAGTTCTTGGCGAATCGCGCGCCGGCGAGCACCGAGCAAGTGATCGGCAAAAAATACGTGCGCACGGTTAGGATCGGCAAGCAGGCAGGGTGGATCGCGGCCGAGCCCGCCGGTCACGACATTTTGCGCATTGAGATGGCACCGTCGCTACTGCCTGTGCTGCCCGATTTGCAATCGCGCCTGCGACGCCTGTTCGATCTCAACGCGAATCCGGCGGTCATCGATCAGCACTTGAGTAGCCACAAGAAGTTTCACGGCCTCGTGGCGAAGACGCCGGGGCTTCGCGTACCCGGCGCCCTCTGCGGATTCGAACTCGCCTTGCGCGCCGTGCTCGGTCAGCAAATTTCCGTGCAAGCGGCAACGACGATTTTCGGACGATTCGTCGCAACGTTCGGCAGCGAAGTGTCGACCCCCTTCGAGAGCCTCCATCGAACTGCGCCAACGGCAGGCGATGTCGCCAACGCGTCGCTGCAGCAACTTATCGATCGCGGCCTAACGAGAAAGCGCGCGGCAACCGTGAGCGCTTTGGCGCATGCGGCGGCCGACGGCACACTGCAACTCGATCCGCTGTCGAACTTCGCAACGACGCGCCACATGCTGCAGGAAATTCCCGGCATTGGCCTGTGGACCGCCGAATACGTCGCCATGCGTGCGCTCGGGGATCCCGACGCATTTCCACATTCGGACTTAGGGTTGTTAAACGCATTGCGCATCGATAGCGCCGCGAAATTGCAGTCGCTAGCCGAGCGCTGGCGCCCTTGGCGTGCGTACGCAGCGATTCACTTATGGCATACATTGAGTCAACGCGCTTGAGGAAAGACAAACGGCGATGACACTTTTCTACTACAGCGAAATCGATTCACCCGTCGGCCCGCTCCTATTGCGCGGGAACGGCGACGCGCTCACGGGTTTGTACATGCAAAAGCAGCGCTATCGTCCACCGCTACCTGACTTCTACGTTCGCGACAACACGATATTTCGCGAAGCTTGCGAACAACTGACGGCGTACTTCGCTGGTGAATTGTCGAATTTCGAATTGCCCTTGGCGCCGGAGGGAACGGAATTCCAGAAAGCGGTGTGGACAGCACTGGTCGATATTCCTTTCGGCGCAACGGAAAGCTACGGAGCGCTGGCGAAACGCATCGGCCACGATGGCGGTGCCCGCGCCGTCGGCTTGGCGAACGGCCACAACCCAATCGGCATCGTCATTCCGTGTCACCGCGTCATCGGCGCGAACGGCTCGCTCACCGGTTACGGCGGCGGCATCGAACGCAAGCAGTGGTTATTGAATCACGAACGGCGATACGCAAAGAACGCGCCGCCGCTCCAAGA
>CAZQYC010000099.1:0-13468 GCA_964597495.1 uncultured Steroidobacteraceae bacterium | reverse complement strand
TGCTCGGCATGAGTTTTCGTTCGCTACGATATCGCATTAAGAAACTTGGGATCGAATGAACGCAGTTACAAATCGATTTCACGGGACATCGTACTAGTCCGCGATCATCGCTTCTTACTGCCGCGTGAGTTTCGCACAAGCAGTACGCCAACCCAGCGAACAAGCAGATCGATAACTATCGTCTGCTTCGTCTTTGCGCCCCAATCCCTCTAACGCAATACCCCGATTGGTCAGCGTACGTGCATTGTTAGGCTTTAGCCGCAGAGAAGCATCGAAGTCTTCCAGGGCTTCCTTATATCGCTTCAATTGGACATAGGCTGCGCCACGGTCACTGTAAGCGTACGAAAAACCGGAGTTGATGCTGATCGCTTTCGAAAGATCTTCTATTGCCAGATCGAATTTTTTGATCCCATACAACCCGATACCGCGATTGCGATAGATACGCTCGAGCCCCGTGAGACCTTGCCTATCATGAACCAAGCGCTCCGCATCGTCCCAGAGTAGCAAGGGGTGGGAAAAGGTCGTTAATCGATCCCATGACAGCGGAAACAGGAAGACGAACGCTGCGACGATTACCATACCTAACGCTCGTGGCTTCAATCTCGATTCCACGGCCAACAATCCGCAAAATGCCGGCGCGGCCCAGAGATAGCTCCGATACAAAACAAACGATTCTTGAATGCGTACCGTAGACAATTCGGTAAAAAACAATAGCCACGGAGCAAGCATTGCGAACCCGAGTAGGCCCCACCGTTTCCCTTTCCAAATGAGCCAGACAGAAACCGCCGGCCAGATTACGAAGGCCAGAAAGCCAATGGGATACGGCCAGGCAGTAAACGACGTCGCGAACGGCTCACGCATGTCCACCGACATCCACATAGGATTCGGCAACAACCACAGCAGCAGATATTTGAAGAATAAAACGCTCTGAGTAAGCACGCTGAGCGGCCACGGATTCTCTACGGAAATGGAACTCAGCATCTCCGGCGCGTCCAGTTCATAAGTCGACCCAAGTAACCCGCGAACCTGCAACACGACCAATATCGCGATTATCAATGAGCAGAGCCCCATGGGCCGCAATCTTTTGAATAGTGGCCCCGCTTTGGTACTTTCGGCGTGAGTACGCCACCACCATAGCGCCAACGCCGCGCTTACGGCAGGCACCATTACCGCGTGTTCTTTGCTAAAAACAGCGAGCGCAAAGGCAGTTACGGACGCCCACAGCCAGCGATCGCCATGAGCACGAAGTCCACGAAGTAGGCACAGCCATGACAACACCGAGAACAACGTTGCCATCACGATGGTGCGCTGAATGAGATAGCCAGCGGCATAAACCGCCGCGGGATGCATTGCAAAGATCAAAGCCCCGAGCAACGGCAGCAACGAGGCGCCCGCCTTTTCGTCATCGCTGCGCAATGTTCGCTCGATCTCGCGCAGAAAATAAAAAACCGCGATCGCGACACCGGCGTGCAAGAGCAAACTAACGACGCGAAAGCCGAGCAAACTCGTTCCGAGCCACTTCCATCCCAGCGCAAGCGTCGCCATCGCAAGATGACGCGCCTGAAGCCCCATCGACTGCAAGAATGCCTCAGGCACCCCTGGCATGAAGAAATAGAGATCATCGAACTGAATCGGGCTGTATAGAAACCATCCATACAGAGAAGCCACCGACAGTAAAACAATCGCCGGAGCAATGTAAGGACGGTTTATAAACGACAAGCGCAAACCCCATTGACGTTGTATGGCGGTCCCGTACGCTACGAAAACGCGCGCAAAGACGCAACGGATCACATCTTATACGTACGACGAAGAGTCCATATTGAGAGATTTACAGATAGAACAATCGCCACGAGCGGACCTTCAATCAATCGGTCCATTTGCTGTCGCAAGCCGCACAGAGGACCTCAATAAATCACCCGTCGCCGCCCGACGTCATGAACTGACAATTCGCGTCACTATTGGCCCTAACTTGGCAGGATGCGATGCCGCATTTTGTGCCGCATGGATTAGGACCGCCGATGAATGTTGGCAAACTCAAGGACTTATGCACTGCAAACCTTTTTACAGCTCTCTGGCATGCCACTTGCTCTATTGCTCGCAGGCGCACTTCGCCTTATCTCGTCATATCTCGGAGAGTTTTCAAATGAAGCACGTGCAAAAAGGTTTTACTTTGATCGAATTGATGATCGTGGTCGCGATCATCGGTATCTTGGCGGCGATCGCGTTGCCGGCGTATCAGCAGTACACGAAGAAGGCCAAGTTCACGGAAGTCGTTCAATCGACGCAAGCCGCTAAGGTTGCCGTGGAAGTTTGCGCTCAAGACACGAACGACATGACGGCTTGCGTGGGCGGCAGCAACGGCGTACCGGCAAACATTGCTTCGGGCGCATCAACCTACACTAACTCGGTGACAACTGCCGCAACTAGCGCGACCGTCGGCACTATTCGGGCAGTACCGAATGCACTGGGCGGCATTTCAGCATCAGATGACTATATCCTGACTGGCACTCTTTCTAATGGCAAGGTGTCCTGGGCGGTTAGCGGAGGCTGTCTCTCGGCCCAGATTTGTAAGTAATATTTAGCGCGATTCCTCCAGAATCGAGGCGGGATGTCCTTCCAAGGACATCCCGCTTTTCTTTCTTACTCCCGACACTATTGATGCATAACCACACGGATGGCTTAACTCGTCGCCAGCCACTAACACGTCCACGCACCTCCTTTCCTATCCCTGACACCCTGCACGCCCTGCCGTAGCTAGGCTTCTTTCATTAGTGTGATCTCGGTCGCGTGCGCTTTAGAGCACTTGGGACAGAATTCGGGCTGATTTGACAATTGCGCATTTCCGGTGGTTCGAGTCAAACTACCGAAACGATATCCTGCTTACTACGTTCCCGACATGAGCGATAACACCGCCCCTTCAATGAATATTCGCATGGCGCTGCAAGGCTTGCCGCAGCGCCTTATTCAGGACGGTTTAGTCGACGAAAAGACGATGCTCGAAGCAGTAGCAGGCGCCAAAGAAAACGACGCCAATCTCGTCACTTATCTTGTAGCCAAGGGCCTTGCCGATTCTCGCGACATCGCCATCGCAGCCTCGCAGGAATTCGGCGTCCCGCTCATGGATCTCGATGCGCTCCAGCCCGATATGGATACCGTCAAGCTGGTCTCCGACAAATTGCTGCAGAAACACCGTGTCATGCCGCTACTCAAGCGCGGCAAACGCTTGTTCGTTGCGATTTCAGATCCGACCAACACGCACGCCCTTGATGAAATCAAGTTTCAAACCGGCTTGTCGATCGAAGCAGTCGTTGTCGAGGACGACAAACTGGAGCGCACTGCCAGCAAAGCCATCGAGCAAGTCGATACGCAGATGCCAAATCTTACGGACGACGATTTGGATCTCGACAATCTCGATGTCACGGGCGGTGACGACGATCTTGGGGAAGCCGTTGGCAGAGACGAGGTCGAAGACGCGCCTATCGTACGTTTCGTCAACAAAGTCCTGCTTGACGCTATAAAAAAAGGCGCGTCCGACATTCATTTCGAACCGTACGAAAAATCGTATCGAATACGATTGCGCTTGGACGGGTATTTAAAGGAATTGGCGAATCCGCCGGTGCAACTCGGCGTCAAGCTTGCTGCACGCATAAAAGTAATGTCTCGGTTGGATATTGCCGAACGCCGAGTGCCGCAAGACGGACGCATCAAGATGCGCATTTCCAAGACTCGCGCGATCGATTTCCGCGTTAGCACGTGCCCTACTCTCTTCGGAGAGAAAATCGTTGCCCGTATTCTCGACCCTTCCAGCGCGATGCTGGGTATCGATGCACTGGGTTACGAGCCGCAACAAAAGGAGATGTATCTTGAAGCATTGTCGCGCCCTCATGGAATGATCCTCGTAACGGGCCCAACGGGAAGCGGCAAAACGGTGTCGCTTTACACGGGATTGAATATTCTCAACAAGGAAGACACCAATATTTCGACCGCCGAAGATCCGGCCGAAATTAACCTGCCGGGCGTGAACCAGGTTAATGTGAACCCTAAGGTAGGCCTCACTTTCGCCGGCGCATTGCGCGCATTTTTGCGCCAAGACCCTGACGTCATCATGGTCGGCGAAATCCGCGATTTAGAAACCGCCGAGATAGCGATCAAGGCCGCCCAAACAGGCCACTTGGTTCTCTCCACTCTGCACACGAACGATGCCCCCAAAACACTCACCCGCTTAGTGGACATGGGCGTCAAGCCGTACGCCATCGCGACCTCTGTTTCGTTGATCATTGCTCAGCGCCTGGCACGCAAGCTGTGCAATAACTGCAAAGCCGCCATCGACCTTCCACCCGAAGCCGCTTTGAAGGAAGGTTTCACGGAAGAGGATGTCGGGTCGCGCCTCACCATTTATAAGCCAGTAGGTTGCACGATGTGCACGGACGGCTACAAGGGGCGTACGGGCTTATACCAAGTCATGCCTGTTAGCGAAGAAATGGGAAGAGTTATTCTGAAGGACGGCAATGCGGTCGATCTCGCCGATCAAGCCGCAAAGGAAGGAATCTGGGATCTGCGCCGCTCCGGACTTAAAAAAGTGAAAGACGGGTTGACGAGCCTAGACGAAGTAAACCAGTGTACCGTTGAATAACTGTACTTTTGCGATTTGGAATTCAGGATAATGAACCATGGCTGAAGTTATCTCCGCAAAACAATTTCCGTTTGTTTGGGAGGGTACCGACAAACGGGGCAAGCGCATCAAAGGGCAGATGCTCGCAGTGTCTGAAAGCGCAGTGCGTGCTGACCTGAGAAAACAGGGCGTATTGGCAAAAAAAGTCCGTAAACGGGTACAACTTTTTAAATCGGAAGGAAAGATTGAGGCTGCAGATATCGCACTGTTCAGCCGTCAATTGGCGACGATGCTCGAAGCCGGCATCCCGATGGTGCAAGCCTTCGACATTGTCGGTAACGGCCACGACAAGCCTGCCATGCAGAAGTTGATTCTTTCCATAAAAGGGGACATCGAATCAGGAACTGCCCTGCATGAAGCATTAGCGAAACATCCGCTTTATTTCGACAAGCTTTATACAAACCTTGTCGAAGCCGGCGAACATGCAGGTGCCCTGGAAAGTCTTTTGGATAAAATTGCCACGTACCAGGAAAAAACAGAAGCCTTGAAGAAAAAAATCAAAAAGGCATTGTTTTATCCTGCAGCCGTCTTGGTAGTCGCAATAATCGTTACGGTCATCTTGCTGGTTTTCGTAATTCCTCAATTCGAGGATTTGTTCAAAGGATTCGGCGCGGATTTGCCAGCCTTCACGCAAATGGTGATCAACCTTTCGAGATTCGTGCAAGACAAGGGGATTTTCATTGCGTTCGTTGTCGGTGGCGCCGGGTATGCCTTTTTTTGGTTCAAGAAACGTTCGCGCCCCATGCAGGAAAATTTGGATCGACTACTCCTCAAGGCCCCAGTCATCGGCCCGATCATGGTTAAGGCCGCAATTGCACGCTATGCCCGCACGCTCTCAACCATGTTCGCAGCCGGCGTTCCGCTCGTTGAAGCACTTACTTCCGTCGCAGGCGCGACAGGCAATATCGTTTACGAAAACGCCACGTTGAAGATTCGCGATGAGGTGTCCACGGGCCAACGGCTGCAGCGCTCGATGGAAAGCACCAGTTTATTCCCCAATATGGTCGTGCAAATGATCGCGGTCGGCGAAGAGTCGGGTTCGCTCGATCAAATGTCGGCAAAAGTCGCGGACTTTTATGAAGCCGACGTCGATGCTGCGGTCGACGGCCTTAGCAGTTTGCTCGAACCCATGATCATGGCCATCCTCGGCGTGCTTGTCGGCGGCTTGGTTATCGCCATGTACTTGCCGATCTTCAAGTTGGGCGCAGTGGTTTAATACTGCATCGTACTTCGGGGCAAAACGCCGCGCTCAGCGCGGCGTTTTCTTATACGATGCCTTAACTGACTCACAGTGAGAATGCTGTGGAACTAATGAACGTGCTATCTAATCATCCTGCGCTATTCATCGCGCTGGCGGCCGTTTTTAGTTTGCTAATCGGCAGTTTCCTGAATGTGGTGATCTACCGGTTACCTGCAATGATGGAACGGGAGTGGCGTGCGCAGGCCGTGGAATTGCTTGGCGCTTCTTCCGAACCTACAGTCCGGAGCCTAGAGACGGAAACTCCTTCCACCTTCAATCTAGTGGTTCCACGTTCGGCATGCCCGCACTGCAAAGCCCCCATCACCGCCCTGCAGAACGTGCCGATCGTCAGTTATCTGGTACTTGGCGGCAAGTGCGCCAATTGCCGCGCACCGATCTCGGTACGTTATCCGCTGATCGAATTGTTCACGGCGATCATATCGGCCGTCGTTGCATGGAAATTTGGATTTACGTGGGAGGCCGGGGCGGCACTGCTCCTAACGTGGTGCTTGATAGCACTGTCGGTCATCGATTTCGACCATCAATTGCTGCCGGATCAAATCACGTTGCCGCTAGTATGGCTTGGTTTGATCCTCAGTCTCTATGGCTCGCCTGACTCCCCCTTCGCGCCGGACATGCGTAGCAGCATCATTGGAGGAGTGGCTGGCTATTTGAGCCTCTGGAGCGTGTATTGGCTCTTTAAGTTGCTTACCGGAAAGGAAGGAATGGGCTACGGCGACTTTAAGTTGCTCGCCGCCTTTGGTACCTGGCTAGGATGGCAAAAACTCCTGCCGATCATTTTGCTTTCCGCCTTTGCCGGTGCCGTCATCGGAATCAGTTTAATTTTGTTTCGCGGACGGGATCGCAATATCCCAATCCCCTATGGACCCTACCTGGCAGTCGCGGGCTGGATTGCCATGCTGTGGGGGAACGAGTTAATTGGCGCTTATCTAGCGAGGATCTCTTGAGTGCCTTGCGTGCAACCTAGCGCAGCGACTCTGGCTAGAGCCTCAAGCGCCGTTCGATGAGCAGCGACCGCCCCTTTCGTATCGCTTTAACTGGCGGTATCGCATGCGGCAAGAGCGCCGTTTCCGCCGAATTCATGGCGCTTGGAATTCCAGTATTGGACACCGACCAAATTAGTCGCGATGTCGTCGCTCCCGGAACTTTAGGTTTAGCGCAGATTATCGAAGCGTTCGGGACCGATGTCCTCGACGAGAAAGGCCATTTGGACCGCCGCAAGATGCGGGAGCGCGTTTTTTCGGATCCGGAACAACGCAAGACACTCGAAGCCATCACCCATCCGGCCATTCGGCAGGAGCTCGCACGGCGGTCAGCGGCGGCGGCAGCGCCCTATCAAATTCACGCCATCCCCCTCTTCGTCGAAACCGGCGCGAACGGCGACTACGACCGAATCCTAGTAATCGACTGTCCGGAGGAACTGCAGTTGTCGCGTCTGGAAAAAAGAGACGGCACCGAACCCGCACTGGCGAGAAAAATCCTAGGGGCCCAGGCAACGCGTGCGGCGCGACAGAAAGTTGCCCATGACATCATCGTCAACGACGGTACCCTAGAAACGCTTCGCTCAAAAGTCCAGGCGCTTCACCCGCTATATCTTTCCCTGGCGGCCAAGAAATCCCAAGCCCACGCCGTTTAGCGACCGTCTAGTCATTGCAGGCGCGCTGACGCACAATAGCGCGATGCACGCATCCGACGCCTCGGCCGCCACGGTCGACTACGAACAACCGCTCAACGAACGGATGCGGACGTTCTTGCGTTTGGAGTTCCTCTACCAGCAGCTCTGCTTTCATCAAGAGCAAAGCGAATCCTGGTCGACGCGCGCCGCCGTCCACTCGCTGCTGGAAATTCTGGCGATCACCGCCCGAGGGGACGTACGGACCGACGTTCTAAAAGAATTGGAACGCCATATGGCAGTGATTCATGACTACCAAGCGCGGCCCGGTGCCGATGCCGACCGAGTGCATACGATCGTGGCGAATCTCGCCAAGCTGCGCAGCGATTTGAACAATGCCGGCATCGCTCCATTGCAACGCCTGCGCGACTCCGAGTTCTTGAATGCCATTAAACATCGCAGCGCCATCCCAGGCGGTACCTGCGAATTCGACTTGCCTGACTATGCGCATTGGCTAAGTTTGCCGTTCGAAACGCGAGCCACGGCACTCAACGACTGGGCGTCGAACGTAAGGCCGCTTTGCGATGCCGTAGTCGAATTACTTTGGCTCACTCGTCAAAACACGCATCCGCGTCGAGAAACAGCGTCTGCCGGCGTCTACCAACTCACGCTCGATAAGCAGATGCAGTGCCAGTTGCTGCGCATCACTCTTCCCACCGACAGCGACTTGTTCCCCGAGATCAGCGGCAGCCATCATCGCTGCACGATCCGGTTCCTTAAGTGGACCGACGCGTCGGCGCGCCCGGCTCAAACCGACCAGGACGTACCGTTCTTGTTGACGACGTGCACGTGAAGCAGCCACTAGCTACTAGGTGCTAGAAACTAGCCAGAACGGAAATGAAAGCCTGTCGAATCTGTTCAGACGCTTCTCTGGCTAGCGCCTAGAACCTATCTCAACATTAACGTAACCGAGCGAGACGACATGAATGACCCCACTGCGCGAGTGCCCTGGTTCGGGAGTCTTTTTCCGAACGCTCAAAAACAGGGAGTTTTTGCGCGAGCCTACAGGGACGTATTTACGGCGGTTCCGAAAAAGACTCCCGAACCAGGACACATCGAAGCTGTTTTCGATGTTGAGATAGGTTCTAGTAAGTAGTTGCTAGTGCCTTCCCATGCCCTGCCCCACTTGCAAACGACCCGTCGAATGGAATGCGTCATCGCCATGGCGGCCATTTTGTAGCGAGCGCTGCAAGCTCATCGACTTGGGGGCCTGGGCAAGCGAACGCCATGCCATTCCGGGTGATGCTCAACCCGAAAATAACGACGATCTACCTTCTTCTGGCCGCGATGCATTGCGCGAATAGATTCGCGGTCGTCTGCGCGCTTTGTTGGGTACTCCCCACTTACGCGGAACCGCTTACGGTTGCCCGTTTGTTTAGCGCTCCCGACCTCAACGGCCCACGCCTTTCGAATCCTAGAATTTCTCCGGACGGCAAATACGTTACTTATTTGCTGGCGAAAGCGGACCACAAGGATCAACTCGATCTATGGGGTTTCGACGTGCGCACCGGCCAATCCGGTCTGCTGGTGGATTCCCGATCGCTCCTGCAAACCAATGAAGCGTTGTCTGCCGAAGAAGCAGCGCGCCGTGAACGCCAGCGCACGTCGAATTTGCGAGGCATCGTGGACTATCAGTTTTCGGCCGACGGACGTCGCCTCTTGATCCCTCTGGGTGGTGATTTATACCTTTACGATTTGCGGGCGCGCAGTAAATCGAATGTACGAAAACTGACGAATACAGATGCTTACGAGACAGATGCGCGCTTCTCACCGCGAGGAGATTTCGTTAGCTTCATTCGCGAACAGAATCTATGGGTCGTTGAAATTGCCACCGGAAGGGAGCGGCAGCTGACGAATGACGGCGGTGGCCCCATCAGCAATGGCGTGGCCGAGTTCATAGCGCAAGAGGAAATGGATCGCGATACCGGTTATTGGTGGTCGCCGGACGAATCGCACATCGCATTCACGCGTACCGACGATTCGGCCGTCAACGAAATAGCGCGATCGGAAATTCATGCCGACCGCATTACCGTAGTACGCCAGCGCTACCCAGCCGCCGGGACGACGAATACGCTCGTCGGACTCAAGGTCTTCGATTTGGCGGGGAATAAGACCTTCGACGTGGATCTCGGCCAGGATCCTGATTTTTACCTTGCACGGGTGAATTGGTTTCCGGACAGCCGATGGCTCGCCGTGCAGAGGCAAACCCGCAACCAACGGCAACTTGAATTGCTGAAAATTGACGCCCACAGCGGCGCCGGTCGCGTGATTCTTACGGAGAGAGGTTCCACCTGGATTAATCTAAGCAACAACATCGCTTTTATTCCCGAGCGGCGTGCATTTGCTTGGGCTTCCGAGCGAAGCGGCTTCCGACATCTGTATCTTTATAGCGAAGAGGGCGAACTTCTACGCCCCCTTACGGCCGGCCCTTGGATGGTCACCGGCGACATTGCCGGCGACCAGGTCGATGCGAAACGCGGATTGATTTTCTTTTCCGCCAATCAAACAACTCCGCTCGAACGACATGTGTTCGCCACGTCGCTCGACACGGCAAACCCGACGCACATACAGAAAATTTCTCGCGAAGAGGGCTGGCATAGCGCGGTGCTGTTTCCCAACCGGCGTGCCTATCTCGACACCTGGTCATCGACCGATCAGCCTCCCTGCGTGTCGATTCGCAGTATCGACGGAACGCTTAGACGATGGGTACTGCGCAATGCGCTCGAAGCCACTCACCCATATGGTCCTCACCGGGTTGATCATGCGACCGAAGCGTTCGGCACGCTTGACGCTAGCGACAGGCAATCGCTTTACTACCGTCTCATTAAGCCGCCGAAGATGATTGAAGGAAAGCGCTATCCGGTGGTCTTCGATCTCTACGGTGGCCCGGGAAATCAATACGTGCAACGCAATTGGATGGGCGGCGGACGCGCTATGCAAGGTCTGTTTCGGCAGGTGCTGGCTCAGCATGGGTTTATCGTTTTTTCGTTGGACAATCGTGGCAGCGCATTCCGCGGCACCGCGTTCGAAGCGCCGATCCTTCGCAGGCTGGGTAAAGTGGAAGTCGAAGACCAGCTTCGAGGTGTGGAATTCCTACGGAGCTTGCCTTTCGTCGACGCCGATCGTATCGGGGTCATGGGGTGGAGTTACGGTGGATATATGACGTTGATGGCCATGACCACCGCTCCCACCGTTTTCAAAGCAGGAGTTGCAGGCGCCCCGGTCACGGATTGGCGTCTTTACGACACGCATTACACCGAGCGCTATCTTGGCGACCCCGTCGAGAATGCCTTGGGCTACCTCGCAAGTTCGACGGCGCCGTATGCGAAAAACTTATCGGGTCGCTTGCTTCTGGTCCATGGCATGGCGGACGACAACGTGCTGTTCACGCACAGCACGCAGCTCATGAAGCAATTACAGGACGCGAACGTCCAATTCGACTTGATGGCCTATCCGGGCGGGAAGCATGGGCTCATTCGACAAGCGGACATGGGACCGCATTTCTATGAGATGGTTTTGAGATTCTTTCAAGAAAGGCTCTAGCAACTAGGTTCTAGGCTGTAGCCAGAAAAGAATAATATCTTCTGCCTAGTACCTAGGGCCTAGCGCCTTACGCAGCGCCGGAATCATCGGCTTATCGGCTTCCAGCAAGCCTATCGTCTCCAAGTCATCCAGCGATGCCCATTGAATGGGCTGTCCTTCGGCGGATATTGGCGTGCCCTCGTAACGGATAACGCGCCAGAGATCGAGCAGCACGCTTCGGTCAGAGTAATGATGGGTGTAGGCGATCACACGTTCCGCCAACACAACTTTTACATCAAGCTCTTCCTTCAGTTCGCGAGTCAACGCCGCAACGACCGTCTCGTTGCTTGCAACCTTTCCGCCCGGAAATTCCCAACCGCCCGCCATGTGTTTTCCCGGCGGACGCTGTGCAATAAGCACGCGGCCGTCCGCATCGAAGAGCGCGCCAGCGACAACGTGGAGCGGGCTGTGGGCTGTAGGCTGTGGGCTGTAGGGAGGAGAGGACATAGAAAATACCGTACGAGCAATAGCCCTCGAAGAGGACAAAATTCTTTTCTGGCTACAGCCTACGACCTACCGTCTACAGCCTCGCAAAGCCCTCATCCTTCCGACGCTAACGCGCCGTGGCAGTGCTTGTACTTCTTCCCGGAGCCGCAAGGACACACTTCGTTACGGCCTACCTTGCGGCCTTCGCGGACAAAAGGAGTCACCACGCCCGACTGCGCCGTAGGCTCACCTTCCGGCAACGGCTGCTGTGCACCGAGCATCTCCGGTTGAGCATGTTGCAACCGCATGGCTTGTTCGAGCTTCCTTTGTCGCTCGGCTTCCTCCGCCTGGATCTCCGTTTCGGTTCGCACCTGAACCCGCGCCAACAACGACACCGTGTCGTGTTTCACGCGGTCAAGCAGCGTCGTGAAGAGATCGAACGCCTCGCGCTTGTATTCTTGCTTCGGATTTTTCTGCGCGTAGCTGCGAAGATGAATGCCCTGCCGCAAGTAATCCATGGCTGCCAAGTGCTCGCGCCAGTGCGAGTCGAGTTGTTGCAGCATGATCGCCTTCTCCAAATGGCGCATGACGTCGCTGCCGTATAACGTTTCCTTGCCGTCGTACCCGGCATTGATCGCTTCGTGGATGCGCTTACGCAGCGCTTCCTCGGTAAGGTTCTTGTCACTCTCGACAAGCGCTTTCACGTCGTAACGAACCGCGAAATCGCGTTCGATCGCCTGGGAAAGGCCGGCCGTGTCCCACATGTCTTCGACGCTCGTGGGCGGAATATAGCGATCGATCAATGCTTCGACCACTTCGTGGCGAATGCCGGCGATTGCGTCGGCAACGTTCTCCGACGCCATCAACTCGCTGCGCTGTTGATAAATCACTTTGCGCTGATCGTTGGCGACGTCGTCGTATTCAAGCAGATTCTTACGCGCATCGAAGTTGTGCGCTTCGACTTTGCGCTGGGAGTTTTCGATTACCCGAGTCAACATCCGGCTCTCGATGACCTCGCCTTCGCGCATGCCAGCCGTTTGCAGCAACCGCTTGGTGCGGTCGGGGTTGCCGAAGATGCGCATGAGATTGTCTTCGAGCGAAATGAAGAAGCGACTAGAGCCGGGATCGCCCTGGCGGCCCGAACGGCCGCGAAGCTGATTGTCGATGCGGCGCGATTCATGGCGTTCGGTGCCGACGATGTGCAGGCCGCCCGATTTCAGCACGGCATCGTGCCGTTCCTGCCACTGCGCTTTCGCCTTCGAACGCGTCGCTTCGTCGACCTCGCCCAGCTCGCGCAGTTCCACTTCCCAATTGCCGCCCAGCACGATATCGGTGCCGCGGCCGGCCATGTTCGTGGCAATGGTCACGGCGCCCGGTCTTCCAGCCTGCGCGACCACCAAGGCCTCTCGCTCGTGCTGCTTGGCGTTGAGCACTTGATGCTCGACGTTTTCTTTAACGAGCAATCCAGCGAGAAACTCCGAGGTTTCGATCGACGTCGTGCCGACGAGCACCGGCTGCCCGCGTTTTGCGCACTCGCGAATGTCTTCGATAATCGCGGCAAATTTATCCTTCTGAGTGAGATACACGAGATCCGGATCGTCGCGACGAATCATCGCCCGATGAGTTGGAATGACGACCACTTCGAGTCCGTAGATCTGCTCGAACTCGAACGCTTCGGTATCGGCGGTGCCGGTCATGCCCGACAGCTTGCCGTACATGCGGAAGTAATTCTGGAAGGTAATCGAGGCGACCGTCTGGTTTTCCTCGCGCACGCGCACGCCTTCCTTCGCCTCCACCGCTTGATGCAGCCCGTCGGACCATCGGCGGCCGGGCATCGTTCGGCCGGTGAATTCAT
>CAZQYC010000098.1:0-14532 GCA_964597495.1 uncultured Steroidobacteraceae bacterium | reverse complement strand
CGCCGACGGTGCTGACGAGTCCGTGCGACGCCATCGTCGGCGCTTGCGGCCGAATCAACGAAGCCACGCTTATGCAGGCCAAAGGGAAAGCCTATGCCCTCGACGAATTGCTGATCGATCCCGAGCTGTCGGACTACTATCGCGGCGGCATGTATGTGACGCTAAGGCTCACCTCCAGCATGTACCACCGTTTTCATGCTCCCTACGACTGCGATGTGAACGAGGTGAAGTACGTCACCGGCGATGTGTGGAACGTCAATCCCGCTGCCGTGCGGCGCATCGACAATTTATTCTGCAGGAACGAACGCGCCGTCATTCAAACAAGGCTGCCCGACGATCGCGTGGTAACGCTTGTGCCGGTCGCTGCGATTCTGGTTGCCAGCATCCGGTTGCATTTCGCCAATGTGCTCCTGCATCTAAAGTATCGAGGACCGAACGTGATTCCCTGTGCGGTGAAATTGAAGAAAGGGGAGGAGATGGGCTGGTTCGAGCACGGCTCCACGATTATTGTGATCGCGCCGAACGGATTCTCGTTTGCCGACCACATTCAGACTGGGGAACGAATTCGCATGGGGCAGGCGTTATTGAGAGTGCGGGCAGTGCCCATGAAAAAGAATGCCGTTTAACACGGCACTTGCACGAACAGCTACGAGCATGCAGATGACAGTTTTGCTACATGTCGTCGCGGTTAACCTATTTGCGTTAACTTATTGAGTTTCATCGTAACGAAATTTGAGCGTCATACGAATGTCGCATTGGCGAACGATAGTGGCTGCACCGACGTTGGGGAAGAGCGCCGACGTCGGAAGGAGAGCATATGGCCTTAGCGAGTTCCGCCGAATTGATTCGCCGTTGCGATGCCGCTGAAGAAAGAGTGTGCGTGGCGTTCAATCGCTGGTCCGATCGCCGCGCGATCCGCGTGTTCTTCGCGACGATCAGTCGCCTCGGGGACGGAGTGTTTTGGTACGTATTGATTCTTGCGCTGCCTTTCTTATTTGGCGCAAGCGCTGCACTGCGTACCTTTCAGTTGGTAGTTACCGGCTTCGTCGGCGTCGGCATATATAAATGTCTCAAGCAGCGTTTCGTACGCGAGCGTCCTTACATTTCCCATTTGCGCATTGCAGTCGGCGCGGCACCCCTGGATCGGTACAGCTTTCCGTCGGGACATACGCTGCACGCCACGTCGTTCGCCATTCTAATGACGGCGTATTTCCCGCCACTCGCATGGATCGTGGTGCCGTTTGCTTTGCTGGTGGCGTTGTCTCGTGTCGTGCTCGGATTGCACTATCCGACCGATGTGGCCGTCGGCGCGCTGATCGGTGCAACGTTGGCGACGGTCAGCATGGTGCTCATGCCGTAAGGGAGTGTCTATGACCCATACGTTGCCGAAGCGATCGATTAAATTCCGCAGCGTTTTCATTTCTGATGTGCATTTAGGATTTCGCGGATCGAGCGCGCAGTATTTGCTCGATTTCTTGAAATCTGTCGATACGAAATATCTATATCTCGTCGGCGACATCGTCGACGTGTGGAGCTTGAAAAGGAGTTTTTTCTGGCCGCAGGAACACAACAACGTGTTGCGCCTGGTGCTGTCCATGGCCAAGCGCGGCACGCAGGTGGTTTACATTCCCGGCAACCACGACGAAATCTTTCGCGAATATGCCGGCCACGTTTTCGGCAATCTTCAAATTCGCCTGGAAGCACTGCACTCGACCGCCGATGGCCGCAGTCTGCTCGTAGTGCATGGGGATCAATTCGACGGCGTCATAAAGTGCGCATCGTGGCTCGGTCACCTCGGCAGTTTCGCCTATGACGGAATTCTCTGGGTCAATCGGCATTTTAACCGCGTGCGTCGCCGGCTCGGGATGCCCTACTGGTCGCTCGCCACCTATCTAAAGGAAAAGGCAGGTACTGCACTTACCTATATAGACGCCTTCGAAAAGGCCGTTATGTACGAAGCAAAGCGTCGCAACGTGGATGGCGTGGTATGCGGGCACATTCATCGTGCTCAACTCATGACTGTCCAAGGCATCAACTACATGAATTGTGGCGATTGGGTTGAGAGTTGCACGGCGCTGACCGAAGACGAGCAGGGCCGGTTTTCTCTTTTGCATTGGAGCGAGCAGCCGCACGTGCTGAGCGGCAATCGAGCGGGCGAACTCGTCAAAATACCGGAGCTCACGCGCGCAGCATGAAGATCGCTTTAGTAACGGATGCGTGGCATCCGCAAATTAACGGCGTCGTACGAACCTTAAGTCGCACGGTCGAACAGCTCGAAGCCAAGGGCCATGCGGTGCGAGTAGTTGAGCCCGGTCTATTCAAGACAATTCCCTGTCCCACCTATACGGAGATTCGACTGGCGTGCTTTCCGGGCGGTCGCATGAGGCGTTTACTCCAAGAGTTTAAGCCGGATGCGTTGCATATCGCCACAGAAGGGCCTCTTGGTTTTTCCGCGCGCGAGTGGTGCCTGCGTAATGCAATGCCGTTTACGACGTCCTACCACACGCAGTTTCCCGAATATTTGCGCGCGCGCGTCCCTATTCCACTGATCGCGAGCTACGCGCTGCTCCGTCGCTTCCATGGGGCTGCGCAACGGACCTTCGTAGCGACGCCCACCTTGCAGAAGACATTGGAGTCACGCGGCTTTTGCAACATCGTGCGATGGTCGCGAGGTGTCGACATTGGCTTGTTCAAACCGCGGTCGAAGGCATTCCTCGAATTCGCGCGGCCTATCGCAATTTATGTCGGCCGGGTGGCGATCGAAAAGAACATCGGCGAATTCTTGGAGATGCCTTGGTTGGGCACCAAAGTGGTCGTTGGCGACGGACCGGAGCGAGCGATGCTCGAACGCAAGCACGGCAACGTGCAATTCGTCGGCTACAAGGTCGGCGAAGAGTTGGCGAAATGCGTGGCCGCTGCGGATGTTTTTGTCTTCCCAAGCCGCACCGACACGTTTGGGCTGGTGATGCTGGAAGCAATGGCCAGCGGTGTGCCGGTAGCGGCATTTCCGGTCACGGGTCCCATCGATGTCGTGCAGTCCGGTGTGAGCGGAGTCTTGAGCGACGACCTAGCGAGCGCGGCCAGGATCGCACTGCAGCTGAGTTCGGATCGGTGTCGTGCGCATGCCATGCAATTTACCTGGGCCGCGGCAACGGACCAGTTCCTCGCTAACTTAAGTCCGCGCCATTCGGTTGCGCTCCCATAGATAGGCAAGGGCTTGTTGGCTCAAGGAAGCGAAATTGCGGGGAAGTGCAAAACGTTCCGCTTCGCCATACAACTGCAACACTAGCGATCTACCGTTGTTAGGCATGTCGAGCGGTAGCAAGTCAGTACGTCTGCGGAAGTGCCCGAGGCGACGTCGAGCATGCGACCGTGTCGCCGAAAGGGGGTGACAATGAATTTCCGTAAGCGCGCTGTGTCGATTCGAATGCATGCCGGCGATATAGACAGCATAAAAAGATTGGCGAAGCGCCTGGGTGTTCGCGACTCCGACGTGATTCGTTCCGCCGTGAGAGTGATGATCGCGAAACTCGCGCCGTTGGCCGATGCGAGCGTACGCGGTCGTAGCTTGGTGCCGGTGTTACTGGAGTCCGGCGGCGATTTGCTGCGTCATTTTGATATCGATTCGGCGCGCTTGGAAGGCATCGTTAACGAGGGAGCGGATGCGGAATCCAAGGTAGAACACGGCGACGTTCAGCTCATCGTCATGAACGGCATGCAGCGTTCGTATATCAAGCTGCGATTGAACGCGATGAACGGCAATGGTCTGGAACATGGCAAGGAGTCGGGTATGCAAAGTTACGCGGCCGAACATATCGACGACTCGTTGCGTCAATATTTATACGACAAATATGTGTACTGAGGCGGGCGTTCGCCCGCCTCATGTTCTCGACCGGTAAAAATAAATTAGAATCTGCGGTGGATAAGTCTGCGGTTAGTCGGCATCGCGAGACTCGCGCTTAACATCCTTGTAGTCGCGTTTTGCTTCTCGCTTGGCGTCCTTATACTCACGTTTTGCATCGCGCTTGTCGTCGCGGTATTCCTCCTTAGCGTCCTTGCGGATTTCGTGCCTGCTTCGGTAGTGGGGAACGTACACGTCGTTATACCAGCGCTCTTCCACGAAATAGACGGGACGGCCGCACGCCTCATACCTCGCGCAGTAGTTCGCCCAATCGTTCCGTTGGTCGGCCGGCACGAATACGTAAGTGGGTTGTTCGACGACGTGCTGGCGCTCGATGACGATCGGATTCGGAGAGATCAGCACCGGCTTCGGAGCATCGCCGAGCTCCAGTCGTCCGTAGTACCCGGGTTCTCCGACTTGCACGGTCACGCCGGCGGCGAGCGCGGCGCTGCCGAAGGCAACTCCTAGCGAACCAGCGAGTAGAGAAGCAGCGAGGAACGTGTGAGTAAAGTTTGTTCGTTTCATAGAACCTCCGCGCACGTGGCGCCGATTGACACCGTCGCAGAGTAAGTGTGACTCAATTTGGAATCGTTAGGCGGCCACCGAGATTCGACGAGCGCTCGGCCGAATTGTTCTGTCGGCGACGGCTGACCGAAAAGTGCGCTAATCGATCCGAAGCAATCCTGAGTCGCTCTGCTCGCTGTGAATTAGATCTTCGCGCTCTTGTTCCGGTCTCGGTTTGCCGACATCCCAGGCCCATCCGATTTTTTCAAAACATTCAATGATCCAGGCAGCGGGATCCGATTGGCCGTATTCAATGCCTATGCGTGCCGATTCTGGAAATGCGTGATGATTGTTGTGCCAACACTCGCCGTAAGTTAGAAAGCCGAGCCCTGGAAGATTGGACGCTTGCACGCCAACGCCACGCACCAGCCATTTCTGCTGCCCGGGGTTATGACACCAGTACGTAATGCCCCAGTGTCCGACCACACTAAGAGAAACTCGCGTTGCCACGCACCACACCACCCATCCCCATCCGCCGATGAGATAGCAGGCGGCAGCGACTGCAAGTTGTTGCAGCATCCACGTTTTCTCTAGCGTTCGGTACCAACGATCGCCGGAGAATTCTGGCTCAATCGTAAATGTCGGCGGCGATGCGAATCGAAAACGGCAGTTGAGCTGCCAGAATAGATCGATAATAGGTGAGCGACGATGCGAGAAGAAGTCGTGGCAGTCGGTTTGGCGCTGCGCCCAATCGCGTTCGTCGTGAATCCGAAGTATGCCAAGCGGACCGGCGACGCCGACCAAGACGCCAATGTAGACAAGCGTTCGTTCCAGCCATTTGCGGCACTCGTAGCTGCGATGAATGAAACGACGGTGCATGCCAACGGAATGACCTAGAAGGAGAGAAAGATACGTCGATATAAGGAATGCCAGCACGGCGCCGACGGTTGCCGTCTGTGCGGCAAACGTCAATGTGCAAAGAATCATGGCGCAGTTCCAAAGCGACTTTGCCGGACTCCAAACGACTTGGCCGTGGACGGCGTCGGCACCGTCGCCGCTTATTCGAGCAACGCCCTTCATCATGGTTGTAATTCCGTGTGTTGCAAAGGCTGATACCGCATCACAGTGATCTGCGGTTCGCTAACCTTGATTTCTTAATCGGCGTTCTCTCCGGAGAGTCTATCCTCTAAACTGCCTGCGATCAGGGAAGCGTACGTATTCAGCGGAGCGATCGATTGTCGTGTAAGAGAATTTCAAAGCACTTACTTCTTCACCATAGTGATCGTCGTCAGCCAGTCGCTTGCGTTCTGCGCTTCATCGTTAGCGAGCCAGCCGAATACGATGCTGTGCCAAAGCACGCGCTGAACGTAGACGCGGGTTTCGTTGTAGGGAATATTCTCGATCCACACGTCCGCGTCCTTCGGTTCTGCAGGCACCCATCGCGCTACGGCATTCGGTCCGGCGTTGTAACCTGCGAGTGCAAGCATAAGCCGGCCGCTAAAACGGTTGTAGATGTCCTTCAAGTGCGCCACGCCGATCGGAATATTGATTTTGGGATCGAACAGGTCGCCGGGCGCCGGCAGTTGCCAGCGACGTGCGGTATGTGCCGCGACCTTCGGCAACAGCTGCATAAGTCCGTACGCACCGGCGCTGGAGAGGGCATTCGTTTTAAAAACGCTTTCCTGGCGTAACGTCGCGTAAATGATCGATCGCGGCAGACCGGATGATTTGGCGGCCGCGTCGACTTCTGCATCGAATGCATGCGGGTAAAGCAGTCGGTAGTCGCTAAAGAGACGTTGCTCCGCCGCGATCAGAATGGCTTGATCGTGCCAGCCCCACCGCGAAGCGAGAACGACCGATTGCACGCGTGCGTCCGCGCTCAGTTTGTTGTAGCCGAAACGCCATTCGTCATAGGCGCTTTCACGCAGCTCCTGGATATTCAGGAGCTGAAGTTCGCGCGCCCGAAGAAAAGGCGGTTCTTGAGCGATGGATTTAATCTGCGCGTCGTTTGGTTCGATGGGCTGCGGGGTGGGAGTGTAAGATTTCGAAATTCGGGCGGCCGCGAGAACCGCGTAATAGTTGTCGTCACGAGTCAGCGCTGCGTATTGCGCCAACGCTTCGGTTTTCTCGCCCTGTTCGCCCAGCGCGCGCGCCGACCAATATCGCCAGCGCGTCTGCGCACGCAGCGAATTCGGCATCAAGCCGATGATGTTGGCGGCGAGTTTCCAATCGCCGTTCCAAATGGCCGATCGTGCGTACCATTCCCACGCGCGTTCGTCGAAGTCGGCGGTGCGCGTTTTGGCGAAGTATTTCAACGCTTCTGCCCGCCGATTCCAAGACAACGGCAGTGCCAATTCAAGCGCCAGTCGACTCGCGACGGATTCATCGAGCTTACGAGACTTCACCAAGTTCGCATAGCGCACGATGGCCGAATCGGGATTTCCGCGAGCGAGTCGAATCCATCCGTCGATCAGCGCGGAGGATTCAATGCTCTTGGTCGGGTTCGCAATGGCCGCATCGACGGCAGTTTGCGGTTGCTCGATGAGCACTGCCCGCTGTTCGAGCGGCGCGGCCAAGTCCTTCGGCAATAGCGCCATCATTTGCCGTGCGAACGACGGATTGTCGGCATCGAGCGCTGCTTTGGCCCGACGTTCGATCAGTGCAGGCGTCCATGCGCTTTGCGTCTTCAACCAATTGAAGGGAATTTCGCAAGCGGGCAACGAACCCGGCGCATTCGACCACAGTTGCGCGGCCATCGCGGCGAGACCTTCGAATTGCCGCAATTTCACGCGTGCCGTGAGTGCGTGGCAGCGCAGGACCGGATCGTCCACTTCTCGATAGTTCGCTAGATAGCGCTCCCATTCCTCTCGCCGAGCGAGGCTCGCATACCAGACACGCCGCAGTTCGCGTGCGACGGGCTCGATGAGATGAGCCTTGAGAAATTGTTCGGCGGCCAGATCGACGGCAGACCAATTGCCTGGATTGGAGGCGAGCACAAGTTGAATGCGCCGCTGCTCTAAATACGGGTACAAAGCATAGTCGCGCAGAGCGGCGCTATCGCTTGAGCCCGCTACGGATTCGGCGCTGGCGCTTGCATAGGCGCGCTGAAACTCGGCCCGCACGTCGGCGCTTCGGTCACTGGGGGCGCCGACAGCGGCGGCGGCATAGCCGATTGAAGCTAGGAACAAAGATAGAGTGAGCACTCGCATGTTCGAATGATCGCATGCGACGCTACAAGGTTTCAAAATCCTGACCCGTTTCTGCTGCTGCTGCGTTTTAGTACGTACAATGCTGAGTCCATTATCCTCTTACCAAAGAAGGGAGGCTCGATGTCTATCTTGAATATCCGATTCCGATCGATTGCCGTGGTGGCGATTTCGTCGGTTCTCCTTATGGGATGTGCGAAGAAAGTGGGGTACGCGATGCAGGCGGCGGGGGAACCCCTTCCCAAGGTAAGTAACATGGAAGTGACGTCACGCCAGGCCAGTACCCTTGCCTACGAACATCGATTGGAAATCGAAATCGACAAGGAGTTGCTCACCACCCGCGTAGAAGCGGTTCGCGCGGCGTGTGTTGTCGACCAAGCCAAGGTTTGCACGTTGCTGGAAATTTCAAACCAGAGCCGTAACGAAGTGCCACGAGGAAGCATCAAGGTTCGCATAGCCCCGGAGATTCTAGATACGCTGGCTAAACTTGCGGCGGAAGGCGGGCGCGTCGTCAATCGCCAGACAACTGCGGAGGACTTGGCAGAGCCCATCGCGGATGCCGAGCGTCAGTTGACGCTGCTCAACTTGCATCGCGAGCGCCTGATGGACTTCATGCGCCGCAAAGATATTGCGGTGAGCGATCTCATTACCGTTTCCAGAGAGTTGGCGACCGTGCAATCTCAGTTGGACGATTACGGTTCGCAGCGAGCCAATCTGCGTCGGCGCGTCGATACCGAGTTGCTTACGATCAACTGGTCGCCGCCAGCAGAAGCGTTTCAATCGGCCGAATCTCCGGTGCTCGACGCGGTGAAGTCGTTTGGCGCTAACTTCAAGGAAGCCATCGCGCAGGTCATTACGTTTTTGGCTTATGTGTTGCCATGGCTATTGATCGGCGTGCCTGCGTTCTTTCTCGTTCGCTGGATCTGGGTTCGAGCTCGCGCACGACTTGCTCTGCGCCGAGGATAAGCTTCGCGGGTTGGTTAGGGTAAATAAGCAGAGCGCTTGACCGACCTTACACTCCTGCGGAAATTTGCGGAGCAATTACGCCGCTACTTTTCGCAGTACTTTGGGGTCCAATTCGGCAATTCGAATGAGTGTTTTCGCGGCGGCGCTCGGTTCGCGACGACCTTGCTCCCAATCTTGGAGGGTGCGCACGGAGACGCCAAGGAGGGCGGCGAATTGGGCCTGCGAGACGCCCGATTTTTCCCGCGCGCGAACGATAGGATAGGATTGCGCGGTGAATTTGCGGCCAATGCGCCCAGCTTTGATGGCGCGGATGCCTTCAAGAACTTCCTGGCCGACATCACGCGGTGCCTTTCGTTTCGACGCTCTGGTTGATGCTGATTTACGCACGGTCGATGCTCTCTTTAATTCGTTTCAGTACGTTCGCCGAAATATTGGCGCGGACATTCTTGCTGTACAACGTAAGCATCCATATTGCGCCTTGAGCGATCTTAAGTAGTAAAGAATGCGTAGGCCTCCACGTTTACCTCGTCCCTCCAGCGTCCATCGCAACTTCCGAACACCGCCGGATCCGGGAACAACGACGCCGATATCCGGCTGCCGGTTCAGAGTCTCTTGCAGTTCGGCGTACTCGTCGTCCGACAAATACTCCGGAAGCAATTTCGTGAAAGGCGGCGTTTCGATGAATTCGAGCATCAGCCTACCATACGGCAATGCCGTAGGTGAGGCTATTCACATAAATGGCGTTATGCGTAGGAAAAAGCTATTGACGTCGCATTCATTCGGCACCTCAGAAGCATGATCAGGATGAGCGCTAGGAGCGCCACGGCAAAGCAATCCAGACGCCTTTAGTCTGGGGTTTCCTCCTTGCAATTGTCCGAAAGGGCTTCAGTCCATTGGCTCCAGCGAATCGATTTCGCGTTGCAAGCCATCTGCGATTAGATGACCGTCAAGCACGACAGCTATGCAGGTGAAGGCGAACAAGCCGATCGCTGCTATCGACATTTCCCAGTTGTCGGGGTGTTTCCCGGCAAACTGTATTCCAAGTACGAAGAGAACGACGCCGGGCGCCGCCAGGGCAACTCCCCACGGCCGCGAGGCGGCCAAGTCGCGCTGGCGTGTCAGCTGCTGTCGGTGAAACGAACGGCAGCTCTGTGCGCTCGATTCCGCCGGCAACGAATCCGCATGGCCGAAACGATGGAGACCATAGATAAAGTACAGACCCCACAGCATCATCATCGCGGAACCCAGCTTCGTGAGGAGTCCGTTCGACAAGAAAATATTAGAGCCGAATCCTAGGGCGACGAAAGCCGCGCACGCGTAGTCGCGCACGTTGCGTCGACGAATGTGAGACTGGAACTGCGCCGCGCGTTGCCGCAGCTGTTCAGGCGTTATAGTCATATTCGCGGTTGCTTGTCGTCTCCAGATCGATGCTGGGCGCTTGTCACTCTGTGCCGATGTCATGGGGATCTCCGTGTTCGAAATGTTTCTGCAATAATTTCTTGATGCGGTGAATCTTCTGCGCGACGCTGCTCGGCGATAGGCCGACGATCTCGGCAATCTCAGCGGCTTCGATGTCTTCTAGATAAAGAAGAATCACGTCGCGATCGAGGGGTTTAAGTTGCTGGATCAGCCAGTGCAGTTTTCGCAAGACCGCTTCTTCGTCGATCAGTCGTTCTCCCTTGTCGTCTTGCAGTATCTCATCCAATTGCTCGAGACTGATCGATCGCGACGCGCGACGACGTTTGTCGCGCAAGATATGGGTTGCTGCCGTGTTGTGAGCTATGCGATACACCCACGTCCGCAACGAGCACTGCCGATTGAACGTGCCGAAGCTCCGCCACAACGCCACATGGATGTCTTGAAGCAGGTCTTGCCGCCGATCGGTATTTGCCTCGTAAGCATTCGCAAGACGGGCAAGCGCGGGGCCGAACTCCGCAGTCGCTTCTTTATATAGAGTCTCTTGAGCCGGGTTGGACGCGGTCGGTGGAGAACCCTGCGTATTGGCCTCGTCGGATTTGACAATGGTCGTCGCTGTGATGGTCATAGCTAGGTAGTCGTCGGCACGAGGGCTTTCTGACACACGGCCTCCTTAAAATAAGAGCGGCAAGGCCGAGTGGATCACGCTTTCGGCTCGAAGGAATTCACTCACGTGTCGGAACCTTCCGACCCGGGCTTCGTGAGATCGCTTCTTGATGGGTGGCCGTTACCGAATAAAGTGGCTATTCCGGCTAAAGGCTCAACGTTAAATTCGGAGGTTCGCAATGCAATTCTTTACTCTTTATACACCCGCCACTCCGATGACGGGTCGCATGGATGAAGAGCATATGGCAGCGATGGCGAAGCTCACCGAAGCGATGACCCAGGGAGGAACCTTGATTGCCAACGGTGCGCTCATGTCGCGCACTACGGGAATGAAAGTACTTCGTCGGAACGGCCACGTCACGGTCGACGACGGGCCCGTACCGGGCTCGACGCTGATGCCGGCCGCCGGTTACGCAGTGCTAAAGGCGAATTCGCGCGAAGAACTTCTGACGCAAGTGAAGAAATTTCTGGAGGTGGCCGGCGATGGCACGGTGGAGGTTATCCAAGCGCTGGACCAAGAATCAGAGAAGCCTCGACAGACACGGTCGCAACGGCAAGGCCAGGACCGCAGTCAAGGTCGAAATCAGCGGCAGAAAGAGCGGCGGACCTCCCTACATTAATACTCCGCAAGAACCGATCTCGTCGTGTCAACGAGATCGGTTCGACGCCTAGAGTTCGGCAATTCACAAATAATTCACCGCCCGGTTTCCGGGTTGGCTATGATGATTCGATTCATTTGGATCGCGTCTGTTCATCATGGCCACACTCGGTACGCCTCTGTCTCCGTCGGGAACTCGTGTGATGCTGCTCGGCTCCGGAGAGCTCGGCAAGGAAGTCGTGATCGAATTGCAGCGTTTCGGTTGCGAAGTGATTGCCGTGGATCGCTATCCGAATGCCCCGGCCATGCAGGTGGCGCATCGGTCGCACGTCATCAACATGCTCGACGGTGCGGCGCTTCGGTCCTTGGTCGAGAAGGAACGTCCCCAATTGATCGTGCCCGAGATCGAGGCGATTGCGACGCCGATGTTGGCGGAGTTGGAGCGCGAAGGGTTCACGGTCATTCCAACAGCGCGTGCCGCGAGATTGACGATGGATCGAGAAGGGATTCGGCGATTGGCGGCAGAAACACTGGGACTTAAAACCTCGCCGTATCGCTTTGCGGACAGCGAAGCGGACTATCGTGCGGCCGTCGAGGCAATCGGCTTGCCCTGCGTAGTCAAGCCCGTGATGAGCTCCTCCGGAAAAGGGCAGAGTACGGTGCGCGCGGCAAGCGATATCGCGAAGGCATGGACCTATGCGCAACAAGGCGGACGTGCAGGTGCCGGTCGAGTGATCGTCGAAGGCTTCATCAAGTTCGACTACGAGATTACCTTGCTGACCGTGCGCCACGGCGGCGCGACGAGTTTCTGCGATCCCATCGGCCATCTGCAAGTCGACGGCGACTATCGCGAATCCTGGCAACCGCAACCGATGAGCGAGATTGCGCTTGCGGAGTCGCGGCGCATTGCGCGAGCCATCACGGACAATCTCGGCGGCAACGGCATTTTCGGCGTCGAACTCTTTATCGCCGGGGATGCCGTTTACTTCAGCGAGGTTTCTCCGCGCCCTCACGACACCGGATTGGTAACGCTGATTTCGCAAGATCTCTCCGAATTTGCGCTGCATGCGCGGGCCATTCTAGGTTTGCCGATTCCGGCGATTCGTCAACGCGGTCCGGCAGCATCGTGTGCGTTATTGGTGGACGGCAATTCGAGTGACATTCGTTTCGAACAGGTCGAACATGCGCTTTCGGAACCGGATACCGCCCTTCGATTGTTCGGTAAGCCCGAGGTGCGCGGTCATCGGCGCATGGGAGTGACGCTTGCGCTGGGGGCGACCATCGCTCAAGCACGCGAGAAAGCGAGAAGGGCAGCCGAGCAGCTGTTGCATGGAGTTCGCTTCGGCAGCGAGTCATAGCGATCTTTCCGAGATAAAACTTGCAGACTACTTAAAGCGATTCGTGCTTCGATCGCGCGACCGTCTCATTGAGTTGTCGATGTGCTTTACATCTTGTTGCAACGACGGAACGTGGGGCTCTCGTTTCTAAAACTCCTGCGGCGGTAGACGCTTGTACGGACTAGCAGGCGCATAGATTGGCGTAGGACTTGCTGCTGGCTACGCAAGCGAGGCCGCAGAGCCGAGCCAGCTATCAGTCATGCACAGATGATGCACAGGGGGGATCTGGATCATGCGTTTCAAATCTATGTTGGTGGCGGCAGCGCTGATGTTGGTTCATGGGGGAATCGCGCATGCCGTCCCGGTTACGCTTGACTTCACGGCAATTGGATTTTCGAGTAGCGCGCCGGAGAGCTCGGTTACGGGAACGCTGGTGTACGAGGCAGATTCGGCAGCCGCCATCACCATAAATTCGCTCACGTCGATCGACCTCACTATTGCTGGTCACGCCTACACGCTTGGCGAAGTGGGCTTCATTTCACCGTTTGGCGTCACGCAGAATATCGTGGGCGGAATCCTGGACGGCACTTTCTGTCCAGTCTCTTGCATCCCGCATGGCATTAACGACTTCTGGTTGCAATGGGACGCAGTGGCGCAAATTGGCGTGGGCTTTGCGTATAGCGTTACGGGTGGAACGCTCTGGACCACGCCTCGCTTTACCGAATTCAAGATCACGGCCGCCAGCGTTCCGGAACCCAAGCCGATCACGCTGCTCGGCATCGGTTTGCTGGCGGTGTGGATTTTCCGCCGTCGTCGGGGCTTTTTATTTTCGCGGTGCCTAACGTAAAACTTGGACGAGATTGTTGAAGTCGTCCGTCCAGATGCGCCAGGTGGGTTGTTGCGGGATGGGTCGCGTCGAATCGACGAATTCCGGTTGCTTAAGCACGCTGGGGTTCTTGCAAAGGAGAATCCAGTCGCTGGCGACGGAGCCATCGGCACGGTGATCCGCGATCAACGCAACGTTGAAACCGCGTTCGATGCCGATCTTTTCCACGACCGGGTGGAGTTCGAGAAACCGATTGGAAACGTGGAAGGCGATGATGCCGTTCGGCTGCATGTGCCGCTCGTACGTGATTAAAGCTTCCAACGTCAGCAAATGCACCGGAATCGAATCGCTGGAAAAAGCATCGACGGCCAGTACGTCGAAGCGCTGGGGAGTCTCGCGTTCGAGGCTTAGCCGCGCATCGCCTATGGCGAGCTCAACGGTTGCTTCGGTATCCGTTAGATACGTGAAATCACGCTGTGCGATGGTCACCACGGCCGGATTGATTTCGTAAAAGCGGAACACGTCGCCCTTAGCGCCATAGACGGCCAACGTTCCTGCACCGAGGCCGATTACCCCGACTCGCCGTCCGCGACCGAGCTTTTCGTCTTCCTTGAGCATTGCAAGGCCAATGCCGGAAGACGGTTTGTAATAGCTGGTCGGAGTGCGGCGCTGCGCTTCGTCGAGATACTGCTCGCCATGGAGAATGGCGCCGTGAACGAGCAGGCGCTTGCGGCCGTCCCCTTTATGCGCTTCGCGTTCCTTGACGCGCAGCGTTCCATAAAAATTGCGTGTAGTAAGAAGGGTATCGTCGCGAAACTCGCTCATCGTGTAGAGGGACGCGAAGAAGACAAGCCCGCAGATAACTCCGTTGGTCAGGATCCACGGGCGGCGAGGTTGGTGCCACGCGAGCCAGGTCGAAAAAGCGGCAAGCGCATACAGCGTGAGCCCCAGTTCGTGGTAGCCGTTAAGAACCAGCGGCGCAACGATGCCCACGAGAATGGAACCTACGGCTCCGCCGATCGAGATCATGAGATAGAAGGTCGTCAAATGGCGCGCCGACGGTTTGCGGGCTGCTAATTCGCTATGGCAGTACATGCACGTGACGAACAATC
>CAZQYC010000097.1:0-15056 GCA_964597495.1 uncultured Steroidobacteraceae bacterium | reverse complement strand
AACACAGTCGCCTCTTCTTAAGTTTTTACTCCCTCTCCCGGTTGCGGGAGAGGGATGGGGTGAGGGCGTTTTTTACTTGGCAGGCTCTTGCGTAGGCGTTGCCGCCGCAGCTGGCTTTGCCGTATCCACTTTCACGGCGCGGCTCTTGAACCGCCAACCGTTTTTCGTCTTCACGAGCTTATCTTCGTAGATTCCCGAGACCATAAGCGTTGCCGGTCGATTGCCGGTATCCCATAGCATCAAGTACACCGAGCCATCCGCGCCTTCGGCGGTGCCGGTGAGGATGAGATTGTCGTTCCAGTGCCGGCGCTTGCCGCTGCCGGATTCATAAAACCCTTTGGCGAAAGCGATCAACGCGTCACGGCCAACGGTCGTTTTGCTGAACACGCCGTCCGGCGTGAAGGTGTCGGCCCAACCTTCGGCGTTGCCGCTATCGATCGCTTGGTTGTACTTCGCATAGAGTTGCCCGATCTCCGCAAAGTCTTGCGGTTTGAGATCCGCAGCGCTTGCCATCGAGGCGAATAACGCCAATGCTCCGATCGCAACGACTTGTTTGAATGCATTCATCAACGTTTCCCCCAGTGAAATATAAACAGCGAAATCGAACCTGCGAAATCGATACCGTGAAAACTCGCGCGAGAGTAGCGGATCGGAACGCGCGCGCGCCAGCGTCATGACACTTCTTGGGCTTCGTCAGCCGCCGCGAATTGTCTTTTTTCTGGGTGGCGCCTAGGGCCGATGGCGCTCAGTTAAGCTTGTTTTTGCGGCATTTCTTGTGCCCTCTCCCCTCGCGGGAGAGGGTTAGGGAGAGGGGGCGGAAATATCGGCATGCTTAGGTCATTCGCACTTAGCGCCTTCTCTCACGTCTTGATTGCCGCCAACTTCACCGTAATCGCACTACGTGCGGCTTCGGGCGTCAGCTCACCCGCATTCACGCGCTTAACGCCGTTCAATATCACCTCGGCTTTTTTCTTGGTGAGTTCGCCCATCAGCATGACGACCATTCTGCCTTTATTGTCGGTGAATGCCGTGAACGGCAAGCCCGGCGAATTCATTCCGAACGCATCGGCGGCGGCGAGACCGTCTTGTTCGCCGATCAAGAGCGGATAGTCGATTTTGATTTCGTCGGCGTATTTGAGCACGTCTTCGCGGAAGTCGATTGCAATGCCGACGACTTGAAACGCGGACTCGTTCTTCGCGATCTCTTTCAGTAAGGGAATCTCTTTGCGGCACGGGCCGCACCAGGTGGCCCAGAAATTCACGATCATCGACTTATTTGGCCACGATCGCAGCGATTGCATGTCGCCGTCGCGATTCTTCAGTTGGATGTCCGGAAGAACGGTTGGAATGGAAGTCGAAGGGGATGCCGTTGCGGTTATCGCTGCGTCATTCGCAGGGCTCGATTGAGCCGTGGGCGATTCGCTGTCGCGCGTTATTTTGGAATACAGCGCAAGGCCCGCCGCGCCGGCAAGCAACGAGGCGGCGGCAATCGCGAAACGAACCTTCATACGAGAACCTAGCTTGTAAACGCCGTTTGCACGTGCGTGTGGAATTTATCCGCCTTCATGTAACCGACCACGCGGAAATTCTTTCGTTCCGAGCCGTCGGCGCCGAAGAACATGATGCTCGGCGGGCCGAAGATTCCAAAGTGGTTTAACAAAGCTTGATCGTCGGCATCGTTCGCAGTCACATTAGCCTGCAGCCATACCGTGTTCGCGAGCGCTTGCGCAACGCGTGGATCGGTGAAGGTGTACTTTTCCATTTCTTTGCAGGAGGTGCACCAGTCCGCATAGAAATCGAGCAGCACGGTCTTGCCGGCGGATTTTGCGGAGGCGATTTCACCGTCCAAGTCTCTGATGGTTTTGATTCGCTTGAAAGGCAGCGAATGTTTTTCGCCGCTCGCCGTCACTTGCGATGAACCGCCGCTTACGCCCATTCCGGCCAGCGGTTGTAACGGGTCCGTTCGTCCACCGAGCGCGCCCAAGAGTAACGCGATGCCGTACACCAAGATCAGAAGTCCAAAGCCGCGTACCACGGACGGCGCCTGTTTCGCTCCGTGCATCAGCGTGAACATCCAGAAACCGGACACGATCGCCAGCGTTGCCCAAAGCAGCATCACGACGATCGCAGGGATGAGCGGTTGAATCATGTACACGGCTACGCCCATGAACACCACGCCGAACAATTGCTTCACGGTGTCCATCCAGGCGCCGGCGCGCGGCAATAAATCGCCCGCGGAGGCGCCGACGACCAGCAGCGGAACGCCCATGCCGATGCCTGCGCAGTAAAGGGCGAGCGCGCCGCGGAATACTTGCCGGCTTTGCACGATCACCGACAACGCAGCAATAATCGCCGGTGCGACGCAGGCGGTGACCACGAGCGCCGACAGTGCGCCCATGACGAAGGTGCCCACGAAGGTTCCCGTTTTCTGTTTGTTGCTGGTGTCCGTAAGCCGTGTTTGCAATGCGCTCGGCAATTGCAACGTATAAGCGCCGAACATCGCGAATGCCAACGCGACGAATAACAGCGTCATGATGATGAGGATGGCGGGGTGTTGGAAAAACGCCTGCGGCGCTTGCTTGAACGCCAACGCGAAAATGGCGCCCGCTGCCGCATAAGTGAGCGCCATTCCCTGCACGTAGGTGAAGGCGAGCGAGAAGCTTTTGCCGCGAGTGATCTTGTCGCCTTGACCGACGATAATCCCCGACAGGATGGGGATCATCGGCAGCACGCACGGAGTTAGCGACAAAAACAAACCGGCCACGAAAAACAATCCGAGCGCATAAATTAAATTGTCGCCTTGCAACGCCAGGGCGAGCTTGTCTTGTTCGGATACCACCGCGCCGCCGTCCGCCGCTTTTCCGTCCGTCGTGGCATTCGCCGTCGGCACCGTGAGCACAACCGACTTCGTAATCGGGCTGTAGCACAGCCCTTTCTCGGCGCAGCCTTGATAACGAACTTTGATAGTGAACGTTCCCTTCGCGTCGGCAGCCCGTACCACCGGCACGGTGACATCCAGCAGTTTGTGGAAGACCACTTGCTTGCCGTTGAACTCGTCTTCTTTAATGTCGCCTTCCGGAAATTGCGGCGCTCCGAGTTGCACGAGCGTGTCTTCGGTGCTGACTTTGAAAAATTGGTCGCGATAGAGGTAGTAGCCGTCGGCGATCACGAAGTTCAACTGAATCGAGTCGGGCGAGGGCATTGCGGCGCTGAACTTGAACGCCTCGTCGGGCTTGAGGAACTCGCCTTCGTTCGAGGTGACGTTGCTATCGCTCTTTAACAAATTCTTAAACGCGTCGGCTGCGAATGCGCTCGTAGGTGCGAACAGAAAGATCGCAACGAAGGCGGCGAACAATCCTCGGAGTCGAATGGAAGTCATTAGTGCTCTCGCTATCTTTAGCTTCTAACCGCTAGCAACTAGCTACTAGCCAGAAGAAAACTTACGCGGGCCTTGCGCCCAAAAACATAACCGTCTTGCTTGTAAACGTCCGTCGTGAAAACTCAAGTAGGACCTCTAACTCGTCACCTGAATTCATTCTGGCTAGCTGCTAGAGGCTAGTAGCTAGCAGCTCAGCTACTTAACAGTATCCCTGACCCAATCCAAGTAGTTCTCGGTACCGGCGCACACTGGGAGGGCGATGCATTCGGGAAGTTCATAGGGGTGCAGCTCTTTAACCCTGGCGGCGAGCGCTTCGAATTTCCCCGCCGTGGTTTTCATCATCAGCACCACCTCGGTGTCGTTCTGCACTTGGCCCTTCCATATATATGTGGAGGTCGCGCTGGGGATCTGAGTTACGCAGGCCGCCAAACGTTCACCCACCAATGCTTGAGCGAGATGATTGGCGACCTCGCCGGTGGGGCACGAAGTCATGGCAATTACCACTTCGTCTTTCTCGATCATGGACTTGCTTGGAGGTCTCCAAAAAACAGCCGCGAGCATACGGGTGGCGCTCCTCGCTATCTACACCCACGGGTTGATTCCCCCTCTCCCGATTGCGGTAGAGGGATGGAAGTGAAGGTCTCTTGGATGTCAACGATAATGAAATAAATTTTAATATGAATACCAGGTATCCCCATACCTAGAAGGAATTCCTGGCAAATAATCAAATTTATTTAAATGTTTATGCTGTCGCTGGCGGATGATCCCACCCCAGCCGAATTCCTTCTGGCTAGTAGCTAGCAGCTAGTGACTAGTAGCTTCTCTCCTCCCCAAAAAAGCCTTGAATTTCAAAACGCGCCCCCTATCATTAGCAGCCGTTGCGGGGGAGTGCTAATCCCTCCTGGAGGAGACTATCCACCCGCGCGCTCCACATCCGTCGTTTGATCATTCCAATGGGGTTACTGTTATGGCTGACAAGCTCAAGATTCGTCCGCTTCACGATCGCGTCATCATCAAGCGCATGGAAGAGGAACGCACCTCTCCAGGTGGCATCGTGATTCCGGACTCTGCAACCGAAAAGCCGATCAAGGGCAAGGTCATCGCTGTCGGCAAGGGCAAGATTCTTGAGAACGGCACCGTTCGCCCGCTCGACATCAAAGCCGGCGACAACATTTTGTTTGGCAAGTACAGCGGCACCGAAGTGAAAGTCGATGGTGAAGAACTCCTCGTCATGAAAGAGGAAGACATCATGGCGGTCATTGAGAAGTGACCACTCCGCGAAGCGCAGTGGTCATCCCGACGTAGGTCGGGATCTGTCTTCTCCGTCATCCCGATGAAAATCGGGATCTATCGAAGAAAGATGGATACCGGCCTCCGCCGGTATGACGAGTAAGCGCCTCGACAGACTCACATCCAATACTTTCGAACATAGAATTTTTTTAGAGGTTTCTCACAATGGCTGCTAAAGACGTACGTTTCTCCGATGACGCCCGAGCCCGCATGCTCAAAGGCGTCAATATCCTTGCGAATGCCGTGAAGGCGACGCTCGGCCCCAAGGGTCGCAATGCCGTGCTCGAAAAGAGCTTCGGCGCTCCCACCGTCACGAAGGACGGTGTGTCGGTCGCGAAAGAAATCGAACTCAAGGACAAGTTCGAAAACATGGGCGCGCAGATGGTGAAGGAAGTCGCTTCCAACACCTCCGATGAAGCCGGCGACGGCACCACCACCGCCACCGTTCTCGCTCAAGCGATCGTTCGCGAAGGCTTGAAGGCCGTGGCCGCGGGTGCGAACCCGATGGACCTGAAGCGCGGCATCGACCAAGCCGTGTCGGCGGCTGTCGATGAGCTCAAGAAGCTCAGCAAGCCCTGCAAAGATCAAAAGGCCATCGCGCAAGTCGGCACGATCTCGGCCAACAGCGATGAATCGATCGGCAAGACCATTGCCGATGCGATGGAAAAAGTCGGCAAGGCCGGCGTAATCACGGTGGAAGAAGGCTCGGGCCTGCAAAACGAACTCGATGTCGTCGAAGGCATGCAGTTCGATCGCGGCTACCTCAGCCCGTACTTCATCAACAACCAGCAAGCGCAAACCTCCGAGCACGACAACCCGTACATCCTCCTGTACGAGAAGAAGATCTCGAACGTGCGCGAAATGCTGCCGCTGCTCGAGGGCATCGCGAAAGCCGGCCGTCCGCTCCTCATCGTTGCCGAAGACGTCGAAGGCGAAGCGCTCGCGACGTTGGTCGTCAACACCATCCGCGGCATCGTCAAGGTGTCGGCTGTGAAGGCTCCGGGCTTCGGCGATCGCCGCAAGGCCATGCTGCAAGACATCGCGGTCCTCACCGGCGGCGTCGTGATTTCGGATGAAGTCGGTCTCTCGCTCGAAAAGGCCACGCTCAACGACTTGGGCGAAGCCAAGAAGATCGTCATCGAGAAGGAAAACAGCACGATTATCGACGGCAAGGGTAAGGCCTCCGAGATCAAGGCTCGCATCGAACAGATCAACCAACAAATCGAAGAAGCCACCAGCGACTACGACAAAGAGAAGCTGCAAGAACGCGTCGCCAAACTCTCGGGCGGCGTAGCAGTGATCAAAGTCGGCGCTGCAACCGAAATCGAAATGAAGGAAAAGAAAGCCCGCGTCGAAGACGCACTGCACGCAACCCGTGCGGCCGTGGAAGAAGGCGTGGTTCCTGGCGGCGGCGTTGCGCTCATCCGCGCACAGAAAGCCGTCGAGAAGCTGCAAGGCGCGAACGAAGACCAACAATTCGGCATCCGCATCCTCGCCCGCTCGATCGAAGAACCGCTGCGTCAGATCGTGACGAACGCTGGTGAAGACGCCGCTGTCGTCCTCGCGAAAGTGAAGGAAGGCAAAGGCACCTTCGGCTACAACGCTGCGAACAGCACCTACGGCGACATGCTCGACGCCGGCATCCTGGACCCGACCAAAGTCACGCGTTTGGCCCTGCAAAACGCCGCCTCGGTCGCCGGCCTGCTCCTCACCACCGAAGTCATGATTGCCGAAGCTCCGAAGGAAGAAGAAGCGCATGCACACGGCGGCGGCGGTGGCATGGGCGGAATGGGTGGAATGGGCGATATGGGGATGTAATTCCCTAGCTCACTTCCTAACTTCCTCTCCTTTTTTCTTACCGCCCTCTCCCCTTGCGGGAGAGGGCTGGGGAGAGGGGTAAAGAGCTGTGAAGTGCGTAACCAAGGCCCCGCATGAGCGTAAGCTTGTGCGGGGCTTTGCATTTGCAGAGTTCGTTCTTGCGTGCCTTCGCGGCTTAGGGATACAGTCATACCAACTTGAGGTACACCACATGGCCGTCATCCGATTCGACTTAAACGACATCAAGAACGAGCCTAGCGATGAAGCGCTCGCCTCGTTGATGAATGCTGTGGCAGAAGAAGCGCGTCGTAAACAAGAAATGGCGCGCGCAAAACTGAAGGAACGACTGCAGAAGGCTATCGAAGCGACACGTCCCAAGGACGCTGCGGCGTGAATGATTTGGAAAGGCCTCGTCTAATTGTCGTTGCCGGACCGAACGGCTCCGGAAAAACGTCCGTTACCGAACAGTTGTTGAGGCACACATGGATGGACGGTTGCGTCTACATAAACCCAGACAATATCGCTCGCGATGAATTTGGCGATTGGAATTCGCCTGATGCAGTATTGTCGGCGGCGCGTCGGGCCGCGGAGCTGCGCGAAAGATGTCTTGGCGAAAAGAAAAGCCTTGCCTTCGAAACCGTTCTATCCGCGCCGGATAAGATCGACTTTCTCAAGCGAGCCAAGGAAACCGGTTTTTTCATTAGAGTATTCTTCGTCGGCACTGACGACCCCACGATCAATGCAAAGCGCATCGCGCAACGAGTGATGGAAGGTGGCCATGATGTTCCTATTTCAAAAATCATCAGTCGCTATGATCGATCGATTGCCAACTGCGTAAATGCAGCCCGAATAGCGGACCGAACATACTTATACGACAACACGGTAGACAACGTTCCCGCCAGGCTTCTAATAAGGTTTGCGGATGGACAACCCGTGAAAAGTTATGGGCCGCTCAACGCCTGGGCGGAAGCAATTGCGCGCGAGCTTTCGCGTTCGCAATAATGTTTTGGCGGCGCTCTCACTCCCTCTCCCCTTGCGGGAGAGAGCTGGGGAGAGGGGGCAAAGAAGGTGAATCAAAAACCCCGCCGATCGAAAGATCGACGGGGTTTTTCTTTATGTGCCCAGCAGGGTGATGCTCACTTTAAAGTGATCGGATCCGCCATCCATGTTCTATACTCCGCCCATGTCCGCCATCGACGAAGCTGTTCGCGCCGGCATCGATCTAAGTTTGATCGAGGAGAGCCTGCGGCTCACGCCGGAGCAACGCGCCATTCAACATCAAGCTGCACTGGATATGGCATTGCAACTCGAAGCCGCCTATCGTGCGCGTCGTCAGCATGACGGAAATCAACCGACTTCTGCAGAAACTCTGCGACGCTGAGATCGATTTCGTGATCGTCGGCGGCTTCGCCGCGATGCTTCACGGATCGTCCATGTTGACGCGCGATCTGGATGTTTGCGCGGTCTTAACGGATACGTCCATCACAAGGCTTCGTGAGACATTTCGCGATCTAAATCCCATCCATCGCCAAACACCGCAGCGGCTCTCGTTCCTCGACACGCTGGATCCTGGTGTACCGCTCAAGAACGTGTATCTGCAGACGGACCTCGGTCCGCTCGACGTAATGAGTTCAATCACCGGAATCGGAGATTTCGAGTCCGTAAGAAAGCATGCGGTTCCATTCGACTTGTTCGGTCGCCGTGTGCATGTGATGTCCGTTGAGGATCTGATCAAGGCAAAGGAGGCGCTGGGCCGACATAAGGATCTCTTGGTCGCCCAAGAGCTGCGGGCGATCGTGGCTAAAAACGAAAAGCCACCAACTGTATAGGAGTATCCTCCGCATGGCCTTCAGCGAATTCGAACACCGGATATCCTATTCCCGTCAGCCGAAAGGTTGGCGGGGTTTTCTTTTCCGCGACATAACTGTGAGTTCGCGGAGGTTTTCCGCCTTTCAGCCGCCCACTTGTAGGAGTAGCATCGACCCATCGTTTCGGAGATAGCCATGAACGTACCGGAAAGGAACTTCAAGCAGAAAGCCCACGAGCTTATCGATCAACTTCCTGATGCCGCCGATTGGAAGGACTTGGAATACGAGGCTTCGATTCGACAGGATATTGAGGAAGGACTCCGCGATAGCGATGAAGGCAGAGTGATCTCCAGCGACGAAGTTCGTCGGCAGTTCGGCCTAAAAGACTAAACTCACTAAAGGATCGCTATGAAAGCCGCATGGACGCGGAAAGCGCGCAAGCGTTTGCAAGAAATTCACGATTACATTGCACAGGATCAACCGGGGAACGCAAAAAAGTTTGTCGAGCGGCTGATCGACAAAGCGGATCTGATGGCGATTGTGCCGGATGGCGGTCGAATAATCCCACAATACAGCCGCATGAATTTACGCGAGACGTTTGAAGGTGAATACCGAATCATCTATCGCGTGTGCGAGGACGGAATCGAGGTTATCACGGTTCGGCACATGTCTAGATTGTTGCCAAAGAGTATCAGACGGTTTTGATGGTAATGGCCTTCAGCGAACTCGAAACCAAGCGAGTGGAAAAAGCGGTCGAAGCGTTCATGAAGAAGCATCGTCCACCACCGCACATCCGCCAAGTCCGATAGCGCTGGTCGAGTTTTCGGGGATTGAAGGGAGCCGCTACATCCCTGCCCGGCACTCAGCCCCCTAATTCTGCTCAACTGATCGAATAAAGCTTCCTTATTTAGACGGTATTTGTAAATTCCGTCGACGAAAGTTTGTTTGATATCGAATATTTTTAAGCCTTAGGTCGTACGGGAAATACCTGTCTATTCAACTCGGATGGTTATCGGATATAAAAGCCGCCAGAAAGATGGTCAATTAAGACCCCTCGACGAATAAAAGTAACAATGGGAGATGAACATGGCTTCGGTTCCGGCAAAGGCTGCCGATCGCATTCGCGATGAGCGGATCTTCGATACCAGAGAATAGGATATGCGGTGTATTTTTTTCAGACGACTTCGAATACACCCGATATCCTATCCCGATACAAAAGCGTTCCCAGAAAGCCCAACGCACTCTCAATAGGTTTTATACGGCAGGAATTTTCCGCTCATGGTGATGCGTACTCGATCACCTTTTGGATCAGCCTCACGAGTTAGGTTCATGTTGAAATCGATGGCACTCATGATGCCATCGCCGAATTCTTCATGAATCAGTTCTTTGAACGTGGTGCCGTAGACATTGATGAGCTCGTAGAAACGATAGATCAACGGATCGGTCGGAACCGAGGTCGGTAACGACCCTTTATATGGCACTACTTTGAGCCATTGCGTTTCCGCCTCACTGAGCCCAAAGATCTTCGCGACGATCATCGCCTGCGCATCGGTGAATTGCATTTGCCCAAGGCACGCGGCCGTTACCCATTCCTTGCTCAACCCAACCTGTTTGGCGATCTCCGACCATTTCAATCCCTTAGCGACTTTGGTGACGATGATTTTTTCGGTGACTGCGAGACGGGTCATGACTTTCTCCCAAGGATTGCCGGCCGCAAAAGAATAAACAGCTCGTACTGCGAAGGCGAGAAATAATTAGTCGCGCTCAATTCTTGAACGCGAAAAGCATATTCCGCACTGCGCCAGTGCAAATAGGCGGCTATTTCCGCATCATGGGTGGGAGAGCTTTAGTGCCAGTATCGATGTTCTTTCGAACGGAGGTGCCCATTGTGGAGCCTCGGCACCGGTATCACGCGTCGTTCCATACTAACCAGGCGCGTAATCTTTTATTTCAGACGCTTTTCGGCAGCGGTGACCAATTCGGTCAGCGAACTTTTGAGTGCGATGGCCAGTGAATACAGAGTAAGCAATGTCGGGTTTCGGTCGCCGCGTTCTATCAAGCCGATAAAATTCCGGCTCATGCCGGCTTTGTCGGCAAGTTCCTCTTGAGACAAGCCGCGTTCAAGCCTGCGTTCGCGCAGTTCTTCGCCCATCACTCTCACGATGCTCTTCGCCATAAGGCGAAAGCATTGGCGCTTGACTACTATAGTGTCTACCAACTATAGTGGACACGAAGTTGATGTTTTAGCAAACACGCATACTTAAGGAAGAGATATGTTGCCAATTTCCGAGTCCATTCCGTTTATCTGCTCAATTTGCCGGAGCACCAGGTATCTTCCAGTACGGGAAGCGAGGAACGGCTTTTGGCATACAACTTACCTCTGGAAATGCATGGGCTGCAGCGTGGTATTTACCGAGCCCAGTGCCTTCACCCGTCCTGCGCACCAGCAAAAGTGCGCAGGTATTTGAACGGAAGGGGTCTCGGTGCTGAACTACTCCGCATGCCAAGACATATTTCGACAGCTTCAGTGGCCAATGGAACCTTCCCGGTACCAAGGAGCTCTTTCATTTATAGAACAGTGAATGTTTCATTGCTCCAAAATGCAAATTTATAATGCAGAATATCCCCATTCCCGCTGCGACTTCTTATCTCACGAAACTTTGCTGAAGTTCGTTTTTTCCCAAGACGCCGCTTATTCCCTTAGTCACATAACAACAATTGGCAGGCATCGGAATGCTGTCCGACGACTACATCAAGCGCCACTTTATAGACGAACCTTGGGTTACAGCCGAGCAGGTGCCGGGTTCTGATGCGGCAACTTACGAACTTCTCAACCACGGTTGGGCGGTCGACAAGCGACGCGTCTACGCCGAAGGCAGGCCGCTCAAACATGCCGATCGAGCGTCCTTTGTTGTGTTGAACGAACTCTATGCACGCGACGCTCATCAGCTTTATGCAAAGGGAGGGAGCACATCCGTCATTGTCGATCCCAGTTCTTTCGAAGTGCTGGACTCCGGTGAAATCATCGATGACTACGGCGCGGTGCGATATCAAGGTTATGCTCGGGACAACCAAAACGTGTATTACTCGCAGGCGTACGGCTCACCGAAGGTAGTGCGCGGCGCCGACGCAAAGTCCTTCATCAGCATCGACGGCGGATATGCTCAAGATGGCAAGTGCGGTTATTACGAGGGAAAAAGGCTGCCCGGCAACGGATCCGGTGACCTTGAAGTGTTGAATCGAAGTCACGCGCGCAATGCGAAATTTGCTTACTACCTGAATCGCCGCGTGGAGGGTGCCTGCGCAAAGGACTTCGAAACGATCGACGCATACACCGCACGCGACAAGTCTTGTCTCTACGATCGGGGTGTCAAGGTTACGGGGATCGATCCACTTACGTACCAACAACTCGACGGTATCTACATCACTCGCGATGCGAGAGCGGTTTATGTAGCCCGCGAACCTCAGTCGCATGTCGATATCGGATCCTTTGTGCATCTTGGCTTCGATTATTTCGCGGACAAGAGCGGCGTGTACTGGCAAGGGAAGAAGGTCCGCGGCGCGGATCGTGCGACATTTGTCGCCGACGGCTATCAGGAAGCGCATGATCGAAAGCGAAGGTATTGGAAGGATGGTGCCGATACACGGCCGTCCGCGCAGAGTTTCGGCGGTGTTCTGTTTGTTCCCTTGATGATCGTTCGTATCGTTTGGGCCGTGGCCAAAGGCGCGGCGGGGCTCATTTATTCAGCGTGGCGACATCGAAGTAAGGCCGACGATGTCGAAAGACATTCACCCGAGTCGCGGCCAGCGGATATGCGCGTATTGGCGGAAACACTGGCGTGCGGAAACGGCGCGGCACTTTCGCTGGTTCTAAAAGCGATCGATGATATGCCGGCATTCCTCGAAGAATTCGGCGATCGAGAGTCTGCGGCGGACGAGCCGGACATCGCCGAAGTCGTTGGTCGTGTCGAAAGTCCAGACGACGTTACACCTTTTATGGTCATGGAAGAGGTATTCGCGAAATGCCAATTGATGGGGTCGATCGATTGGCGCTCGGAGCCGGACGAGACGGTCTCGCAGATCGAGCCGATGCTTGTCCGTTTCGGACTTCGCGATTTCGATTGGGCATTCATAGATACGTTGCTTGAACAGGGCGATGGGACGGAGCTAAAGAACTGTAATTTTCTGAGTGTGCTCCGCGATCGGCTTGCGATTCACGACTTGGTATTGGTGCATATCAATCTCATGGGTGATAGCTACGGATTCACTGTCTTGCCGATCGCCGCTTACGCGAATATCGCAGGGTTCGCCGATGACGAGTTTTCGATCAGCACCGACTTCGGCGCGGACGACGGCTACGATCGTGCGATCGAAATCCTTTCCTCCGGATCCACGCATGACGAGTAAGTGAATCATCGAGGCCGGTCAGGAACCGCACGTATCGGTGGTCTGTGCGACGGTCAGTGCCGGACGTAGGATATCGGGTATATTTTTCTGGGTCGCTCTATTCGCCGTATATCCTACGTTCGGCATGGATACTTTCGCGGAAATTCAAGTCTGATACTCCTCCAGCTAACTCCTCTCCGAAAGCGAAGCGGTAGCCTCGTTTAATTTTCTTGAGTCTGCACCTTGAAGAAGCGCCTCACTGACCCTCTCGATGAAAAAGAACTCGATGAGTTAGACGTTTTTTTGCTCGATCGAGTTGACGAAGACGTCAGTGACGCAATCGCTGCGGCCAACGGCGATGAGGGTATTCTCGACGTGTCGGAGCTGGATGGTTTCCTCACTGCAATCGCTAGCGGTCCAAACGCGATCCCTCCCTCCCGATGGATACCCGCTATATGGGGAGAAACGGAACCCATTTGGGAATCGAAGGAGCATTTCGAGAACATTTTCGGACTCCTCCTGCGTCATCTGAACTCGATCGCCTCGATGCTTGTTAGCTATCCGGAAGACTACGAGCCGTTGTTGTTAGAGCGCGAGGTGGGAAGCAAGACTTATCTTATCGTCGATGAGTGGAGTGTTGGCTACATGCGTGGTGTAGGACTGGATGCTGATGCTTGGGACGAGGGTGGCACCGATGTCGATGAACTTCTGCGCCCGATTCGTTTGTGGGGTACCGAAGAAGGCTGGGAACAGATTGACGCAATGAGCGACGCTGACCAAGAGCGTGAGCAACGCGCAATTCTCGATTCGGTGCGCAAGCTACACAAATACTGGCTCCAACGTAGAACGAGCCCGTCTGCGCCAATTCGGCGTCCTTCATCGAAAATCGTGCGAAACGACCCATGTCCTTGCAGAAGCGGTAAGAAGCATAAGCATTGCTGCGGGAAACCCGGCGCCACTCACTGATCAGTTGGCAAGCGCGGGCTTCGGTACCGGGAATAGGATATCCGGTATATTTCGTCAGCAATTTTGCATACACCGCATATCCTATTCCCGGTACCAAAGCGTGGACTTGTTCAGCGCCTACCTAAATAAATGTGCGAGTCTCGCAGCGACTTCGAGTTAACCAAGTAAGTCTTCACTGGCAAATCCGTTGACTGGAAAAGTTGATGCGTGTCCAATGAGGGACTATGCATTCCCGCTTTGTCTTTATCGCAATTCAATCGGGCGCCGAGCGCGCTCTGAAGAACGAGATCGCGCGCGAGCATCCCGACCTCAAGTTCGCGTTCTCTCGGCCGGGCTTCGTGACGTTTCGCTCGACCGAGGATCTCGCAAACGACTTCGTGCTGCGCAGTGTGTTCGCGCGCACCTGGGGCTACTCGCTCGGCAAGGTCGTCGGCAGCGACGACGCGCAGCTCGCGCGCGACGCATGGCGGCTCGTCGGCGAGCAGCTGCCGGATGAGCCGATCCGCCATCTGCACGTTTGGCAGCGAGATCGCGCGCTGCCTGGCGACGAGGGTTATGACGGCGCCGCCGCCGAGCTCGCGCGCTCGCTCGGCGCGCTGCTTGTCGAGAACCGACCGGCGCGTAGCGAGCCTCCCGTGGTGAACAGCCCGATCGCGATTGGCGAGATCGTCGATGTCGTGCTCGTCGAACGCGACGAATGGTGGCTCGGCTGGCATCGCGCAGAAACCCCAGAGACGCGCTGGCCCGGCGGCATGCCGCCGATCGCGCTGCCACCGCGCATGATCTCGCGCGCATACCTCAAGATCGTCGAAGCACTCGAGTGGTCGGAGCTCCCGATCCAGCCCGGCGACCGCTGCGTTGAGATCGGCAGCTCACCTGGCGGGTCGTGTCTCGCGCTGCTCAATCGCGGCTTGCTCGTGACGGGCATTGATCCGGCCGAGATGGACTCCGAGGTGCTCGCGCACCCCAACTTCACGCACATCCGCGCGATAGCGAAAAACGTCAAACGCAGCATATTCCGCGACTGCCGCTGGCTCGTCATGGACGCGAACGTCGCGCCGAACTACACGCTCGACACGCTCGACGGCGTGCTGACGCAAGGTGGCGCCCGGCCGGAAGGCCTCGTGTTGACGTTGAAGCTGACCGACCCCGCGCTCGCGGAAAAACTGCCCGCGATCGCCGAGCGCATCGGCCGCTACGGCTACCGTCGCGTGCGCATGCGGCAGCTCGCGTTCAACCGCCAAGAGATCTGCGCCGTAGTCGACCGCCCCGTGACACCGTGAGGGCCCTCCGGCCACAGTGCACACTCATCCATTTCCTTTAAACTCTAGATAGCAGTCCCAAAGGTGTAATCATGAGCACATACGTTGATGGATTTGTAATTCCGATTCCGAAAAACAAAGTGACCG
>CAZQYC010000096.1:0-15284 GCA_964597495.1 uncultured Steroidobacteraceae bacterium | reverse complement strand
CTGGAAAAAGCTGGCTGGTGTCTTTGACCATCAGATTGAAATGCGCGATGCAGGCATTGATCGCCGGTAATCCAGCCACCGATCCCATCACCGCCGAAACGACGGGGCTGCGATTGAGGAGTGCCACTTCCTGGGCAGACCAAAGATTTCCATCGGGTAAATAAGTGCGCCCCAAAGTTTCGAAGGAACGCACGCTGCCGCCGACGGCGTCGAGCAAGCGCACATACGGTAACCGCCATTCGGTAGCTCGTTGGGTGGCAGAGAGTTCATCCCCGAGACCGCCCGACTCGCGAGCAGCGCCGCCGCGCACCGTGAAATCGCCGCCGTTGACGACCACTTTGCGTCCGCCAATGCGCCCGAACCCCTCCACCGAAGGTTTCGGTATAAAACCGGTCAGTTGCTCTCCGTCGTAGGTCGCGTGACCCACTAGCATGCGAAATTCTTGAAGAGTTCCGGGATCCAGCAGGCGCTCGATCCTTTCGCGCACCGTCAGCTTGCCGTGGGAGTGTTGTCGAGCGATCCCTTCCTCGCCCCCCATTTGCAGCGCCAGCTGTCGGCGCCGCTCCAGTTCATCTAATTCGGATTTCCAGCTCATAGTAGTCATTGTCGAAACAGGTAGCCGATGAATGTACTACTTAATGCGCTCCAAACCAACGGCATGAGCCTTCGGTGCCGGAGGCAGCTGCAGTTGTGAGAACGTCTCGAAGAATGCCTCCATTCCCCCATGCGCCTGCCGCCAATTAATCCGGCTTGCGCTGTGCAGTCATCGATACCTTATAATGCGCGGCGGGCTGGGCGGCGGTCGTCTCGACGGCCAGCTCTTTTGGCCAACAGGCTGATGGCAACAGACTGATGGATAGATGCGATAGAGAACTCCCTGCATAGGCAGTTCTACAATAATTAACTTGATGGATCGGAAGGAGAAAAACCATGCTGACGAAATCACAATGTTGCGCGCTGCTTGTCGTCTGCGCAATCGCGATGGGCTGTTCCACGAATGCGCCGAAATACAATTCGAACATGGACAATGTCGGCAAACTTCGGGCGGCAAACCTAGCGCCGACTAACATCGGTCCAATCAGCAAGGATCCGACTGCGAAAGTTAACGTGGATAAACTGACCATTCGCGCCGGAACTTACAGTTCGCCCTACGGTTCATTCACCGCGTTTCTTCAGGAAGCGCTCAAGCAAGAATTCGAAGACGCGCGTCTGTTGGATCCAAATTCCAAGATTGAGATTAGCGGCGTGTTGGTTCGAAACGTGCTCGACGGTTCGGGTGCGTCGCTGGGATTTGCCGAAATGGAAGCTAGACTGATGGTAAAACGAGATGGGGCGACCGCGTACGATGCCTCGAAATCCGCTCGCATCGAATGGGAGTCGAGCTTTGCGGGAGCGGTAGCGATTCCGCGAGCCAATCAGAACTATCCCAACGTCATCCAGAAATTGCTTGGGGAGTTTTATGCCGACCCCAAGTTCATCGCGGCTTTGAAAAAGTAGAAAACAAAACCTTCGACAGGGAGAATGAGAATGCTGTCAATTCGACATCTTGCGCCCGTGTTTTTACTTGCGGCGCTGGCAGGCTGTGCGCATCCGATCGTTATTACGCCCGATCTGCGGGCTATCGACCGCAATAAGATCGTGCCCATCGAAAAAGCGGCCGGCTACTATATTTCGGAGGCGGATCGCGCCAAGAAAGTCGAATCGCCAGGCGGCGGCGGCGACAAGGTTGCTTACTACCCCTACAAGGAACTCGAGCCCGCTTTTCAAAAGGTGCTCTACAACGTATTCAAGGATATCAAGCGACTTGACGCACCGCCGGACGCTGCATCGCTCAAGGCGAATAATCTCTTCGTCGCGTTTACTCCCACCTTTGTAACGAATTCGTCGTCGTCCGGCGTGTTTACCTGGATGCCGACAAATTTCACCGTGAAAATCGATTGCAAGGCAATCGACGGCGAAGGCAAGGAGATTTGGCAGAAGCACATCGAGGAGTCGGCGACGGTGACTTCCAACGAAGTGTATGCCGATTTTTCAATTGCGGCGAAAAAGGCGTCCGAAAAGGCTTTTCTAGTCCTTCAGGACGCATTGAACACAGCACCGGAATTGCGTCGCTAAACGCGTCGCATCTGCGATGCCGAAATCACTCTCCACGTTCACCAAGCCGTCGGCGCCGTGTCAAAGACTCTAACGCCGACCCTCTAAGTCAGAAGCCGCCAAGAACTTAGGGGATCGCGCATGTTGTTCTGGAGTGTGGTCGACGTTGCTATTTTTATCGCGCTCGCTGCCTGCGTCTTCTTTTGGCCGACGCAGCTGATCAGCGATGATCAAAATCGGTGGCTGCGCATCGTCGCGGTCGGAGTGGTCGCCATGCAACTCATCGGGGAAGGTCCGCGTCTGCAGCTGCTACCCGCTTATTTGATCGCGGGATTATTCGCGCTCCTTCTTATCCCGAGGGGAAGTGCGGATGACGAACCGTCTGCGGTGCGCGAGAGCAAAGAGAGCAGGCTAAAGAAGGCCGCGCGATGGGCGATCGTCGTGACCGCAGCCAGCTTGCTGCTAGCGTCGATTTTCTACACGAGCCTCTCGCCGCGCGTGTAGTCGGGTTCTCAAGTGGTCGTAAAAGCCTCGGGTACTCACGGACTGCCTAGTAATCTATTAATCTATTCCCGCGCTCCGGTCACCGAGAACTTCATGGCGCCTGCAAAAATCCATTCGTTAGTCTTGCTGGGTCTTGCGATCTGTTTCGGCGGCCTAGCGCAGGCTCAGCAAGCGCCAACCAAAGTTGCAAATGTTGCGTACGGATCGGTTGGCCAAACATTGGATCTATTTGTCCCTGCGCAAACGCAACCCGTGAAGCGCACGGCGCTGCTCTTCATTCACGGCGGTGGATTCAAGCAAGGCAGCAAGAATGATATGGCGCCCTTTGCGTCTCTGTATGCGCAAGGAGGTTTTGTCGCTGCGTCGATGGACTATCGCCTCACGGCCGATCACCACGCTTATCCCGCGCAAATCGACGATGTTGAAGCGGCCATCTCCTGGATGAAAGGTCAAGCGCTGACCTACGGTTTTGATCGGCGCAAGATTATTTTGATTGGCTATTCCGCGGGTGGAAATCTCGCGCTGATGGCGGGGCTCAAAGAGAATTCCGGCATCGCCGCCATTGCGAGTGCCGCGGGTCCGACTGATCTTGCCGCGCTGGTTGCGAACTCGGCCCTGCCGCAATTGAAGATCGATATTGACGCCTATATGGGCGGCAAATCCTATGATCTTGGCTCGCCGATCTTCAAAGTGCGGGCGGGCAATCCGCCGGTGCTTTTGTTTCACGGCGCCCAGGACGATCTTGTCCCGCTCGCTCAGTCGCAATCGCTCTTACAAAAACTGATTGCGAATAACGTTCCGGCATCACTGCATGTTTTGCCGAATGCCAAGCACGAAATTATGCTCGCGCTCTACGGCAATCCTTCACTCAAGCCGATTTTGGACGATCTCACCAGGCTCGCTGTAGTTATTGAGCTGCAACCTTGAGCGATCAATTGACACGCCACCTTATGGCATCTGCGATCGTCGAACGACCAAGGAAGTGACGATGCTGCCTGCGGCGCCGAACCGACGATCGTGGGCAACGCCGATTGTTCTCATGGTGGTGTGCGGTTTCGCTCTTTACGTTTTCATCGGTGAACAGCAGACCAAGCCGGGTGTCGCCACTCAAGAAGCCGCGCCAGTAGAAAAAATGTCGCCGCAGCCGCTCACGCCGGAGTTGCCCCACGAGTTAACGCCGCTAACCAAGTCCCAGTCCGTTTCGGCTCCGAAATTTCAAGATGTCGACTGGCGACCTTGGATCAAGGCGATGATCGCTCACTTGATCGAACGCGGCGATGCGGAGTCGCTGGTCGCGGCGGCATTGTTAGTCGTACAGCCTTCGTATTCCAAAGAACACGAGGCGAGTGTGCAAGAGGCGTTGGATTTATTGAACCGCGCGGCAGTGCTCGACTCCAGCAATGCCGTTATACGTTTTGCGGCGCTAATGGTGTGCGGTGAGCTCGAGGGCTGCGACCAGACGCCTTACGAACAAGCGCTTCGTTCCGTCGATCCTCGTAATGCGTATGGGTGGTTGGGTGAATTCACGCGTAGCGCCGGTAATTCCGGTGAACAACTCAAAGCGCTGAGTGCGATGGCCGAGCACGAACGATTCGATATCTATCCGATGCAGATCTATGCGTTGATGGAAAGAAACATAAGCTCGGTGCGTTTGCCACCGCCCGTTGACCTAACGGCGGAGCGGCTTACGGGTCATTCGCCGCTTGATTTTTTGATTGGTACGACATCGAGCCTTGCCTTGCCGCTGCCGAAAACGAAACCGATCATCGATTTTTGTCGTGACACGCAACAAGCGAGAGAGTCGTGTTTGAAGGTCATGCAGCAGTTTCGCAATGGCGACAGCTATTTCGTGCAAGCCGTCGGGGTCAGTGCTCCCCGTCGATGGACGCCGGTCGATTCCGATCTGGGGCGGGAACTTGCCGCTGCCCGACGCCGCTTGGAGTGGTTGAGCTATCAGATCAACCAAATCAACTTGTCCGTTGCACTCTTAAGCCGGCTGCATGCCGGTACGAAGGGTGAAGTGGAGGTTTGGGAAGCCGCGCTACAAGAGAACAGCATTCCGATCACGCCCCCGGATGACTGGGTAAGATCTCGGCCGAATTAACAACCGTTGGCCGATAAACATTACGTTTTGCGAACCTCCCCATTCACCTATGGTTCGTCACATACGCTCCGGTTACGCTTCGAGCGACTTATCTACCGGAGCTCGTATGTGTAACGAATCACTAAGCCGGGTTCGCATGTCGCGAATGGGCGCGATCCTCCTCGGAGCCATGGCGTTCATCGGGCAGCTCGTTGGACAACATGCTGACGCTGCAGAAGCGGCGAAGCCGTCGAACGCCTGGCGTATCGAATGCGACGGCAAAGCCGAAAGTGCGGGCACCATTCAGTTTCGAGTTATACCCGCCAAGGGCGAGCCTCTTGTCGTCACCGCGAACATAGTCGAAGGTCGCAGCGAAAATGGAGTGGCGAAGGATATTCGCGATGCCTTTAAAGCGCAGTTGCCGAAAGACCGATTTAAGGCCGAGACCGACGACGGCGAAGACGTACTGGTTAAAAGAAAGCGCGGTGAGCCTGACTTCGTGGTCGATTTGGTAAGTTCAGATATCCAGCATCTGCGGCTGAATCTGGAACGTGAATAGGCCTGAAATGCAGCGCCTTCGTGGTTGACGGTGTCCGATGAGGTTGCCGAGCTGTTCGGCGTGAACTGTAGTCGCTGAGTGAGCCGTCGACGCGCTATCGAAAATTCCAAATACACTCTATATCCTACCTCCTGAGCACGTTCCGAAGCTTCAATGTCGGACGTGGGCGCGGGCGATTACAAAGCAGCTAACTGCGACGGAGGAATGGAAATGAGAATGTTAATGGTGCTCTGCGTTGCGTTGGGCTGTGCCGCTTGCGGCGAAGGCACGTCATCGTTCTATCCGTCGTTCCGTCCCTACGACGTTCCGAATTCGATTGCAATCGGAGACTTAGACCAGAATCTCGCGCCGGATATCGTGCTGGCAGTGACGCACGTGGACGGCTCATATCCCAACGCGGGTTTCGCGAGCATTCTTTTTCACAATGGACTCGGATTCGACTCATTTCAGCCTGCGCTCGATATGGCGGCGGGATTCAATCCATCTGCAGTCGCCGTCGCCGATCTTGGCGGAGTCTCGAATACTCCCCCCATCATCGTGGCGAATTCGCGGTCCGCAAACATATCGATATTTTCCCCCTTGTTGGGTGCGCCGTTGGGGACATATCACCCTGCCTTCAATATCGATACCGGCGGCGTTCCGTACGACGTGGTGGTGGGTGATGTGGATTATGACGGGCTCAAGGACATCGCCGTTGCCGATGGTAGCGATCAAGGCGGCGTTATCGTGATCTATCAAGACATGCGTGGGCATTTTCTTCCAGCGACCCGACTCGAGATTGGACGGCGAACGACATCCGTTGCGATAGGCGACGTCAATGACGACGCAATGCCTGACGTTGTGGCCGTATCGGTTGATTCTAACGGGGTCGGTACGCTCTCGATTTTCTTTTCAGGTTCCATTCCTGCGACTCGTGGTTTCTTTCTACCACGCGTTGACCTTCCAGCGGGTACTCAACCGACGTCCGTCAAGATTGACGATATCTATATCGATGGACCGTTCGGTTTTCATGGGAACGATATTGTCTTCACGAACTATGGTCCGAGCCGTGACGGGGCTGGATCTTCGGGTGTGTCAGTGTTAACGCAGGATCCGACGCTTCCCGGAGCTTTTTTGCCGATGGTGCGCTGGGCGACGGCGCCGGGTTCCGTCAATGTGGCGATCGGCGATCTGAATAAAGACGGCCATCCCGATTTGGTCGTGGCTAACACGGGCGGTTCAAGCACCGGAACCATTTCCGTATTGCTCCAAGATGCTTCAAGGCCGGCGACGTTTCTCGCTGCCACCAACTATCGTGGCGTGTACGAACCGGTCGGCGTCGCGATCGCGCAACTCAACGGCGATCTGTTGCCCGATATCGCCGTAGCCGACGGAAATCGCGCGGCGGTGATGTTTAGTACGCCTGCGAATCCTGGAACCTTTTCAGCGCCTCGAGTCGTTGGTCAGTGAGCATGTTCTTGTGGGTCGCGATCCGATTGCTTGGCGTTTTAAATCGATGGATGAAACAAGCGCCGGCGACGGTAAACCCTAGTACGAACGGCCAATATCCTTGCTGCAGAAGTGCAAGCAGCGCTCACCCGTTGAGTTGTAGTCGCGACTCCGAACGGCGAGGCAGTTTTGGAGTGGTGTTCTTTGTGGAGCGGTGAGGTGTCGTACAGTTTCCAAGGGCCGGCCTCAGTCGTTCTCTAGTTTTTCTTTCAACCGCGAAACGCCGAGCCTGGCGCGTTCTTCGATGGCTTGTCGTGCCGTAGGCAGCCACGGCAAGTTTGACTCCGGAGTATCGTTTCGACTTAGCATTCGCCACGTGACTGCGCAGTTATTTGCGTCTTCCGAGCGCAGCGAAATCTCCATCCTGGGTAACAGAGGCGGATACTCTCCCTCCGTCACGAACAACCGATCGTGCTGCACTTCCTTCACTCGCGACAGGATCTGGCGTTCCTCACCGTTCGGTGCCGCAACGACTTCCAGGTATTCTTTACCCGGTTCTGCCGGTGGGAGCGGATTCGCCGACACGACCGAACGCACGCCGGGAAACCATTGAGGGAAGTTCTCCATATTACTGACGTAGGCAAAGGCTGTGTGAACGTCGCAGCGAATGGAAACGGTTTGTTCGGTAAGTAACTTCAACGTTGTTCCTCAAAATGACTAAAGAGGTCTTACAGGCAAACACAACTCGCAACTGAACGCTTGCGTCGGATGGGGGCTGCCGCTGCCGTAGAGTTCGATGACCGGCTTGTCGTCTGGCTCGAAGCCGCTGTCCGGAAGCCAATCGCGGAATGCGCGGTTCCATGCTTTGACAATGTCGGCTGCCATGCCGTCGAATCCACAGATCGCGTAGCGTCCGCTGGCGGTGTCGACCACGTTGACGTGTCGGTCCGAAACAAAATCCCCCGGAACCGTGACACACGCGTCGTACCGACAGGTTTGCGCCGCGGCTATCCGCGGATCGTCGTACGCCAAGCCGAGCACGGTTGCATCCTTTCCGAACCCCCGCGCCGTTCGCCACTTCGCGAGTCTTCCCCAGAGCTGCGGAATACCCTTCGGTCCATACGGCCCGACGTAACGCATATACGCGATTCGATAGCTGGGAAGTGTCCCGATCCGAATTTTTCCGGCATCGATCCTACGCACGCTGACAGTATTACCGGCGCCCGATTTGGTTGCTTTGCTTGCCTTGCTAAGTTCGTTGCCGAGATTGCGATTCCCACGTTCGCGCCACGCCCGATGCCCGTCGTTCCGCCACTGGGTTGCACTCATTCCGAAGTGCGCCTTGAATGCACGTGCAAATGTAGCGGCCGAGGCGAAGCCGCAAGATTGCGCTGTCTCCAGTACGCTTCGCTCTTTTGAGCGGAGCAACATTCGGGCGCCTTTCTCGATGCGCAGGCGCTGACCGAAGTCGAACAAGGTTTCGCCCGTGATCGCACGGAAGACGCGATGAAAGTGATAGGGAGAGAAGTTCGCAATGCGTGCGAGCCCTTCCAGCGACAATTCCGCGGCCGGGTTTCGCTCCACATAGTCGACGACTCGATTGACACGTCGTTCGTATTCGCGGCGTTTGGAGCTCATGCGACTCTCTGATAGTAAGTGAAGGGGATACTAGTCTGAAGGTTCTTCGGCAACGAGGGATAACTCGGTGCCGACACGCGAGCATCATCTCAATTATCGGTAACCCATGCGGTGAGTAAGAAGGCGTATTCGCATTCAATGATTTCTCGTCAGCTCAAGAGGGGGATTTGTCTCGAGGTGAGTGCGTGTCCGTAACGGCGTTGTTCGAGTGCCATTCCGAATGGGTAGTCTTGGAGCTCGATCCTCGAAACACTGCGCACGGCGACGTCGTGCTCTGCAAGTCGGGAACCGCGTTCTCATTGATTCAATGGGCGACGATCGCATTAGTGTGTTTCGACGCCACTGATGCCGACTACGCGCCTTCGTTCTCTTTGCTTGATCGGCATCGAAGTCTGCGGTAGTGCGCACGATCTGCAAAACACTTCTCTGAATAGAGTCATCGCGTTTCGCCCAATCTATCGTAGCGATTTTCTTTAGCGTTGCGTGATGTGTGCTGCGTGTTGAGGGCGCTGTAGATAATTCATCGCTCAAATTTAAACGGCCGCATTCGCCTCCTTTGCTCATGAAGTTGTAGCTCGGTAAGTTGCTGTAACCGATGTATGACATGGCCGCTTCTTAGTCCTGCATCCGGGAAAAGATCATCACTAAATTTGTTTTCATCAATGGCCGATTTGATCGGTATGAATTCTATAAATACTGATCGCTTGTCGGAGTCGGGGGTATTTGTGGCGGTTAATTCATTTATTCGGGAGGTTTAAAATGAAGTCGACAATTAGGATGGCTACTGCGTGCGCGCTGTTGATGGGAATGTCTGCGACCAGTGTTGTGCACGCCTATACTCTGTTTACCTGCAACGGGAGCAACATCCGTTGGAACGGAAGCGGTACGACGCTGCGGGCCAGCGGTGTGAGTTTTCCTGCGGGGGTATGGCAGACTTCGCTCAGTACGTCGATTGGGCGTACCAATGAAAACGCAGGAGCTTTCGATTTCAGCGTTCTTTGGAACGAGCCGGCCGTCGGTCTTGGCAATGGTGAAAATGAAGTCTGGTTTTCCAGCGGATTTGGTGCGCCCGCAATCACTAACTTATGGTGGAACTGCAACACCAGCCGCTTTACAGAAGCGGATGTGCGCTTCGATAACACAGTCGCTTACACCACTTCGATGGCCAAAGTAGACCTAATCGGCTATGCCGGAAGCAATCGGCCATTCCAAACCACGGCATTGCACGAACTAGGGCATGCTTTAGGTTTGGCGCACACGGCTAACACTTACAACATCATGGGTCAGGATTGGACTCACACCCATGCCAATGGCAGTACGACACGTTCGTACTTGGGCGAGGATGCCAATAATGGCATCGTCGCGCTGTATGGTACGAATCCGGGAACCGTTCAGGACTTATCGATATCCCATTGGCGTCATACGGGTTCCAGCGGTGAGTACAGCACGCACAGCCGTACTCGAATTTTGACGTCCACCGGCGGCGCGGTGAGTTTCTCCACCGTCAATGGCGAGCCGCGCTACAACGTGACCAAAGGTCAAAGTTATTTGATCGAGTTTACCTACGAGAACAACGGTGAAACGGGGCAGAGCACCGAGGTCGGCTATTTCGTATCGACCAACGACATTATCACTGCAGCTACCGATACTCGTATCGGCGGTCGCGATGGTATGTTCTTGGCGCGCGATACGGCGTTTACCTTCCAGGCGCCGATCACCATTCCATCGAATCTCACTAGCGGTACTAACTATTGGATAGGAGCGATCGTCGATGAAGACGGCACCTTGAGTGAGGTGACCGAAACCAATAACGCTACCTATATCGGCATTCGCGTCAACTGAGAAGGTTCGTCGGATACCGGCTACCGAGTGGTCGCCGGTATTCGGCGGGTTAACTAAGCGATGTCTAGCCCGAGCATGGAGGGCCCATTAATGTTTGTATCCAGAAGTCGACGGTGGATTTCCATCGCGCTGACAGTGATGCTAACCGGAGGCTACGGTGAGTTGGTATTCTCGAATCCGCCACGCAGCATCGATGAGAAACTACTTGACGCCGATTTCGTTTTTCGTGGTGTGGTTACTAAGGTGCAATACCGCTACTCATCAGCAGAGAACGCTGGCGCCGCCAATATTCCTTACACTTTTGTTACCTACAGAGTGCATAGCATTCTCAAGGGAAACTACAGTCAGTCGCTCGCGACGTTACGCTTTATGGGCGGCCCCGGTAAAGAACCTGGCACCGTTATGATGACGGGCGGCCAACCGCTGTTCGATGTCGGAGACCAAGACATCTTACTGGTGAGAGGGAACAATGTATTCCCCTGTCCGCTGGTCGATTGTCGCGAAGGACGTTTTCGCTACGTGGGTGGTGTCGTAGTGAATGAAGTTGGGCAGCGAATCCTGCTCAATGCCGATGGATCTTTGGCAAGAGGGGAGCCCATCGACAGTGAAGATATTGCCGTCAATCAGATGGGCAATATGAAAATCGAAAGGCGTGAGATAAACGAAACCAATGCGAGTGAGAAAGCGGCAACGTTCGATACTCCTTCCAACGCGACCGTACCGGATCTCGAGAGTTTTTCCAGTCACCTCAAACAAACCATTCAGAAAACGCATACGCCCGAGCAATTGAGTGGTTTGCTGCCCTTCCAAAATGCGGACCCCGATAAGCCGTTCGTCGATCCGACTAGCCGCGACAATTCGCTGGAACCGCCGTCGTCAGTACCCGGGCGGGTAATTTCAGAGGAGGAGCGCCGTGAACTGGAGCTTGAAAAGCAGCGGTTGCTAGGTCGACAAGCGGTTACGCAAGCATCCGAGTTTCGGCGAGTGCAGCGTGAATTAAATCAGGGAATGGAAAAGAAGTACTCTAAGTTTTATCCGGGCACGGAATCGTCGGTACAAGAGAATGAAAATGCGTTAGTCGAAACGACCGCAAGTGGTCGATGGATCTGGCTCGCAATAATATTGATCATGCCGATTGCCGGATGGATCCTATGGCGCCAATATCGGTTACGACGACATCGGCCTATCTCATAATGTTCTTCCGCGAACTGTCGTTATTGTGCGCGCACGCCGGTCGGAGGCTCGGGGGATTGAAGGAGGTCGCGACATTGAATCGAATTTTTTCGATTGACCCCGATTCCTCGAGTGGCGATCACTACAAGCTCAGTGTTATCGCGATGCCTGGAAATCTCGTGCTTCCGGAGATGTGATCGAGGAACCCCGTGTCGGAGGTGCACCTAGTGACATGTATGTCCGCGCCTTTGTGACGACGTTCAAACGCGAGCTAGATGAGCCGCGCAGCATCTAATCGGCTGTTTCGAGCGGATCTTCCTGTAAAGACGCAGAATTCCCTCTCGGATCAAGGTGACTTTTTCAGTCGAAATGCTGCTGGGTTTTGAGTTGCGGGCTTCGAAGGCAATTCGGATCAAATCCAGGTCGGCGGCTTGGTTCTGAGACGGCAAGAGTAACCAATGCTTGTTGTAAGCAGGATTATTTCTGGCGCCATTTGCATTTCGATCGAGCACCGCCTGATGAACGGTTTGTGCGGCAGCTACAAGCCAACGTTCGACATCGTCAAGCGTCGTGAAGTTCAAGTTCTTGCGCCAGATTCGATCTACGACACTTACGCCAGTTGCGCCTGACATCATATTTTCGTTTCGATGATTCGGCGCGAGCCAGGCGTTGGGCAAATTTCTCAAATCCTCGTAGAGGATGGGTTCTCCACTTACCGGGTCCTTATCGAGCCTGAAGTGTTCGTGCGCATACCGCGGAATGCCGCGCTCTTCCAGGTAGGTTTTCATCGTGACTAGACTATAAACGGCAGTCCCGTCCATGAGCTTCGCATTCGTAGGCTTCCAGCGCTCCATATATGGCGAGTTTCGTCGCCAGTTTTCGTGAATTTCATCTGCCGCTGCAACGTTGAGAACGTCCATCCCCGACACGACGACAACCTGGGCATCCTTCAATCCAAAGTAATTCCACAGTTCTTGCTGTCCAGATCGGTTCGTTGCTTGTTTCACGAGCTCCTGCATTGGAGGGGCGGGATGCTCAAGAAGCTCGAAGAGTCGTGTCGCCGATTCGCCCACTTTCTTCGGAATGCGGTATTCGGGTAGGTTCACGTAGTTTTTGGGATCGAAGGGCGAATCGAAGAATCCCCATCTGACCTTGTTATCAACGTTCGCCAAAAATCCCGGTGCCCGATCGTAAAAATACCGCACCGTCGTAGGTCTCCTGAGCTCTAAGGAGAGCTGGTCGGCGCCGCTTTTCAAGTTACCGTCGAAAGTCCGAATGTCTTCAAGGTTCGAAATCGGGGCTTGTATCTGGACCTCAAACGGTTGCGGAGTCGCGGGTGCTCGAAGAAGATCGCGCAGGAGCGATTCGCGATCCGGAGTGAGGGCGGTTTCATGAATGGTCTCGAACATCAGTACTCGAATTCCCTTTCTCAATTCGCGATCGTTCGCATCCACGGCATTTCTGGGGTCCACTTTCGCGAAAAGGTCCTTGATAAATGCGTCCTGTTCTCGATATATCGCCATTTTCTGCGGAATGGCGACTGCATCCCTCTTTTGCGCTTTTCGCTTGTCGTATCCCCACATTCTTCGCACATGATTGGCATCGTGATACCAGGCATCGATCGGAGTGTTGTGGTGCCGATCAAGTCGCGATGTATGGTCTTGGGCGTCGATGATGCCGATGGGCACTACACGAAGTCGGATCAAAGTTCCGAACGAGACACCGTCCGCATCCGGCCATAGGACAACCTCACGGTCTGCAAGGAGTCCCCCCAGCTGGTACTTATAGCGGTTGAAGTGATATAGGCCTAGAACCTTGGGTTTGCCGCCGTGATACCACGAAAGCTCCACTTCGTGCCAGTTGATGCCTTCTGGATACTTCAAGCGATCGCGAGTATCGAGCACCATTACGGCTTGCTCTAAAGCTTGGAGGGTTCTTCGATACGCAAAAGGTGCGGTTGCAGCTCCTTGAACGCGAGTGGCTTTCGCGTTCGGATGTCGTGCGATTTCGAGTTCGGCGACAGCGGCGTCGCAGTAGGCGGCAAAGGCTGGGTCTTTTGCTTGATACGCGCGAACCTCGTCGGAACTAAGACTTTTCAAGATCTTCTGGACGGTTGGTTCGAATTCCGGAAATGCCGCGAGTTCCCCATGACGACCGAGGCGAGCTTGAAGATCCTCGTAGGCATCCACAGGTTCAGCTGCGACATCATTTATCGACCAAACCCGCTCTTGACTTTGTTTCGCGGCCTCCGGCATCAAGACTTCTAAATCTTCAAAAAACGTGCAATCCAGAAGCGCACGCTGGATCTCGTGCTGAAAACCGGTCGTCTTTTGAGCAACTTCTAAAAGCTTCGAGGCTTCTTCTATCGCTTCAAGGGTTGGCCGGAACGGAAACGGATCGTGAAAGGGTGGATCGTAGGGGTAATTCTCCGCGGCGGCTTCAAATTTCAGATTGAGGTGAAAGAGGCTGGTTCGCAATCGCTCGCGCATCATCTCAAGGGTGCGTGAACGCTTGATTGCAGCCTTAAAAGCAGGGGAGTCGATTACGCTTGTGAGTTCGATTAGAAGAGCCCTTGCTTCGGGCAAGGGTGCCAGCTCCCCCTGGGCTAAGAGGCGTTGTCGAATATGGCCGAAAGACGACTGTGCGAGAGTCAAACTAGCTCCAGCGAAAAAGAGAACTTTAACATACGCATGATGGATGCTCATTTAGCATACATAGTGTGAGGGCCTTCGGCGACGGAGGTGGTGTCGTTACGCTTCTGCGAAAATGCGCAGGAAAATGATCTGGCTCTGCGAGTGCGGTCGCCTTAGTGTTGACTCCCCCCAGGAAATAGAATGGAGAGGTAATGAAACGATTTCCCCTAGTGCTTGCCAGTATGATCGTATATTGCTCATTGCACTCTGATCGGGTGCATGCGCAAGGCGCTCCGATCGGTGAGGCGCGCAACGACGCGTATGATCAGGCGAACGCTCTGTATCGCGACGGGAAATACGACGCTGTTCTATCACTGATTGAACGCCAGGAAGGCGCCGGACCGATTTTGGATGACCGCATGTTTACTTTGAAAGGACTGAGTTTGGAAAAAGCTGGGAAGCTAGATGCGGCAATGAAGGCCTTCAGTGCCGCCATTGAGTTGGCGCCAAAAAAGGCCCTGTTGTATATGAATCGCGGTCTCCTGTTATGCGCTGAAGGTGCATGTGATAGAGCGTTGGAGGATCTCCACAAGGCGGTGCAATTGGATCCATCGGCGACTCCTCCGCTTTTCGCTAGAGCTCGTACTTTCGCGGCGTTGAAGAAGCATGAAGAAGCCGTTGCAGATATCACCGCTGCAATAAGGTTAGACACCACCGTCGCGGATTTTTTTCTCCTTCTTGGTCAAGAGCAGGAAGCGCTAGGAGACAGCAATATGGCAATAGTTAGCTATAGGAAGTCGCTTCGTCGCGATTCGAACATGATCGAAGCGCATTTTGCGATTGGTGAAATTTACCGCAAACGCCAAGATTGGCCCGCTGCATTTTCAGAATACAATGCTGCAATCAATGCGGGTCGGCGAGATGGACTAATCTATTTCTTGCGCGGCTCTTGCAGTTTCTTCATGAAGAACTACAAGGCGTCCCTGGCAGATGCCAAGATCGCGAATCAACTCGAGCCTGGTGTTGAGCCCTTGCAACGGCTTCTGCGGGCTTCTCAGCAACGGCTAGGGCTCCCTGTAGATAGTTTCGAAAATAGGGCGCGGTAGTGGGGGCATCTTCGGTGTTGAGCGCGCGCACGCAGCGGGCATGGCTTCCTTAGTGGGCAGACGATCGTGACGTTCGGAAACCGGCCCTGCGGTGCCATCCGGGTTCTTCCACGACCGACGACTCGTATGACAATGCGTTAGGGGTGTCGATCAAGGGATCGCACGACATTAAGGTTATTCACCGTCGCGGCCAAGATGCAGCGTGGATGGCGTTAGATCAATCG
>CAZQYC010000095.1:5276-15331 GCA_964597495.1 uncultured Steroidobacteraceae bacterium | reverse complement strand
TACTTCAGTTTCGGTGCGGCACGCGGCGTGCGGTTTGGTTTAGGGGCCGTTGTCACGATCGGTTCCGAGGCTTGCGTGTCGCACCGGACCAACCATTTGACGGACATTCACCATGGGCTTCTTCGCTGAATTTAATGCATGGTTGAATACGTTGCTCGCCACGTACATTGGCGACAACACCGCACGCGTTGCCGCGGCGCTAGAACCCACGATCGTCACGCTGGCCGTTGTATACACGATGGTGTGGGGGTATCTCTCGCTGACCGGCAAGATTGAAGAACCGCTGATCGTCGGATTTAAGCGAATCGCGACGCTCGCGATCATTTTAGGCGGCGCGCTTAAGCTCTGGGCTTACAACTCGCTCATCGTCGATACGTTTTTCAATGCCCCCGCCGACCTCGCCGCCCGCGTGATCGGCGCCTACGACTCCGTCACGATCGTCGATCAAATCATTTTCGCCGGAAATGATGCGGCCAATCTCCTGCTTCAGAAAGGCGGAATTCTGGACGGTAACTTCTCTTATTACATAGCCGGATTCGCCATTGAATTATTTGTCGGCCTGACGGCGATCTACACCATCTTCCTGCTTGCCTTGTCGCGCATTGCGCTGTCGATTCTTCTGGCGCTTGGCCCGCTCTTCATCGCGTCGCTTTTTTTTGAGACCACGAAGCGCTTCTTCGAATCCTGGATCGCGCAGATGGCCAACTATGCATTTATCACCATCCTCGCCGTCATGGCCGCCGCGTTGATGCTAACCCTAGTTTCAACAGCTGCGCAGCAGGCAGCGAGTGCAGGTGGGGGTATCGAGATCGCCCATGCAGTACGTGTGTGCATGGCGGCGGGTCTGACGTTTCTGGTCATGCGCCAAGTGATGCCGATGGCTTCGGGACTCGCCAGCGGCCTCTCGCTCAGTTCCTTTGGAGTGGTGAGCGCCGCACTCGCTTGGGGGCTTGGCCGTGCAAGTCGCGGCACAGGACAGTTCGCGCGCGGATTCTTGATGGATCGAGATACGTCGCGGCACGACAGCTCAAGTCGCAAGGCCGGCTACCAACTTCGCCGAGGTCTCGTGGCGGGTACGAGGCAGCTCGTGCCGCAACGCGAGAATGCAGTTCGAGCGCGCTGAAAGAGGGCTACTCATGAGAATTCTCATCATCGTATGGTTGGCTGCTTGCCTCGTAGGCTGTGCATCCATGGGGAAAGTGCGATGTGATGGTCGGTTGGAGCCAATCAATAGTCCGACTCGCACGCAACCGTTGGAGAAGTTGCCAACGCCGACTAATCCCTCCTCGTTGCAGGATGATTCAAAGTGAAAGACACGGCACTCCAATCCTACTTTTCCGAGGCGGCTTCCTGGGACGCTGACCGCGCCGCGCAGGCGCAGCGCATCCTGCGGATTGCATGGATAGTCGCAGGTGGTGGTTGGGCCTGTGCGCTCATGACTGCGATTGCACTGATGCTGCTCATGCCGTTGAAGCGTGTCGATCCCTTCGTTGTGCGCGTTGATAACAGCACAGGGATCGTCGATGTGGTTCCTGTGTACGCCGGCAGCGCTCAACTCCCCGAGGCAGTTACTCGTTATTTTCTGAGTCACTATGTAACGATTTGTGAACGATTTAACTTCGCGACAGCGGAAAGCGACTACGAGGAATGCGGCGCCTTCCACACGTCGGCCCGCAATCAAGCGTGGTATAGCTTATGGACAAAAACCAACCCCACCTCACCGCTGAATATCTATAAGGATGGCTCGACGGTAAGCGTTCAAGTCAGTTCGGTCAGTTTCTTCGAGCGCCTCAGTGGGGTCTCCGATCTTGCCCAAGTGCGCTATGTGAAAGCAAAGCGTCCGGCGGGTGGGACCGATGAGCAGGTAACGCATTGGATTGCCACGATTCAATACACCTATGTTGAACCCTCTGCCGATCCTAAGAACCGCCGTTCCAATCCGCTCGGTTTCAAAGTGGTGGAATTCAAAGCAGAGGCCGAAGTACCTAACGAATCCGCCACGGCAACTTCCATACAAGGACAAAGCCGATGAGTACCGTTTTGCGCACTCTCATCAACATCGGCTTATCCGCAGCCATGCTTATACATGGAGTCGTGTCCGATGCAGAAACGCTGCCGACCAAAGGGGGTATCGATAGCCGTATCCGTACGGCGATGTACCGACCCAATGAGGTCTATCGATTGTACGGCTTTGTCGGATACGCCATCGAACTCGTGTTTGAAGAAGGGGAGGTCTTTGCCGGGAACGGCGGCGGCGATCTCGATGGCATCGCCTTCGGAGCACATCGCAATCACTTGGTTCTGAAGCCGAAGGCGATGAACGTCGGCACGAACTTCGTGATCTACACGGACCGCCGCGCGTATCGCTTCGAGTACTCCGTCTCTTCGCGTAAGCCAAACCTGCTTACCGACGAAGTGATTTACACGGTGCGTTTTATTTATCCGCCGAAGAATTCAAACGCCGAACACACCGACTACGCATTCGCACAGGCCGGTTCGACACGCGCACATAATTACGACTATTGGTACTGCGGAGCGTCTTCCATCAAACCGATCGCGGCTTCGGACGATGGGGTGCACACTCGTCTCACGTTTAGTGCGAAGGCGGAACTTCCCGTCATCTTCATCGCCAATGAGGACGGTTCCGAATCGCTGCTTAACTTCAACGTGGAAGAAGGCGACGTCATCATTCACCGCGTCGCTGCAAGATTTATTCTTCGCCGCGGCAAGGTTACAGGATGCGTCGTGAACAAAGGATTCGCAGGCAGCGGCGAGCGCTTGAACTCTGGCACCGTGGCGCCCGATGTGTGGCGTGACCGTAAGGAGGGTTCGCCATGACCTTTCTGAGTGACTGGTTTCAGCGTTTCAAGCAGTTCTCCAAAAAGGAGGTAGGTCCTGATGGGACTGCCTCTACTCCAGAAGAGCAAGGAGAGGTTCAAGACCGAGGAATCCTTTCCATCAATCGATCTCGTTCGATTCAATCGCGCGTTACGAATTTCCTTGCGATTGGACTCATGTCTGCCCTCGGTTTGGGATTGCTTGTTTGGTACTACTCACACGCTTTGTCGAAGCCGGCGCAGAGTAGAGAGCATGCGCAAGCGACATCGCAGGCCAAAGCGCAAGGGGAGACGCCGCTGCCTACGCTCGGTCGCATCGATCCGCCGCAGCCGGAATCTTCTGCCGTTGAACATCTTCTTGGGCCACGTCCTGATTTACCCAGGCAGCGTTCTGCAGAACAACGTGCTTCAGATATAGAGACACCGGCGGCTAATGTCGTCGCTTCCGGCACGAAGTCGCCCGGGCAGATTGTGTTGGAACGACGATTGTCAGGTCCGGTGTTGTCGTTGTCGGAAGACTCTACGCGGAGTGGCTTGTCTTCCAGCGAGTCGACAGCCGCGATGCCTCCAAGAACAGAAGATGTTGGAGGACCGTTTGGCGCTAATAGTCCGAATGAAACGGCGGTTGGAACACTGCTCAAACCAAGCGTGACACCGGCTGTTCGAGCACGCATCTTGCCGACGCAGCGCATGCTGCTTCCGAAAGGGGCGTTCATTGATTGCACGTTGGAAACGGCGATCGACACATCGCTCGCTGGATTTACCACATGCATTACCGCGACCGATACGTTCAGCGCAGATGGAAAAGTTGTGTTACTCGAACGCGGAACGAAACTCGTCGGCGAGACGCGTGGCGAAGTGCGGCAAGGTTCTGCCCGCATCTTTGTCCTCTGGACGGAAGCAAGAACACCCACTGGTGTTGTCGTGCCGTTGGCATCCCCTGGCACAGACGAACTTGGGCGGTCCGGGTTACCGGGACAAGTCGACCGTCATTTCTTCGATCGGTTTGGTGCGGCGATTTTGATTTCGCTGATCGATGGCGCGATTCAGGCGGGTGTTCAATCCCAGAGCAAAGGTGGCGGGAGTAGCGTGATCTACAACCCCTCAAGCGCGCAGGACATCCTGACGGAAGTTTTGAAAAGCACTATCAACATTCCTCCCACGGTCTTCAAACGCAATGGTGATCGCATTCAAATTCTCGTCGCTCGCGACTTAGATTTCAGGTCCGTCTATGATCTCCGTACCACCACTCGATCACGCTAACCCGACGCTGGCTTCGTCGAGTTCAGATAACTCATCACGAAGTCGTCTGTCCACGAGCCACTCCGCGCTCGAATTGACACTGCGCGCGCTTCGGCCGCTTCTTTGCGATCCCGGCATCACCGAGCTTTGCATCAATCGTCCAGGCGAAGCGTTTATCGAGACCCGCGACGGCTGGCGTCAGGAGCTATTGCCTTTTGCGGATTTCGGATGGTGTCAACGACTTGCAAAGCTCGTTGCCAATTCAACCCGCCAGCGGGTTGATGAGGAATCACCGCTCCTATCTGCCTCCTTGCCCACGGGCGAGCGGATTCAAATCGTGTTGCCGCCCGCGACGACGCAAGGAACAGTCGCGATCACGATCCGTCGGCCGTCGGATCAAGTGTGGTCTCTCAAGGAACTCGCTGATCGCGGCATTTTTCGCGCTACGCGATGTGCGAGCGACGCACCGGATGAAGCGGAAGTCATGCTGGCGCAGCTCCTCAAAGCCAAGGAATACGAGTCCTTCATGCGTCTTGCCGTCCGTGCTCGCAAAAACATCGTGGTATCCGGGCCGACAGGCTCTGGAAAAACGACCTATACCAAAGCGTTGATCCGTGAAATTCCGGGAGATGAACGTCTTATCACGATCGAAGATGCCAAGGAATTAATACTCGATAGCCACCCGAATCATGTTCGGCTCTTTTACAGCAAAGACGATCAGGGACTCGCGCGCGTGACGCCAAAGCAGTTGCTGGAATCCTGTCTGCGCATGAAACCCGATCGAATTCTTCTTGCAGAACTCCGCGCCGAAGAAGCGTTCGACTATTTGCGGAATGTAAACTCGGGCCATCCGGGGTCCATTACCAGCGTGCATGCCGCGAGCGCGGAACTGGCCTTCGAGCAATTGGTGCTCTTGGTGAAGCAGAGCCGCGCAGGACAAGAACTCGCGCGAGGCGACATTAAGCACCTTTTGTATTTGCTCGTGGACGTTGTCATTCAGTTCGGCGTTGAACGCCATCAACGCTACATCAAAGAGATTTGGTATGAACCCGAGCGTAAACGCCGAAGCTTGGCAGCCACTGCTTAAGTCTTCGCGCAAGAAAATGGTGCTACGGGCAGGGATGGCGCTGCCCGTTCTACTTATTGCCTCTCAATATGTAGCGGGTTTTCTCTTTCTCTGGTCGATCCAGGCGAACACACGCGATGCGAGCCCGGTTACCGTGCTCAGGTATGCATACTACTTTGGTCAACGCGAGGAGATTCGACGGCGTTTGGTCTTGAGTTCCGCGGCTGGCTTGATTCTGATCGCGGGATGCGCCCTCACTTTTATATGGCCGCGTCGGCGTTCATTGCACGGCGATGCACGTTTCGCGACACGCCGTGAGATCAAGGTGGCGAGGCTTCTAGGTGATCGCGGCATCATCTTGGGCCGCATTGGGCGCCAGTGCGTGATGCTGCGTGGCCAGCAGGGGGTTGCGCTGGCGGCGCCGCCGCGCGCAGGTAAGGGGACGGGCGTCGTGATTCCGAATCTCCTCAATTGGCCGGACTCATTGATCTGCGTCGATATCAAGAAGGAGAACTGGACATTGACCGCAGGTTTTCGTGCGCGCTCGGGTCAGACCTGCTATCTCTTCGACCCCTTTGCAGAAGACAAAAACACCGCGCACTGGAACCCTTTCTTCTATGTGTCGAGCGATCCGAACAAGCGCGTGAATGATTTGCAGCGCATCGCGGAGATGCTCTATCCCGATCCGCCGAATGTCGATCCGTTCTGGACCGCCAGCGCGCGTTCTCTCTTCCTGGGAATTGCGCTCTATCTATTTGAGACGCCTTCATTACCAAAGACAATTGGAGAAGTGCTTCGGCAGGGAATGGCTTCGGACGATGAAGGGTTCGGACACCATTGGAAGCGGATCGTGGAAGGCCGGAACAGCGGCCGTGTTCCGTTGTCGTCGCAGTGCGTGCGCGCGCTATACGATGTGATCGATCTCGCGCCTGTGACGGCGTCGAGTATTCGCAAGACATTCACCTCACGGCTTGATTTGTGGCTCAACCCGATTCTGGATGCGGCCACGTCGGCTAATGACTTTGATTTGCGCGAGCTTCGCCGGAAGCCCATGTCTATTTACGTCGGCGTGCGCCCTGACGATTTACATCGGCTTCGGCCCGTGCTCGCGCTTTTTTTCCAACAAGCGATTGGACTTCAAACACGGGTATTGCCGGAGCATGACCCCACACTTAAGCACCAGGTCCTGATGTTACTCGATGAATTCACGGCCGTCGGTCGCATTCCGATCATCGCTGAGTCCATTTCTTATCTACCCGGCTACAACGTCCGCGTCCTACTTGTGATCCAAACACCGGCGCAGCTGCGGGAGGTGTATGGCACGAATGCCGCCGAAACCATGCTGAAGAGTCTCGCGGCGCGAATCGTGTTCGCGCCGAAAGATTTCGCCGATGCCCGTGAGATCTCCGAAGAACTGGGATATACAACGGTTAAGGTGAAAACCTGGTCGAAGCCTACATTCGACTTGGCCGACGCACGTGGACGACGGCAGGGAAGCACCAGCGTGAGCGAGCAGCGGCGTGCCCTGCTCTTGCCACAGGAAGTGAAGGAACTTGGGCCTGAAGAGGCGATCGTGTTCTACGAGGGATTAAGACCGATCCGCTGTCGCAAGATCCGATACTTCACCGATCACCGCTTTGTAGCGCGGCTCTGCAAGCCGCCAGCCGATGCGGCTCCGGGCCGGCTTGCAAGTCAAGGTATTGCCACTGTTGATCACGGATTGCCGCCACAGCCCTTCGATACACCCATCGTCCCGCCGCCGGAAATCACTATAAAAGAGCGAGAAGCGACGGCCGAGGACGTGAATCGAATCGACTCGTTGACGTTGGACGATTTCGCGGCGGACTTCAGCAAAGTCATCCTGCCCGAAAGTGGACGGCTGAGCGAACAAGATTTAAATGTAGCAGTCGAGAGTTTTCTTGCCACATTGCGTGAGCGTTAGGGGATTGTCATGGCTAACGAAGTTGATGATAAAAATAAGGTTGAACGCGAGGTGCGGCGAACGCGTGATCGCATGCTCGGTGAGAACTCAATTCGGCCATCCAAAAGGCGGGCAGTGCGACCCATTCCAGCCGCAGCCAATCCGACACGGCCACGTTCAAATGAGGACGCGTCAGAAGCCACGTCGTCGAAAGCGCAGAGTCAGCGAGATGAAAACAAAGCGGTCAACTCAAACAACATGCCTGACAGCATTCGGAGCAAATTTGTACAAGTCGGACGCAAGTATTACTTCCCGGATGGGGCTCGTGCATTTACCGATCGGGGAGTGAGGCTCACCACGCCAAGCGAAAACACGGAAGTGATTCGGAGCCTCGTCACGATTGCACAGGCGCGTGGCTGGGACGATATCACGGTAACAGGTACCGAACGTTTCCGAAGAGAAGTTTGGTTTGCCGCGAAGCTCGCCGGCTTGGGAGTGAGAGGTTACAAGCCGAACGAATTTGAGGTAGGGCGTCTCGCACGCACAGTGGCGCGACAGAACTCTTCGCAGCGAGATGGTCTAGCCGAAGAACCAACTTCCGCCGAATCAGCGCTCAATAGACGAAGCAGATCAGAGCGCCGCGAGCGCCCGCCAGAGAAACAACGCGATCAGCGTGATCGTCTAGCGACGGGTCGCCTTGTTGATCATGGTCGAGCGAACTATCGGAATGACTCCAATGAGCCGATGAGCTATTTCGTCAAGCTCGAAACGCCGAAAGGAGAGCGCACGCTCTGGGGTATTGATCTCGAACGCGCACTTCGAGAGTCACTGACAAAGCCGCAGATCGGCGAGGAAGTCGGTCTGCAAGCCTTGAGGCAAGAGCCGGTCACGGTTAAAGCCCGTCAACGCGATAATGATGGTCAAGTCGTCAGCGAGAAGCAGCTGGCGACTCATCGAAATAAATGGATTATAGAAAAGCGCCCATTTTTCCAATCGCGGGCCGATGCTGCGCGCACTGTCCTTGATACGACGGTTGACGCACGAGAAGCGGTCAAACGGCATCCCGAACTTGCGGGTACTTATTTCTACTTGCGCGGCGCGGAAGAGATTGCGAAGCAACGCATTCGTGATCCGGAAGATCAGCGAAAGTTTGTCGCGACCGTCCGCAATGCACTAGCCGATTCCATTGCGAGAGGAGAGCCTCTCCCGCCCATGCGTTTGCGGGAACGCCAACAGAGTGTCCGCTCAGGTTCCTCGCCGCGACAAACTCCAGAGCGTGAGCGGGAACTTGCACGTGGCTAGCTGGATAGGCCACTCACTCCATGAGCGACTCGAACAATAAAGTAGGCGGTCAAGGCGGTGATATATCGCGCGAAGGCTTCGAAACGCGAAGACTGCTTGACCAAAAACTTATTGTCGGTCGCCTACAAGAACACGGAAAGGCAAAATACCAATTCAGGGCACAAGAAGCCGAATCGTATTTTGTAAAGCTATTAACTCAACGTGGCGAGCGTATTTTGTGGGGAAAAGACTTGGAGCGCGCTATCTCGGCCTCGGAAACACAACCGAAGCGTGGTGACATGATCGGCGCGCGTCGCGTCGCGCGCGAGGCTGTCACCATTATTTCCCAACGCCGTGACTCAACCGGAAGAATATCGAGCCAGAACGAACAATTGGCTCATCGCAATCGGTGGGTAGTTGAGAAAGTCCAATTCTTCACCGAACGCGCCAAAATTGCCCGCCGCGTCCGCGACGCGCAAACGGATGTTCGCCGCGACGTGAAATTGCACCCGGAATTGACGTCGACCTACCTCACCTTACGTGGGGCTCAAGAGCTTGCCGAGCGACGCATCGCCGATCCCAAGGATCGGGAACGATTTGTGGCACTGGTGCGCGAAGCGATGGTGGGGTCCATTAAGAAAGGGGAGCCGATACCGGTGGTTCGGATGCGAGACTCTTCCCAACCGAAACGCCTTGAGGCACCAATACCATCACGACCAAACGGCAAGGAAGACCCTGCCCGTTAGGCATACTAAATAGTCGCAACAAGTATTAACCAAACTCGTAAATTGATATCTTCTCGGTCGAGAATGAATCTGCCTGGGGAGCAGCGGATGGACTTGTATCTTTCGGCGACCGCGGCTGTTGAGATTACAAAGCTCAATATCTCGCTCGTAGAGGAGTTGCTGCGCGAAGTGAGAGACCACGCTCGCATTGGAAAGCCGATGCGGCTCATTTTGTCGACCCCAAATATTTGGTTTCAGTCGTTTCGAAATGAACGGCCCTCGATTCGCCTCGTCGCCATCGCGCCCTCGGCGTTAGCGCGAGAGTCGCAGCTGCGACGTGCTGCCGATGAAAACGAATCCGAAGGGGATTCGACTGGACCCATTCCATTGCAAACGGCATCGGCCTTACAGCTACAGGATATTGCTAAACGGTTTGCCCTCATGCACCGTGCGTAGAACAGCACATGAAGACAGCAATTAGCCTAGTTGGCTGATTGAACTGTTCCTACGTGTATTAGGCGCTTATTTTTATACGTAGCTCTCTACATAAGCGGTAAGTGTGGTTTTGGCGTCAGCCTTGAGATCTCATCCCTTGCCTGAAAGCCGCAGGGAAGCGAGTTTAGAATAATTATAACCCTGGTCCAACTTGCCCCTAATCCGTCATCGACTGACGCGATTCACTAAAAAAATAGCCATTGCCTGGGGCAGAAATCCCGTCGTCTAACGCGAATCGTTACTCTTGCTCCGCGCTCATCTTAGGAGCGCAAAGATCGATTATCCATTTTTCTTAGCAGGAGTACTTTCTATGCGTATTTCTTTGGTTTCCATTGGCCTGATGCTGTCTTTCAATGCATTCGCTATGCAGGTTTTGGACACGGGCGGCGGCTTAGCCCGATCACCGCAATATCGGGTCATGGATACGGACGGTGGGTTAGCCCAATCACCGCAATATCGGGTCATGGACACGGACGGCGGCTTAGCCC
>CAZQYC010000095.1:0-5176 GCA_964597495.1 uncultured Steroidobacteraceae bacterium | reverse complement strand
GGGTTAGCCCAATCACCGCAATATCGGGTCATGGACACGGACGGCGGCTTAGCCCAAGCGCCACAAATCTTCTCTCGTCGTTAATGTAGGAGCTCACATGAAACGCTTATTTTTTGTATTCACTGCATTGCTTTGCGCTGGAAGCGTTGGATCGAGCCTCCCTCCTTCTGCGCCCAGTCAATCAAAGACGTTTATTAGCGATATCTCTGTCGAGGCAATGGCCAATACGAAGGCGACTTTGGCGTTGCAGCTCATCCCACAGTAGCTGCCATCATTGAGCCTCTCTTTGTCGGCCACGGAGGGCCGACCTTTCGAGCTGTTCCCGTGAGGAAGATCTAACGAAGCGGCAGGGCTTTCTTCAGTAAGGTGGCATCTAAAAGTAGATAGGAAGTCTCGATTTTTTGCTCAAAGTCAGGCATCTTCCCAGGCAGGGAAGTGACGGACGAGGACGAGCGAATAACATGTCTCAATGGCACGGCACCCGAGCAGAACGGCTCCAGCAACTCGTTGGCGAAGCAAAAAGTGATCCGATGGCGAAACGCCAATTGGAGTCTTTCATCTACCGTGAGCTTCAGCGACTCACAACTTCTTATATGCAACGCCAGCGTTTTCGTCCGATGGTGGAAGTCACTGAATTGGTGCATGACGCCCTGACCGAAATGAGCGGTCCTTGGTTGGCATTCGAAGACCAACCCGAGTTTTATGCCATGGCCGCGCGCATCATGCGCAGCGTTTTGGTCGATCAGGCACAAGCACGTCGCGCTGACAAACGCAGCGAACGATACGTCGTTTCGTTTACCGACGACTTCTCTACGCGAGGTGAAGACGAGTTATTGGCGATCGATGTGTGCCTTGAACAGCTCCAGCAAGAAAGTCCTGACAGCGCCAATGCGATTGAACTCCACTATTTTGCGGGGCTGTCTGTTGCCGACACGGCTCGTATGATGGAGACATCGTCGTCCATCGTGAAACAACATATTCGTTTCGCGAAGGCATGGTTCATGATAAAACTTCCAGCGGCACGCCGATCTCTGCAGTAACGTAAATCGCGCGCAGACATCCATGAAGACGGATGACAAGAACCTGCCTCGGCTCAACGCGCTGTTCATGAAGGTCGTGGATGTCGAACCGGAGGTGCGAGAACGTATCTTGGAAGAGTACGCCACTACCGATGCGGCCCTCGTTGCCGATGTGCGCGCGCTGCTTGAGGCTGACCAAACGACCTCGTACGTCCGTAGCGTCATCACTCAGGCAATTGATGCCGCAAAATCTGGCCAGCGTCCGGGGCCCGGCGACGAACTCGTGGGTCGAACGGTGGGCGACTACAAGCTGATCGGAATCTTGGGGCGTGGTGGTTCTGGGACCGTCTATCTCGGCGAGCGTCAAGGAAAACAATATACCGCTCGCGTCGCCATCAAGGTGGTGGGAACCGCCTTACTAAACAGCACGCTGACCGCCCGTTTCCGCGCCGAAGAAACCATTTTGTCGAGCCTCGATCACCCCAACATCGCGAAACTCCTCGATGCCGGAGAAAGTACGGAAGGGTATCCATACCTGGTCATGGAATATGTTCATGGCATGGTTCTGGATAAGTATTGCGATGAACACACGCTGTCAATTTCAGAACGCCTGCACTTGTTCTGCCGTGTCTGTGAAGCCGTGCAATATGCTCACAAGAACCTCGTCGTCCATCGAGACTTGAAGCCCAGCAACATTCTCGTCACCGCCGGTGGAAATCCAAAACTCCTCGATTTCGGAATTGCGAAATTGTTAGCGAGCAGTGGCCCAAGCCCCGCGCTCACGCGCTTGAACGACCGTGCGCTCACGCCGGATTACGCGAGTCCAGAGCAGATAGCCGGGCAACCTATCACGACCGCCAGTGATGTCTATACGCTCGGTGTACTCTTGTATGAATTGCTGTCCGGATTACGCCCGTACTTGATCGGCAACAGCAATCAACTCGAAATCGAGCGCGCTATCTGCATCTTCGATCCGCCTAAACCGAGCGCCGCGCTGGCGAGTGCCAATGAGCGAGCGGCAGTGAATTACTACGTTGCAGAGTTGGCTGCCGGTTCGCGTAAGATGACGGTGGCTCGCCTCCGCGGCCTATTGATGGGTGACCTCGATGCCATCGTCATGCGCGCCCTGCGAAAGGAGCCGGACAAACGATACGCATCGGTCGAAGCCATGGCGGCGGACATTCAACGCTACTTGGCATCGGAACCTATTCATGCACGGCATGGTAATTGGTTGTACTACTCCACCCGTTTTGTTCGGCGACACGCAGTACCCGTTGCCGCCATGAGCATCCTCGCCGGTGCGCTCGTTATCTTTTCGATCACCTCCTTTGTGCTGTATCGCCAAGCTCGGGTCGGCCAGGATCATGCCGAACGCCTTTCCAATCTGATGAGTTCCATCTTTCAACAGTCGCATTTCTATGCGACGGAGGGTCGTTCAGTCACGGCGCTTGAACTCTTGGATGCGGCTAGCCGAAAAGGACTCAATGAATTGCAGAATGACCCGGAAATACGAATGAGATTCTTAAAGGAAATGGGCACGGCGTACCTCAGTGTCGATCAATACGCGAAGGGTGTGGAGTTGCTCGAACAAACGGCCGCGCTTGAACGAGAACTAGCGCCCAACGACACCATTGCAAGAGCGTCCACGCTGGTGAAGCTCGCCGGCGCCGAACGCGGGAAAGGGGATTTCAAAGCCGCTGAACGACACTTTGACGAAGCCAAACAGTTGCTAGGATCTGTGATTCCGAAGACCCACGAGGGTGCCGCTCTTTTGCGGGCGACTGGTCGTTTGGAAAACGATAAAGGAATGTTGGAGGACGCCGAAAAGCATTATTTGGAAAGCATTGCTATTAGTCGCAAGCTGGGTGACCGGCCTGCCGATCTTGCCGTCACCTTGCGTGAGCTGGGCGCTTTGTATACATGGAATAACCGGCTAGACGAGGCCGAACGCGCTGGACGCGAAGCACTCGCCCTTTTCGATAAGAGCCTGCCCGAAGGTCATCCGGATCAAGTGTTAGCGCAGCTCGTGCTGGGCAATGTATTTGTTCAGCGGAGTCAGTGGGACGATGCCGCGGTGCTCATGGAGAAAGTAGCCAAAGCTCATCGATCGATGTATCAGAATTCAGGGCCTCAGCTCGCGCAAACCTTGGGAAACCTAGCGACGATTAAACAAGCCCAGGGCAAGAATGCAGAAGCCGAAGCGTTACTACGCGAAAGTCTCGCAAATGTGCAGCGATCACTTGGGGAAGACCATTATAGAACGGGTTACTCTCAAACGTCCCTTGGAAAATTCTTGGTGCAGATCGGCCGCTTCGGCGAAGCAGTCGACCAATTGCGTACTGCCCTCGCGATCTACGGAAAAACACTCTCCCCTCAACATCAGTATGTCGCGGCAACGCAATACTGGTTAGGAGAGGCGCTCATGGGAGAGAAGCGTTCACAAGAAGCCGTCAACGTTCTCGAAAGTGCGCGGACGATAGGACGAGAATCGAAGACTCCTTCTTGGCTAATCGCACGTACTGAAAATGCGTTGGGCCAGGCACTGGCGGATACCGGAGATCGAAAACGTGCCATCACGTATTTGCAATCGTCTTACGAACAACTCCGCCACGAACGCGGCGACAATGATGAAGCCACGCGAATCGCCTTTCGTCGCTTAAATGCGGTTCAGAAAAAAACCACCTCTCATTAGCAGAGGCACAATCGTCAAGCGCCGTCATCGGGAGGGCACACGTGCGTGCTCTGCAGTTGTCGAAGTAACCAAGCACGGGCGAAACGAAGGTCACGGGTGACGGTTGCCACGGATATTTGTAAGACCTCAGCTGTTTCTTCGAAGGTCAATCCGCCAAAGTAATGTAACTCCATGGCGTTGGCCGCCTCCGCATTCTCAAGCGCGAGCTTTGCCAGTGCGTCGTCAATCTCAACGAGATCGAGTCCGCCCGTCGAGGACAAGAGCTGATCGATTTCTGCTTCCCTGTCGCGCTGCGCGCCGCTACCGCGGCGCTTGGTCAATTTCGATTTTGCGTGATCGACCAAAATATGCCGCATCAACCGGGCGGTGTGGCCATAAAAGTGAGCTGCGTCGGCAAAGGGTGCACTTCGCCCGCCCAAGCGCATAAAGGCTTCATTGACCAACGCGGTGGCTTGCAGTGTATGGCCCTGTCGCTCCGCGCGCATGTATTTAGTGGCTAAACGCCGAAGCTCGCTATAGACCAACGGCGCTAATTCTTCGAACGCCCCTTGGTCACCTGCCCGCCAACGTTCCAGTAACCGGGTGACGTGCAAATTGTTACCGAGCGTATCAGGCATATGCGAAATAATCTGAACGGAATGCCACGATCCTATGGCCGGATAGAGTTGCGATTGACAGTCAAGCTCAGCATACGCCGGCTAATTGCCGACACAAGCTATGAGTGTGCGCAAGAAGAAGGTTGCCTGCGCCTACGGGCGTAAGGCTGCGGGATGGGTAGCACGATCCATCAGCCTAAGGCTTGATGCCGATAAATTCGGGAATTCAATTCTGACAGCGAAACACATTCCGGAGGAAGGGAGGCCATCAGGACTTAAACATAAGTTAGCCGTTTCTCCACCTGTATGTCTGATGCTAGCTAAAGACTATTTCAATGGGGTAGTCATGCCAAACTTTAGAGAGCGTTCATTCCTGTATGATTACCTTAAGGAACGCACTGAATGAATGGAATCACTACAATTCTTCGATGCCCAACTATAAGATCTACCAAAGGCGCTAACGATGTTAATACTTACGCGACGAGTCGGCGAAACCATCATGATTAATGAAGACATTCGGGTGACGGTGTTGGGTGTCAAAGGGAATCAAGTTCGTGTGGGGATCGATGCTCCCAAAACGGTGGCCGTTCATCGAGAAGAAGTCTATGAACGGATTAAGAACGGGAGGGCAGGGAAGCGCATGCCGGTCGACGGTGGAAATTGGTAGGTGTTGCGCTGATGATGTAGGGAGGATGTCTGAATTCTGCGGACAAAGCTCAAATCGTAGCCTGGAGGTGTCTGCCGTTCCCTGAAAAATCCATCATCTGTTACCGTTCGAGAATCATGAATCTCCGGGTAATCTCGTCCAGCGAACGTTTCATGTCGATTTGATTGTGACGACCTTCGATCCGGTGTCCAATAGAATAAAT
>CAZQYC010000094.1:0-15711 GCA_964597495.1 uncultured Steroidobacteraceae bacterium | reverse complement strand
GTGGCTTGGCGACGGCGGCATGCGGGAAGTGTGGCGGCTACGCAATGAAGTCGCCACGCAAAAAGCGGAAAACGAGAAATTGAAGGATCGTAACCGCACGCTGAGTGCGGAAGTGCTGGATCTCAAGAAAGGAAAGACGGCCATCGAAGAACGCGCGCGAACCGATCTTGGCATGGTCCGCAATGACGAATCCTTCTACCAAGTCATGACCGCGCCTTCGAAGTCCCTTCCGCCGTCGACCAAATGACGGTAGCCAGCAAAGTTCTGCTGGTCTCCGGTGAATCGATTGCACGCTATGGCTTTCCTGGCGGACACCCGTTCGGACCCGACCGACACGATGCCTTCATGCAGGAATTTCGCGCCGCCGGTTTGCAAACGAAGGTTCTGCATGCCGATCCGCGCATGGCGACGGAGACGGAACTTGTTTCGTTTCATACGCAGCGCTATGTCGATTTCGTTCGCGAGCGCTGTGCCGAGGGTCTAGGTTTTCTCGATGGCGGCGATACGCCGGCGCACCGGGGTTTGTTCGAGGCAGCGAGCCATGTGGTTGGCGCTACGCTGGTTAGCGTCGAATCGATCCTGAGCGGTGCCGTAGAGCGCGCCTTCGTGCCGATTGCCGGCTTGCATCATGCCGCTCGCGATGCCGCCGCCGGATTTTGTGTGTTCAACGACATCGGTGTCGCAATCGAACAGCTTCGTCGAAAATACGGGATAAAAAGAATCGCCTACGTCGATATCGATGCTCATCACGGCGACGGGGTTTACTACGGCTTTGCGAGCGACCCCAACTTATGTTTTGCCGACGTTCACGAAGATGGCCGGTCGCTTTATCCCGGCACCGGCTCGGCAGAGGAGATCGGTACGGGAGCCGCTGCGGGAACGAAACTCAATTTGCCGCTGCCTGCCGGCGCGGACGACAAGACATTCGATTCGATTTGGCCGCGCGTGATGGCGCATATCGAAAAGTTCGGCCCCGAGTTCTTCATTCTGCAGTGTGGCGCGGACAGCATTGCGGGCGACCCGATTACGCATCTGCAATTTTCTCCTTCCACACACGAGCGGGCAGCGCGTGAACTCTGCGGGCTCGCTCAAAAGCTTGGGCACAATCGCATTGTCGCGCTGGGCGGCGGCGGCTATCACCGCCGTAATCTCGCCGTCGCATGGACAGGGGTCGTGCGAGCGATGCTGTCGTAGGAAACTCCAAGATTGATAGCTTGGCGGCTTCGATGTGCCCTGGTTCGGACGTCTTGTTCGGAACCACCGTAAATACATCCCTGTAGGCTCGCACAAAAACATCCTGTTTTTGTGCGTTCCGAACAAGACGTCCGAACCAGGACACTTACGCAATCCGAGTTTTTATGTCGTTTCACTCGGCAAGGTTAAATTTGAGATAGGTTCTAGTGATGTTGAGGCTCCAATAGGTCAGACTAGCGCTTTCATTTTTTCGTTATGCAGTTCTATGAGCTCCACTTCCATCCAGATTGCCTTGCTCGGTGTCAGCGGACGCATGGGCCGGACGCTGCTGACCGCCATCGAAAACGCCGGGGATTTAAGGTTAAGCGGCGCCATGGACTCGCCGGAGAGTCGATGGGTAAACCAAGATGCCGGCGGTCTTGCCGGTCCTGCGGCGGCAGGGGTGTTGATTACTTCCGATCCGGCGATTGCCCTTCGAGGAGCGCAAGTCGCCATCGAATTCGCTCTCCCCACGGCGACGTCAGCCAGTGCTTTAGCCTGCGCCAAAGCTAATTGTCCGCTCGTCATCGGAACTACCGGACATTCACCTGAACAGCGAGTTGCGATCGACGAATCCGCCAAAAAGATTCCGATTCTAATGGCTCCCAACTTTAGTCTTGGGGTCAATTTATTATTCAAACTCGCTGAGTTGGCAGGGAAAACTTTGAATGCCGATTACGATATCGAGATTTTCGAAGCGCACCACCGCAATAAAAAAGATGCACCGTCCGGAACGGCCCTGGGCATCGGCCGCGCCGTTGCGAAAGGCCGTGGAACGACGCTGGAGAAGGAAGCGGTGTATGCACGCCATGGCGAAAGCGGCGTGCGGCCACGAGGCGCGATCGGATTTTCCGTCCTTCGCGGCGGAGACATTGTCGGCGATCACACGCTTACGTTTGCCGGGCCCGGTGAACGCATCGAGCTCACGCATAAGGCGTACGATCGGATGAGCTTCGCACGCGGCGCATTGCACGCCGCACGTTGGCTTGTCGGCCGGAAACCGGGGTTGTATTCGATGCAGGACGTGTTGGAACTTTGAACACGGTCGGAATGGAATCGGTTCTGCTGCGTCTCGCATCGAGTCCCACATCCCGATCCTGACAACTATCCTGGCAATTGTCCTTAAAATTTCTATCGACCTTCCGAACTCACTCGCGTAGACTACCGTCCCTCAGCACGCGGTGATTTTTTTAACGTCGAGATCGGTGAGCATACCCATCTCGCTATTCGCGCGCGCGTCTGAAACTTGTGACGAATCGGCTTTCCAAGGAAGCGAATCCGATTCTGGAGATGCGATGACCACACCTGCGGTGCTGGCGCTTGAAGACGGGACAGTGTTCCACGGCCGTTCTATTGGCGCAAAAGGCAATACTACCGGTGAAGTGGTGTTCAACACCGCGATGACCGGCTATCAAGAAATTCTCACGGACCCCTCCTATTGCCGGCAAATCGTTACGCTGACCTATCCGCACATCGGCAATACCGGCGTCAATCCGGAAGACATGGAGTCCGGCTCGATCTTTGCGGCAGGTTTGGTAGTTCGCGATTTACCGCTGCTGCGGTCAAGCTGGCGGGCCGCCGAGTCGCTCGAATCTTTCTTGGAGCGCGGCAAGGTCGTCGCGATTGCCGATATCGACACGCGCAAGCTGACGCGCATTCTTCGCGAGAAGGGTGCTCAAGCGGGTTGCATCATGACCGGCGAGAAAGTTGACGCCCAAGCGGCCGTTCGCTTGGCGAAGAAGTTCCCGGGATTGAAGGGAATGGATCTTGCGAAGGTGGTGACGACCAAACGCATCTATCAGTGGAACGAAGGCACGAATTGGGCGCTTGAGCCCGCGCCGCATCCGCGGCCGATCACTCGCCTGCACGTGGTCGCTTTCGATTTCGGCATCAAGCGCAACATTTTGCGGCTCTTGTCCGATCATGGCTGCCGCGTAACCGTGGTGCCGGCGCAAACCGATGCGAATAAGATTCTGGCGCTCAATCCGGACGGCGTCTTTTTGTCCAACGGTCCGGGCGATCCCGAACCTTGCACTTACGCGATCGAAGCCATCGCCAAAATTTTGGAAACCGATATTCCTGTGTTCGGCATTTGCCTCGGGCATCAGCTGCTAGGGCTCGCCAGCGGCGCGAAGACCGTCAAAATGAAATTCGGGCATCACGGCGCCAATCATCCGGTCGTCGATTTAGCCAGCGGACAAGTGGCGATTACCAGCCAGAATCACGGCTTCGCGGTCGACGAAACTACGCTCGGCGAGCAATTGAAGCCGACCCATCGCTCGTTATTCGATGGCTCCTTGCAAGGCATCGCACGCACGGACAAGGTCGCATTCAGTTTTCAAGGACATCCCGAAGCGAGTCCCGGCCCGCATGACTTGCTCGGCTTGTTTCGCGCTTTCGTCAAAGCCATGGAGAACCGCTTGGAAGCCATGGGCCGTCTCCGCGTAGCCGTCGCCGGAAATGGATAAGCAGCGCAACACGATATTTACTTCCGACATTCACGTCTCTTACTGACTAGTGCCTGACTAATGCCAAAGCGTACCGACCTGCAAAGCATTCTCATCATCGGCGCGGGCCCCATCGTGATCGGCCAGGCCTGCGAATTCGACTATTCGGGTGCGCAAGCTTGTAAGGCGCTCAAGGAGGAGGGCTATCGCGTCATCCTCGTCAACAGCAATCCGGCCACCATCATGACGGACCCGGAAACGGCCGACGCCATTTACATCGAGCCCGTCGAATGGCGCACCGTCGAACGCATCATCGCCAAAGAAAAACCGAGCGCTCTGTTGCCGACCATGGGCGGACAAACGGCTCTCAACTGCGCGCTCGATTTGGTCCGCGAAGGCGTGCTCGAAAAATACGGCGTCGAACTGATTGCGGCCTCGCGCGACGCCATCGACATGGCGGAGGATCGCGAACAATTTCGCAACGCCATGCGCGACATCGGACTTGAATGTCCGCGTTCGCGCATCGCCCACAGCATGGAAGAGGCGTTGGCGGTTCATGCGGAAATCGGTTTTCCCACAGTCATCCGCCCTTCTTTTACGCTCGGCGGCTCAGGCGGCGGCATTGCCTACAACCGCGAAGAATTCGAAGCCATCGTGACACGCGGTCTCGACGCTTCGCCGACCTCCGAAGTGCTGCTCGAAGAGTCGGTCATCGGCTGGAAGGAATTCGAAATGGAAGTGGTGCGCGACAAAAAGGACAACTGCATCATCATCTGTTCGATCGAAAATTTCGACGCGATGGGCGTTCACACCGGCGACTCGATTACGGTGGCACCTGCGCAGACGCTTACCGACAAGGAATACCAGATCATGCGCAACGCATCGATCGCGGTGCTCCGAAAGATCGGCGTCGAATGCGGCGGTTCCAACGTGCAGTTCGCCGTAAGCCCGTACGACGGACGATTGCTGGTGATCGAAATGAATCCGCGCGTTTCGCGATCGTCGGCGCTTGCCTCGAAAGCCACTGGATTCCCCATTGCGAAGGTGGCGGCGAAGTTAGCGATCGGCTATACGCTCGACGAGCTCAAGAACGACATCACGGGCGGCGCGACACCGGCTTCGTTCGAGCCGACCATCGACTACGTCGTCACCAAAATACCGCGCTTCACGTTCGAGAAATTCCCAGGGGCGAACGACCGCCTCACGACACAGATGAAGTCGGTGGGCGAAGTGATGGCCATGGGCCGCAACTTCCAAGAATCGTTGCAAAAAGCGTTGCGCGGGCTCGAAATCGGCACGGATGGTTTGAATCCGCTCATGAAGCTGCCGCTCTCGGAAGACGACACCAACCGTCTGCGGGAAGAACTGCGCATGCCCGGCGCGCACCGCATTCGCTACATCGGCGATGCATTCCGTTCCGGGATGACGTTGGAAGAGATCAACAAGCTGTCCGGCGTCGATCCGTGGTTCTTGGCGCAAATCGAGGATTTGATTCGCGAAGAAAAACTCATCGCCGAGCAAGGCCTCGAAACGATGAAGGCCGATCGCTTACGCGTCTTGAAGCGTAAAGGTTTCGCAGACAGTCGGTTGGCGACCTTGATCGGCACCGACGAAATATCGATTCGCCGCCGCCGGCTCAAGCTCGGCGTGCGTCCGGTGTACAAGCGAGTCGATACCTGCGCCGCTGAGTTCTCCACATCGACCGCCTATCTCTATTCGACTTACGAGGAAGAATGCGAGTCGAACACGACCGATCGGAAAAAAATCGTCATTCTGGGCGGCGGACCCAATCGCATTGGACAGGGAATCGAGTTCGACTACTGCTGCGTGCACGCTGCGTTTGCGCTGAAGGCAGCCGGATTCGAAACCATCATGGTCAATTGCAATCCGGAGACGGTGTCCACCGACTACGATACGTCCGATCGTCTGTATTTCGAGCCGTTGACGTTCGAGGACGTCATGGAAATCATCGACAAGGAAAAACCCGTCGGCGTGATCGTGCAGTACGGCGGACAAACGCCGCTTAAGCTCTGCCGAGCCTTGCAAGCCGCCGGCGCACCGATCATCGGTACGACCCCCGATTCGATCGACATCGCTGAAGATCGGGAGCGTTTCCAACAGCTCGTGAATCAGCTCGCACTCAAGCAACCGCCGAATTGTACGGCTCGAACCGAAGAACAGGCGGTGTCGATGGCGAGCAAGATCGGCTTCCCGCTCGTCGTGCGTCCGTCGTACGTGCTCGGCGGTCGCGCCATGGAAGTGGTGTTCGCCGAGGAAGACCTGCGCGTTTACATGACGGATGCGGTGAAAGTGTCGAACGACAGTCCGGTATTGCTCGATCGCTTCTTGGATCTGGCGATCGAGGTCGACGTGGACGCGATTTGCGACGGCGACGACGTGTACATCGGCGGCATCATGGAGCACGTCGAACAAGCGGGCGTGCATTCCGGCGATTCCGGTTGTTCTTTGCCGCCCAATAGTTTGAGCGCCGAGATTCAAGCCGAGCTCAAGGCGCAAACGCGCAAGTTGGCGCAAGGGCTGAAGGTCATCGGCTTGATGAACATTCAATTCGCGATTCAAAGCGGCGTCATCTACATTCTCGAAGTAAACCCGCGCGCTTCGCGAACGGTACCGTTCGTTTCGAAGGCCACCGGCGTGCCGCTTGCGAAGATGGCGGCGCGCGTCATGACCGGCGAAAAGCTCAAGGATTTGGGGCTTACCCACGAACGACAACCGAATTTTTTTGCCGTAAAGGAATCGGTGTTCCCGTTCGCCAAGTTCCCGGAAGCGGACCCGATTCTCGGTCCGGAGATGAAGTCCACCGGAGAAGTGATGGGCACCGGCAAGACATTTGGCGAGGCGTATGCGAAGGCGCAGTTGGCGTCCGGCGTGAAGCTGCCTCGTCGCGGCGTATGCCTAATCAGCGTCCGCGACCGCGACAAACCGAACGGGGTCGAACTCGCGAAACGGCTGGTAGCACGCGGCTTCGAAATCGTTGCGACCGATCGAACGGCACAGATGATTATCGACGCAGGCGTGCCTTGCCGTCGCGCCAATAAGGTTCGAGAAGGCCGGCCGCATATCGTCGATATGATCAAGAACGACGAAATTTCGCTGATCGTGAACACCACCGAAGGGAAGAAGGCGATCTTCGAATCGCGCTCGATCCGTCGCGAAGCGGTTCACAAGAAGGTAACCTATTACACGACGGTCGCCGCGGCCCTGGCCACGTGCGATGCGCTCGACCATCTCGATGAAGTGGAAGTCAACGCCCTGCAGGATTTGCACAAGCAGATTCAAGTTAAAGAGGTAGCGGTGTGAAACGCAATCCGATGACATCGAAGGGCGCGGAGCGCCTGCGCACGGAGCTCAAGCGCCTGAAGAGCGAAGATCGGCCGCGAGTCATTCAAGCGATTGCCGAGGCTCGCGCACACGGAGATCTCTCCGAGAACGCCGAATATCACGCGGCGCGCGAACAACAAAGCTTCATCGAAGGGCGCATTAAAGACATCGAGGCACATCTCTCCAACTCCGAGATCATCGATATCTCGGCGCTGCAAGTGACGGAACGCGTGGTGTTCGGCGCGACGGTGGATCTCGAGAACCAAGATGACGGCACCAAGATCGTCTATCAAATCGTCGGTGACGCCGAGGCCGACATCAAAATCGGTTTGATTTCCGTACTGTCGCCCATCGCACGCGCGCTCGTCGGCAAATCCGAAGGCGACGTCGTCGAGGTCGCCGCACCCGGTGGAACGCGTTCGTACGAGATCGTAGCGGTGAAGTACGTGTAGCAGAGATGATGAGCTACTAGGCGACCGCAATAGGTAAACGATAAATGGAACGATCTCGTCATTCCGTCGGAAGCCGGAATCCATTTCTCCGGAATCTATTCTGATGGATCCCGACCTTCGCCGGGATGACTAAAGAGGCAGTAACTCGTCTCGAGCACTACCCACTACTTACATGAATCTCCGCTTTCTCCACATCATTCTCGCCGCCTGGGGAGGAAGCCTTTGGACTCTTTGCGGAATCGTGGCACCGTCGCTGTTTGCCGTTGCACCGAGTCGTCAATTAGCAGGCGAACTAGCAGGGCACTTCTTTCGAATCGAGAGTTGGCTCGGGCTCTTTCTTGGCGGGATCGCCTTGCTGCTGCTGTCGAAAGGTGCAGCGACGCTGCGCAATTCGACGAATTATGGGTTAGTGACGATCACCATGGCTGGCCCCGTCTCAACCGAAGTCGTCGTACGGCCGTTGATGGACGGCGCACGTGCGGCAGGAGACATGAAGACGTTCGGCGTTCTCCACGGAGCAGGAGCGTTGCTGTTCGGTGTTGCGTGTGTCACCGCCTTAATCCTTATCTGGCGAACGGCAGCCGCGCAGAAGGAAATCAGTCAGGCAGAATAACCTTCGGTTTTTCCTTTCGTGCGCGAAAGAACACGCCGACATTGCCGATTCTCTGAATCAACACGCTCGAGCTCGCTTTCGCTAAGGCGTCGAACGCCTTGTCCCGCTCCTCCCGATCGCCGACACGCGCACGAACCTTGACCAGTTCGTGCGCGGTCAGAGCGCCGTTCATTTCCTTACTGATCGCCTCCGAGTAACCCTCTTTGCCGATCTGAACGAGTGCGCGGCGACCATGAGCCAATCCGCGCAAAAATTTCCTCTGTTTTTCGGAAAGCGTAACGCTCATCACTCGTCGCGACGGATACCGCCACCTCCGCCCGAAGACCATACGGTGTAAGTCTTGTTACCGTCGCCCGCTGGACGTGAAGGCTCGAAGTGGAAGGACTGATTCGCGCTTGCGTTTGCTGCCGGCTCTGAAGCACGCAACGACGATTCGCTGGAACGCGGTTCGTGCGCGGTTTCCCTGATCAGCTCAGACTTGGTTGGTTCAGACCGGGTCGATTCAGACCTAGTCGACTCGGACTTGGCCGGCTCAGGCTGGGACTCGAATCGCGAAGACTCGTCGCGAGACACCGCATGACTAGACGATAAATTGGGCGATAAATCGAAACTACGCTGCGGCGGCGGCTCTCGTTCCGGGCGTCCGCTTCCTTCCCGTTGCATATCGAGCTTGTCGGTTGCCCCCGCGTCGGCGTGATTCGCACCTTCTGCTCCGGACATTCCACCGGATGCGTTGCTCCGCGAATCGTCGCCACGGCCACGACCTCCGCGACGACGACGGCCACGGCGTGAACGCCCACCGCGTGCTTCACCGTGCTGATCGTCTCTTGGCGGCGCGGGAGCGTGTTGAGGCGGCGCACCCACTGCAGATGTCGATGCAACCTGTGCAGGCTGTGCCGATTGCGTCGGTCGCGACTCGCGTCGCGGTTCATGCCCATCGCGGGGTTTTCGTTCGCCTTGACCATGCCCGTGAGCATGTTTGTCGTTCCGCGCTTCATGACGTCCACGCTCCTTATCGCGGTCGCGGTCCCGATCCCTATGATGGTGCCGCCCGTGCTGGTCGCGATGCCGGTCGCCGCGGTCGCGATGCGAATCGGCATGACGACCGCGGTCGCGTCGCATCTCGTGACGGGGAGCCTCTTTGCGTTCGTTTCTTTCGGTCTTTATCCCGCCAAAGAAGAAGCGCCAAATTCTCACGAAAATGCCGACGGTTTCGACCGGTTCGGCGGCGACGGGAGCGGCGGGCGGCGGGGCGCTCGCTGCCGGCGTTAAAGCCGTCACCAAGGGAGCAGGCGCACTCGGCTTCTTGTCGCGCGAACCGATACCGTCTGCCTCAACTTGCGGCGTCGCCACCATCAAATGGCTAGGCGTAACGTTCTCCGGAAGCTGAGTTTCATCGTCGCGTATGCGTCGAATTTCATAAGCCGGCGTTTCCATGTGGCGATTCGGCACCAGAACCACCTGCACGCTGCTCTTGTCCTGAATGCTCGTCAGCCATTCGCGCTTCTCGTTGATGAGATAGGTCGTCACTTCGATCGGCAATTGCGCGATGACTTTGGCAGTGCGCTCTTTACGCGCCTCTTCGCCGATCAACCTCAGCATGGCAAGCGCCATCGAATCGATGCTGCGAATCGTGCCCTGTCCGCTGCAACGCGGGCAGGTGATGTTGGTTGCCTCGGAAATCGACGGCCGCAACCGCTGGCGTGACATCTCCATGAGACCGAAGCGGGAAAGACGACCGATCTGAATACGCGCCCGATCCTGTTTTACGGCGTCGCGCAGCCGGTCTTCGACGGCACGCTGATTCTTGGGCGACTCCATGTCGATGAAGTCGATCACGATCAGTCCGCCGATGTCGCGCAGGCGAAGCTGCCGTGCGATTTCGTCGGCGGCTTCCAAGTTGGTATTGGTCGCCGTCGTTTCGATGTCGCCGCCGCGCGTGGCGCGGGCAGAATTGATGTCGATGGAGACCAGTGCTTCGGTCGGATCGATCACGATCGCACCGCCCGAGGGCAAATTGACGGTATGGTGATGCGCCGATTCAATCTGGTTTTCTATTTGGTACCGAGTGAAGAGCGGAACCTCTTCCTGATAAAGCTTCAGCTTGCGCAGATTCGCCGGCACGAAGCGCTGCATGTACTCCTGCGCTTCGGCAAAGACTTCCTTGCTATCGACGAGAATTTCGCCGATGTCGTCGGCCAAGTAATCGCGCAACGCGCGAATGATGGCTTTCGATTCCTGGTAAATCAGAAACGGAGCGGGGCGTCCTTCCGCCGCTTGGGTGATTGCCTTCCAAACCTCTTGCAGGTTGGCGACGTCCCATTGGAGTTCCTCGGCGGAACGCCCCACGCCGGCAGTGCGCACGATCGCGCCCATGCCGTCCGGTACTTGGACATTGTCGAGCGCTTCCCGCAACTGTTCGCGATCTTCGCCTTCGATGCGGCGCGACACGCCACCGGCACGCGGATTGTTGGGCATCAATACCAGGAAGCGTCCGGCAAGACTGATGAACGTCGTGAGTGCAGCGCCTTTATTGCCGCGCTCTTCCTTTTCGACCTGAACCAAAAGCTCTTGGCCCTCGGACAGAAGTTCCTTGATATTGAAGCGACCGCCTTGCGACTGCCCCTTGAAATACTCCTTGGAAACTTCTTTCAGCGGCAGAAAGCCGTGGCGTTCCGCGCCGTAGTCGACGAAACACGCTTCGAGACTGGGCTCGACTCGCGTGATCCGGCCTTTGTAAACGTTGGCCTTGCGTTGTTCGCGTGAGGGAATTTCGATGTCGAGGTCGTAGAGCTTCTGTCCATCAACCAGTGCGACACGCAACTCTTCCTCTTGAGTTGCATTGACGAGCATTCTTTTCATGTGCCCCTTCTAAAGGTAAGTAAGGGACCGCAGGACCACGCTGAGTAAGCGTCTGCAGACGGCGGGTGGCTAGCCGAGAACGGAAGGATGAAGCGGTAAAACCGGCGAATGCTAATGAAGTAGCTGCCGATCTATCGTCGGCCACGTCCGCGCGCACTTGAAGGAAGGGCATAGCGAAGCGTAGCAATGTTAATCCTGCCGGGTCTTAGAGGCCCACCGGCTACTATCCACCGACCTGCAGCTCGAGTTGCGAGTGCGGCATCGGCGAGTCTAGCGGCCGAACGATGGTTCGACGGCGGCGTTCCTGCGAAACTCGGTTGCGTGCAACCTAAGCCAGACGCGAAGAAGACAGACGCGTATCGAACCAACTAAGATGCGATGTCTTGTCGAGTCCAAGTGCGTCGCCAATCGTGGCGAGGGTGTGTTGAGACTGAAAGCGCATCGCGCGTGTCCTTGTGCTAGTTGCAGACGGGATTTCGTTCCGGTCGCTTTCTGGCCCAAGGCGAAAAATCAGCGGCGATGGTAGCAGTTCACCTTTTATCGTTCAATGGTTTACGGTCAATTTTGCGAGTTTGCCTCGGATATCCTCATGCCTTCTCCCCAAGAATCCGAAAAGCGAACGCGCGTAACGACGGTCACGGTCAACGAAGGGGACGCAGGCCAGCGAATCGACAACTTCCTAATGCGCCAGTGGCGAGAGGTTCCCAAGAGCCACATTTATCGCCTGTTGCGTAAGGGAGAGGTTCGAGTCAACGGCAAGCGCGCCAAGCCGGAACTCAAGCTAACACTCGGGGATCTGGTGCGCCTTCCGCCCATCCGGATGGCAGCAGAAAGCGAAGGATCCCGCCCGCCCTCGAAGTCACTGCAGTCGGTCATTTCGGCCGCGATCATTTACGAGGATCGCGATCTCCTTGTCGTCAATAAACCAGCGGGGATTGCCGTGCATGGAGGCAGTGGGTTGGCGCACGGCGTCATCGAGGCGCTCCGTACCGCACGTCCTGAATTAACAGAGCTTGAGCTGGTGCATCGACTCGACCGCGAGACGAGCGGATGTTTATTGATCGCCAAACGCCGTGCGGTGTTGCGCCAATTGCATGCCTTGTTTCGCGAACGCGAGATGGACAAGCGCTACCTTGCCTTGGTGGGCGGACGCTGGACACTGGGGAAGAAGAAACTCGATATGCCTCTCAAGACGAACCAGAAGCAAGGCGGTGAACGCGTCGTTCGCGTGCATCCCGACGGCCAGAGTTCGGAGAGCACTTTCAAGCCGATCGAACACTTCGGAACGCTGGCGACACTCATGGAGGTCAGCATTGGAACCGGGAGAACGCATCAGATTCGCGTGCATGCCTCCTATGTCGATCATCCCGTGGCGGGCGATGAAAAATACGGCAGCAAGGAGCACAACGCCGCGTTAAAGCCATTCGGACTGAAGCGCATGTTCCTGCATGCTCACTCGCTGAGTTTCATTCGGCCCAGCGCAGTTCAATCCGAGGGCGAGCCTTTTACGATTACAGCGCCGCTCGATGCGGAACTGCAGTCGGTACTAAGCAACCTTGCCGAAGCAACCCCATCACGGCAGCGCAAAGCCGGCACGACGCAGCGCACCGGCTAGCCATATAAGCGGTAATCCGATCAATGCCGTGGGATCCTGCGAATCGATCCTGTCGAACAAACAAATGCCCAGCGCTTCGACTTTGAAGCCGCCCGCACAATCGAGTGGATTCTCCCGGGCAACATAGCTGCGAATTTCGGTATCGCTTAAGGCCCTGAACGTCACGGTCGTCGTATCGACGTGAGCCTCATGCCGGCGATTACATAAGTCGATGACATGGACGGCGGTAAGGAATTGCACGCGGGCACCGCTGGCCTTTTTTAGCTGGTCCACGCAGCGCTCGACAGTGCCGGGTTTGCCGAGAATCGTGCGCCCTAAAATAGCCGCCTGGTCCGAACCCACAATGACCGATTGCGGGTGCCGCTCGGCCACTGCTTGCGCCTTTTCGCGTGCCAACCGGCTGACCAACGTGACCGGCTCTTCGCCTGCCAAAGCCGCTTCGTCAATCATGGGGCCCTGAACGGCGTAGGGGAGGCCAAAGCGGTCCAAGAGGGCCCGGCGGTATTTCGAGGTTGAAGCCAGTACGAGAGGAGGGGTTTTCATCGGCAAATCCGAACGTCGAATGAGAAGCGCGATGGTAGTGAAAACAAGGATTTATTGCCTCAAATCCTTTTGACAGGGGAGGGGTGCATCCCTATGATACGCGCCCCATGTCGAGCGGCCGTCCGGACCATAGTCAGATCGTCGATGCCATGGTGTTAGCGGCACGAGATGCGAGCCTGTCGCTTCGTTTTCGGATCGTCGACTTGCCACGGCTTGCCGATTTGATCGCGAATCCGGACTCTGCGGCGGAACTACAGGCGCGCTTTCACTGGGTGGACGGGCGCTGCGGAATCGTAGGGCACGTCACCGCCACGCTGCGAACGACTTGTCAGCGCTGCTTGTTACCGACGGATCTTGAAGTCGACGATCGATTTCACGTGGTGTTGGTGAATTCGGAAGCGGAGATGAACGAGCTTTCGGACGCGCAGGATCCGATGATCGCCGATGCCGCGCACTTGGATTTGGCGTGGCTGACCGAGGAACAGTTATTGTTGGCGATGCCGTTGGTGCCGTTACATGCTGACGGCGGGTGTCGATTGCAGGCTAAACCTGCGACCGCAACCGGCAAGCAAGACAAACAGATGCCGTTTGCGCACTTGCGCGAACTGATTAAGAAACAGTGATTTTTTTGGAAGAGTAATTGCCATGCCAGTGCAAAAAAGCCGTAAAACCCCGAGCAAGCGCGGAATGCACCGATCGCACGACCACGTCGCCGCGCCTGCGCTGTCGGTCGAACCTACGTCCGGCGAGACGCATTCGCGTCATCGTATTTCTCCCGACGGCTTCTATCGGGGCAAGAAAGTCATCGACACCGCGCCGGCCGACGAAGCAAAGGGTTAGTCCCGTCTATTGTCACCGTCTGGTCCGTAACGGACGGCGAACCCCCGATGATCGCTACTAGAGCATAGACAAGCGCTCATGGGCTCTTCACTTGTCATCTCGGTGGACGCAATGGGCGGCGATAGCGGCCCCAGCGTCACCGTTCCTGCGTCGCTCGCCGCAATGCGCCGCGATCCCGACCTGCATATCGTTTTAGTGGGTCGCGCAGACGCCATCGAACCCTTGCTCGGCAGGGCACGGCAAGAATTCGGGCCGCGATTGCAAGTGCGCGATGCACCCGAAGTGGTTGCAATGGACGAACGTCCACAGGATGCGCTCCGCAAGAAAAAAAACTCGTCGATGCGCGTCGCGGTCGATCTGGTAAAAGAAGGCACCGCACATGCGTGCGTGAGCGCGGGCAATACCGGCGCACTGATGGCGACTGCCAAATTCGTCTTAAAAACACTTCCCGGTATCGACCGTCCGGCCATCCTGTCGCGCATCCCCTCGCATCATGGTCATACCGTGATGTTGGATTTGGGGGCAAATGCGGAATGCACTCCCGAGCAGCTATTGCACTTTGCGGTGATGGGCGCCGTGGTCGCTACGGATCTCAATGGAGGCGGCAACCCTCGGGTTGGTCTTCTTAATATCGGCGAAGAGGACATCAAGGGGAACGAAGTCGTTCAGAATGCGCACCAGTTGCTGGGCGCGAGTTCGCTGAACTACATCGGATTTGTCGAGGGCAACGACATCTTCAGCGGAGAAGTGGATGTCGTCGTAACCGATGGCTTCACCGGCAATGTGGCGCTCAAGTCCATGGAAGGCGTCGCCTCCATCATTTCCAGAACGTTGAAAAGCGAATTCATGCGCAATCCCTGGCGCAAATTTGCAGCGCTCGTTTCCTTGCCGGTGCTCAACGCCATTCGCAAGCGATTCGATCCTCGTGAACACGGAGGAGCGAGCATGGTTGGGCTCAACGGCGTTGTCATAAAGTCTCACGGCTCAGCCGATTCCTACACGTTCGGTCATGCCCTACGCGTTGCCGTGATCGAAGCACGAAAGGGCGTTCCCACGCAGATCACCGAACTGTTGCAAGCACAACCGCCGCTAGCGCAAGATCGCGCATGCATTCAAGAAACCTAGCGCCTGCTTTTTTCGTCGCGGCCGTCGTGCTTGCGAACCAAAGCGGCGCAGCGACATTGCCTCTGCCCGAAGCAAGCGGCTCCGTCGTCGGCAATATTCAGTATGTCGTCGCCAAGTTCGAAGACACGCTTTCCGACATCGGCCGACGCTATGGCGTTGGCTACGAGGAAATGATGTCGGCCAATCCGGGCGTCGATCAATGGTTGCCGGGCGAAGGAACGAAAGTCGTCGTACCCACGCAGTACGTGCTGCCCGACGGGCCCCGCAAAGGGATCGTCATCAATCTTCCCGAACATCGCCTTTACTACTTCCCACCGACGAAGAAAGGCGCGCCTGCTCAGGTAGTCACCTATCCGATCAGCGTCGGAAAAATGGATTGGACCACGCCGCTTGGGCTCACTCACATCGTCGACAAACGGAAGCATCCGGCATGGAACCCGCCTGAATCGGTCCGCGCTGAACATGAAGCAGACGGACGTCCACTTCCCAAAATCGTTCCTCCGGGGCCCGACAATCCGCTCGGCGACTACGCCATGCGGTTAGCCATTCCAGGCGGCGCTTATTTGATTCATGGCACCAACAACCCCATCGCCGTCGGCATGCCGGTGACTCACGGCTGCATTCGCATGTTTCCGGAGG
>CAZQYC010000093.1:0-15729 GCA_964597495.1 uncultured Steroidobacteraceae bacterium | reverse complement strand
TCCCGCTTTACCTCCCGCCTCCTCTCGTTCTTCGACGGGCAATTCTCGCGGCGGCAGTTGCCGTACAAAATCATCGAGTGATCGCGAATTTCGAATTCGTGCTTGGCGGCAATGGCGCGCTGCTTTTCCTCGATGCCGCTGTCGACGAACTCTTCCACCCTGCCGCAGTCCAAGCAGACGATGTGATCGTGGTGCTGACCTTCGTTTAATTCAAATACGGCGGTGGCGCCTTCGAAGTGGTGCCTTGTCACAAGCCCTGCCGCTTCGAATTGAGTCAGTACCCGATACACGGTCGCCAAACCAATATCTTCGTGAGACTGCAAAAGATGACGATAAATGTCTTCCGCGCTCATATGCCGCGGCTGCGCGCTCCCCAAGATGTCCAGAATCTTGAGACGCGGCACGGTGATCTTAAGTCCTGCTTTGCGCAGATCGCTGGTTTCCACGGTGATTCCTCTGCTGCCGCGCCAAATTCGTGTCGATTCGGCTGCGTGCGGCGACTCGATTAGCGCGACTCGATTAGCTATGATGCAGCGCTCATTATGAACTACCCAACAGGCCGGCTCCACCGAAACCGGTTGCCGAGCACTTCTGTCGAACAGCACTTCTGTCGAACTACAGGCTCCTATGAAACTTAAAATCGCCGCCTTCCTGCTGCTGCCGCTTATGTTCGCTAGCGGCTGTATCTACCGGCTACCCATTCAACAGGGCAACTTCTTGGAAGATCGCGAACTTAATCAAGTGCAAGTCGGCATGACGCGGACGCAAGTTCGCTATTTGCTGGGTACACCGATGGTGGCCGACCCGTTTCAAAACACACGCTGGGATTACGTCTATACGCTTCAGCAAGGCGGCGTCAGCAAGGCCAAGCGGCTTCACTTTATCGTTCACTTCGACGGGGACAAAGTGGTGAAGATCGAACGCCCGTCCGCTTAACCTTATTAAGGGCGAAGACGCGAATGATTGGCACTTAGAGAATGGCGACCGCCATCACCGATGGCCGTAGACATCGCGCGCGCGCTTCACGAAAGCATCCACCATCGCGTCGCAGCTCGACGCAAACTTTGGCGCCGCCAGCATATCGAGCATCCGATTCTTAAATTCAAAGCGAAGACTGAAACCGACCCGCGTGCCGTCGGGCGCCAAATCCGCCTCTGAAGTGCGGTCGGCGATCGCATCGAACGTCCATAGGCCCTCAAGAACGCGGAACGGACCGTCGAGCAACCTCATCTCCAACCGATTCGGCGGCTTGACGGTATTGCGCGTCGTAACGCGTTCATTGAGACCGGCGCGCGAAATTTGCAATACCCCTACCCGTTCGACATCGGTACGCTCGATGAGCTCCGCGTGCGCCACCCACGGCAAGAATTCCGGATAGCGGACAAAGTCGTCGACGAGCGCAAACATCTGCGCCGGGGTATAGGGAACTAAAGCGGTTCGTGAAATCTCTCTCATGACGCAAGTGTAGAGGACAAATAGTAGAGGATCAGGGAATCAAACTCGGAAAAGGACGGCGACCGTAATTCCCTCGTACAATAGGCGTTCCATGAACGCGAAAAAGCAACCCGAAAAGGCGCCGGCGGGCATTGCGAAAAACCGCAAGGCTCGCTTCGACTATTTCATCGAAGATCACTATGAAGCTGGCCTCGTATTGCAAGGCTGGGAAGTCAAAAGCCTGCGCGCGGGCCGCGCCCAGCTGAAGGAAGCGTATGTGTTCATCAAGAACGGCGAAGCCTTCTTGTACGGAGCGCATATTTCCGCTTTGCCGACCGCCTCCACGCACTTCATTCCCGAGCCCGTCCGCACGCGAAAACTACTGCTCAACCGTGCGGAACTCAACGGACTCGAGAGCGCTGTCGACCGCAAAGGCTATACCATCGTTCCGCTCGAACTGTATTGGAAAAAGGGCAAAGCCAAGCTAAAAATCGGCCTCGCCAAGGGAAAGCAAGACCACGACAAGCGCAATACCGAAAAGGATCGCGACTGGCAGCGGGAGAAATCGCGGTTGATGAAGCACACGCGCTGACGAAGCTAACTGGCTAACGGCGTGAGTATGATTCGGAGTGCACCACTCGTCGCGAGTGTTTTTCTTCTCCGGCCCTTCTGGCCAGTTTGCCAGTAGCCCGTCGGCCGTTCCATTTCGCTCAGTTTCTCCACTTGTATTCCTAGCACTTGCCTCTACACTACCCTGGCCCTTTGATGAAAGTTCTGGGGGCGACCGGTTTCGACGTGGGTTGCGAAACTTTAGGTGCATGTCGAGTTGTGAGTAACTCGTTAAACTGCTTACAAACTTATAGTTGCAAACGACGACAACTACGCTCTGGCGGCTTAATCCCGCCTAACCCTCGCCTGGCATGTGCTTGTGCATCCAGAATCGGGGGACGCGCTCACAAGATCGCAATTCAGTGTGCTGAGGGCTGAATTGTTAAACGACTCCTGAGCTGGCTTCGCGTCTTCCCTGCCCGTCGGGTAGCGCGCGGCGAGATACAAAGACAAGGCTAAACATGTAGTGTCTTAAAGCGTAGGACTTGCGGACGCGGGTTCGATTGACGTCTGGGATGACAAGGGTCGCCTTTGTTCGTAAGAGCAAAGTGATAATGGGGCTCATTCGGTGAACCCTACGTTGTTCGGAAACGGGCAACTTGGTAACGCCGAGGGGTAGATGAAGGCCAACTTCGTTTGCCCTGTAGAGACTCATAGGTTGGCTGAAGTCGCAAGACCGAGCCAATACTAGGATTTGAGCATGATCTTAATTTCCCTTTCCCACCTTGTTCTTGGGAAAGACTTAAGATGAAAGCTCGAATAATACGCCCCGCATCCTCCTCGTGAATAGCGAGCGGATGAAGGCATAGTCCAGCCCATTTCGAAAGAAATGGAACTGCTGTCCCGCCGCCTCCACCAATGTTCCTCCGGGTACCGGCCCGGAGGAACGCCTTACTCAAGGATGAGAAAGATGACGGAATATAAAAAAAACAAAGCCGCTGAAGGTCGAGGAAAAAGCCTACATTGCTGGGCTTGTTGACGGCGAAGGCACCATTACATTGTCGCGCCGACATGCAAATGAAAATCGCCATCTCGCCAGCCTTTCGTGATTGAGCAGTGCGAATACAGAACGGACTTTGTTGGAGCTCGTGCTTGCTGCCGCAGGCGTCGGCAAAATCACCAATAAGCGTGTCAGTTCAATTAAGCATACGCCGTCGTTCTGTTATGCGGTCGAGAGTCGCCAAGCACTGTCCCTGCTTAAACAAATTTATCCCGACTTGCGTTCCTACAAACGACAACGCGCAATCGCCATGCTTTCGGAGTACGAAACACTCACGCCCCGTAACGGCAAGTATTCGGCGGCACTGCTGCAGCGACGAACCGAGTTTGAGCGAGAAATTTTACTGATTCGCCCTGGTTAATTGCCGTAGAGCCAGCGACTCGCATCGTTCGAAATCCCTTAAAGCCTTAACGAAGCGCGCAGAGGCACTGCACTTCGTCAAATCCTACAAAGGCTCAGCAAGCTCTGACATTTCAAAACACACCATCAGGATTTCCCTGCTTGTCTTTTTAGAGAAATCCGTCAACGATGTAATTCGCCGCATAAAAGCGGAATAAAACACATGACATCGAAGACCATGAATCTCCTCGGCGGATCCGGACGAAGATTCCTTGTCTCACTGATCGCTTGCACCGTCGTGGATGCGGCGAATGCAGTGCCCATTGTCGAAGCGGATTCGCTAAAGAAACTCAGCCTCGAAGAATTAATGGATCTCGAAGTGACTTCCGTATCGAGAACCGAAGAGCGTTTCGGGAGCGCCGCCGCCGCGATTTCGGTCGTTACCAATGAAACCATTCGCCGCATCGGCGCCACCACGATTCATGACGCATTGAGACTGGTGCCGGGCATCCATGTCGCGAGCCAAACCGCCAATACATGGGCCGTGAGTTCGCGGGGCTTTAGCAGCATCAGTTCCGAGAAGCTGCTGGTCCTTAGCGACACCCGCAGCATCTATACCCCACTCTACTCCGGCGTCTTCTGGGACGTTCAAGACTATTTGATGGAAGACATCGATCGCATCGAAGTGATCCGCGGGCCGGGAGCGGCACTCTGGGGATCCAATGCCGTCAACGGCGTCATCAATATCGTCACTCGAAGCGCGCGCGATACGCAGGGCTTTTATGCGGAAGCCGGAGGCGGTACCGAAGAGCGAGCGTTTGCAGGCATTCGCTACGGAGGCAAATCGAATGGCGGCATCTATTTTCGCGTCTTTGGAAAGTACTTCGATCGCAATGGCTCAGATCGAGATGGCTCGTTCAATGCGAATCCGATGACGTCGGATGACACGCAGTTAGCCCACATCGGATTTCGTGCCGACTGGGACGCCACGACAAACGATGAGTTGACGCTGCAGGGCGACGCGTACGACGGCAACGTAGGCCGACTGGCCCCGTCGGTAATTATCATCGGCAGACCGGGACCCCAAGGAAATCTGGAAGTGGACGTGCGCGGCGGAAACGTGCTCGGGCGGTGGCGCCGGCATCTAAGCGACGTTTCCGATCTGCAATTGCGAGCGTACTACGACCATACTTATCGCGACGATCCGAGCTATCTCGATAAATTGGATACGTTCGATGTTGATTTCCAACATCGCTTCCCCATTACGCTCCTTCGCCAACAAATTACCTGGGGGTTGAATTACCGACACACGTCCAATCGAAACGAAGGCAAAGTGATCTTCGGATTGGACCCCGCCAGCTCCGACGACCTGGTAGTGAGCGGCTTCCTGCAGGATCAGATCCCCGTCGGCAGCGACGTTCGCCTCACTTTGGGCACCAAACTTGAACACAATGACTTCAGCGAGTTCGAAGTACAGCCCAGCGTGAGCGCGGCCTGGAATGTATCGCCGAGCCAAACGCTTTGGAGTTCCGTCTCGCGCGCAGTACGAGTGCCGACCCGTCTCGAAAGAGACATATCGATTGACGTTACCAATCCAGCCGCCAATCCCGTCGCTCGTCTGCTCGGCAACGAGGATTTCAATTCCGAAGAATTGTTGGCGTATGAAGTCGGATTCCGCTGGCAAGCGATCGATTCGCTGTATGTCGGAGTAACCGCCTATCACAACCGGTATCACGGCCTTGCTTCGCTCGAGTTGAACACGGCATTCGTAGATCCACGCGATGGACGCACCGTCTTCCCCATCGTCAATAAAAATCTTACCGATGGCACGGCGCAGGGAACCGAAGTTGAACTTACCTATACGCCGGCTCCGAATTGGCGCCTAACGCTTGTGCATACCTATACGAACTTAAACCTGCAGCCAAAGGGTCAAGACCTCAATCGCGGAGACTTTGTCGAAGGCTCGACGCCAAAGCACCAATTTGGACTGCGTTCGTTTCTCGATTTGCCGTATCAGTTGCAACTCGACGCGCAACTCCGGCATCTCACCGCCATCGAATCGATCCCCGCCATCGTCAATCGCACGGGACTTCCGGGATACACGGAATTCGATATGCGGCTCGCGTGGCTCGGGTTGACGAATTTCAGCATCGAGCTGGTGGGCAAGAACCTTTTGCACGACCGTCACATCGAGTTCGGTGATGCGTCCGCACGAGGCGAAGTGGAACGCAGCATTTTCGGAAAGGTCACATGGCGTTACTGAAGCCACATTTTCGCCGGCTAACTTTCATTGCGGCGCTCTGCTTGGCGGCTGTCCCCTATGGAGTCGCCCAGTCTTTTAACGAATATCAAGTCAAAGCCGTCTTTCTATTTAATTTCGCTCAGTTCGTCGAATGGTCGAAACTCACTTCGGGCGATGCCGACCGACCCTTCGAAATTTGCGTACTGGGGGACGATCCATTCAGCGAATCGCTCGATGAGACGGTGCGCGGAGAGAAATTCGGCAATCGCCGCTTCGAGGTGCGGCGATTTCGCGCTGCCCAAGAAGCGCTGAGCTGCCAGATCCTGTTCGTCAGCAATTCCGAATCCCGGCAGCTTCATCCCATTCTCGACGCGCTGAAAGGCCACTCGATTCTAACCGTCAGCGATGCGGACAACTTCGCCCAGCGCGGAGGCATGGTGCAATTTCAAACCGATAACAAACGCATTAAGTTGATGATCAACGTCGATGCGGCACGCGCCGCTAACTTAACGATCAGCTCGAAGCTCCTCCGTCCTGCCACCATCGTTACTTCGAGCAGGGATTGAAATGACGACGCACAATCCCGCTCTGCGCCGAAAGTTAATGAAGGTGATCTTGCTCACCTGCGGCATGGTCCTGCTGCTGAATTGCATTGCGCTCTTCACTTACCAATATTTCACCCTCAGGCAGGCGGCAGAGCGGAATCTCGCCATGTTGGGCGAAGTCGTCGCCGCAAATAGCACGGCAGCACTAGCGTTCAGCAACGAGGCCGATGCCGCCGGAATACTGAGCGCGCTGGAGGCGGAACCGCAAATCATTGCCGCCGCACTCTACAACGCGGACGGAGATTTATTCGCCAAGTATCCTCCCTCGGTAAGCACAGACGACTTGCCGACAGCGTCGGAACTCGACAGGCGCGCGTATGCGCATCGGGGATTGGCGGTCTTCCGACCGGTGTCCGAACGCGGCCGGCCTCTCGGCACGTTGTTCGTGAAGTCCGATATGAGGTCGCTGTATTCGTCGACGCTGTTTTTCGGATTGGTAGCTGTGCTGGTGATCGCCGGTTCGCTATCGGTTGCCTATCTAATCTCCGCACGCTTGGAGCAAACCATTTCGAGGCCCATTCTGGCGCTGGCCGACACCGCGACCGCCATCTCCGAACGAAGGGACTATTCGACGCGCGCCAGTAAACAAAGCGACGACGAAGTCGGGAAATTGACCGACGCCTTCAATCACATGCTGTCGCGCATTCAATCGCAATTGGGAAGCCTCGACTTATTACGGCAGACCACGCGAGCCATTGCCGACCGACATGACATGCCGAGCATCTTCAAAGTCGTTCTGCGCAGTTTGGAAGAAAGCATGCCGATCGATTTCGGCTGCGTGTGCCTCTACGAAGCGCCCGCCGATTTCCTTACGGTCGCAAGTGTGGGACCGCACAGCTTAGCTATTGCAAGGGAGCTGGAACTTGCCGAGCGGTTGCAGATTCCCGTGGAGCAAAACGGCCTTACACGCTGCGTACAAGGCACTCTCGTCTATGAGCCCGACCTTACACATGCGCCCTTCAGATTGCCCGCTCAACTTGAACGCGCGGGATTGCGCTCCATGGTTTGCGCTCCCTTGTCGGTCGATAACGTGATTTTTGGGGTATTAATCGCCGCGCGCCGTGAAGCAAACGGCTTCACCAGCAATGACTGCGAATTCCTAAAGCAGTTAAGCGAACACATGGCCCTCGCGTCCCGGCAAATGCAACTTCACAGCGCGCTCCAGCAGGCTTACGACGATTTGCGGCAGAGCCAGCAAACGGTGATGCAACAGGAGCGTCTGCGCGCGCTCGGCCAAATGGCAAGCGGCATCGCCCACGATATCAACAATGCAATTTCACCGGTCACCCTCTATACGGAATCGCTGCTCGAACGCGAACCAAACTTAAGCGAGCGCACTCGAAACTATCTCACCACGATTCACCAATCGATCGAGGATGTGGCTAAAACAGTCGCACGCATGCGGGAGTTCTACCGCAACCGCGAGCCACAGCTGGTATTGGCGGCGGTCGATTTGAACCGAGCCGCCAAGCAGGTCATCGAAATGACGCAGGCGCGCTGGAGCGCCCAGCCTCAGGAGCGCGGCATCGTCATCGAACTCAAGACCGAGCTGGACGAGCATTTGCCGATCATCATGGGTGCCGAGGCTGAAATTCGCGATGCGTTGACGAATCTCATTTTTAACGCAGTAGACGCCATGCAAGAAGGCGGAACGCTGACAATCCGCACGCGAGCCCTCAGTGGCCACCTTCCTCATGACTCCTCCGGCGTATCCGTGGCGATCGAAGTGACCGATACCGGCGCCGGCATGGACAACGAAACGCGCCAGCGCTGTTTGGAGCCTTTCTTCACCACCAAGGGCGAGCGCGGCACCGGACTTGGACTCGCCATGGTCTACGGCATGATTCAGCGTCATAGCGCGGACATGGAAATCGACAGCGAGCTCGGCAAAGGCACCACCATTCGGTTGATCTTCCAGGCAGCGCTGCCTACGCACATCGCCACAGTCCGCGTTCCGGCGTCGTCGTCGCCCAGTCGACACCTGCGAATCCTCATTATCGACGACGACCCATTGCTCATAAAATCGCTCCGCGACATTCTCGAAGGAGATGGGCACACCGTGACGGCCGCGGACGGCGGCCAGAAAGGAATCGATACATTCATCGCCGCGAAGAAACGTAACGCGCCGTTCTCGCTAGTCATTACCGACCTCGGCATGCCCTACATCGACGGCATGAAAGTCGCCGCCGCCATTAAAGCGGAAACGCCGTCGATGCCCGTCGTACTGCTGACAGGCTGGGGCCAGCGGCTTCTCGCTGAAAACGAGCTGCCGCCTAACATCGACCGCGTACTCAGCAAGCCTCCTCGCATTCATGAGCTGCGAACGCTCTTCGCCGAAGTCGACTCCTTAACGACGACAGCACCGATAGCCTGAGATCAACATGAATACGCCGCGACCGCAATCGCTCGCCAAACTCCTCATCGTCGATGACGAAATCGCACAGATGACCGCCCTGTGCCACACCTTGCAAGACGAGAACTACACCACGATAGGCTTCAGTTCGAGCCGTGAAGCGCTTACCGCGCTTCGAACCCAGGAGTTCGACATCGTGCTCACCGATTTAATGATGCCGAACATCGACGGCATCACCCTGCTCACCGCCGCGCAGGAGATCGATCCGGATCTCGTGTGCATCGTGATGACCGGCCATGGCGCCGTCGAAACTGCCGTCCGCGCCATGCAAGCAGGCGCACTCGACTACATTCAAAAGCCTTTCAAATTGAGGCAAATGCTTCCCGTGCTGAGCCGGGCAATGACGATACGGCGCCTGCGGCGCTCCAATAGAGAACTTGAGCGGCGCGTTCGGCAACATACGGTTCAGCTCGAAGCGGCCAATAAAGAGCTCGAAGCATTCTCGTACTCGGTTTCTCACGATCTACGCGCGCCGCTGAGAGCGATCGCCGGCTATGCCGACTTCCTCTCCAAGGAGTACCGCGCCGATTTCCGCCCCGACGCGCAGCATGCGGTCGACGGCATTCTGACCGCCAGCCAGCGCATGAGCGAACTCATCAGCGACCTTTTGGAACTCGCTCACCTAAGCCGCCAGAAATTACACATGACGCGCATTCATACGATCAAGCTGGTCAAAGAGGTCTTGAACGACCTTCAACATGAGCACGCGAACCGCACCTTGGACATACGCATCGGGGAATTGCCGGAATGCGACGGTGACGAGTCGCTGATCAAGCAAGTATTCGTGAATTTACTGTCGAATGCGTTCAAGTTCACCCTGCATCGCGAGCACCCCGTGATCGAAATAAGCGGGTTGCAGCAAGGAGACGAGGCGATTTATGCGGTGCGCGATAACGGCGCCGGATTCGACATGTCGCATGCCGACAAACTTTTCGGCGTCTTTCAACGGCTCCATACCGCTAATGAGTTTGAAGGCACCGGGATCGGTTTGTCGATCGTGCAGCGCATCGTCGGCAAGCACGGCGGACGCGCTTGGGCCGAGGGAACCGTCGGCGACGGCGCGACCTTTTATTTCAGCCTTCCCGCTTCCTGCGACGCTACCGCGAGCTGAGGACTGTCTTTCTCTGTCCAACTCCCAGCGGCCAGTTCGCCACCCGGCTTTGTCCTGGCTGCCGGCTCTCTACCATCCCTTCTTGGAACCGAAGCGGAGCGACTCGGTTGCAATGAACACCTCCCGCAAGAAGAGCAGTAGCGCCGACGCGAGACAAAGAAGTGCGGCGACAAAGGCAACGGCAATCGCCAATGCTAGGTCGATTTGCACCACGGCGCTTACGAACAACGCGGCAACGACCAACGACACCAAGATACCGCTCGAAACGCTCAAGGCGATCGCGCGATTGACCAATCGCGCCCGTATCGACAGCACGGATAAGCGACTGCGAAGCTCGGTGGCAGTGTCCGGTGCCGCCCCCGCCAATTGATCCTCCATGATCCTCGCCCGATCGATGACACGCCCGATACGCGCAGCCAGCACATTAAGGGTGGCGCCCACACCAGTCAGCAGGAACACCGGTGCAACCGCAAGTTGGATGGCTTGACCAATGCCGGCGATGTGAGTGAACGACTCCATGCGGGAAGTATAGCCAAGGATCAAGTCATTGCGGCGGTATTGCGAACGCATCGCCCATTGTTATGATCGAAGCCGCCACCTGAGAACAGGTAATGCTGGACTGAATTGGAAATCAGTATGTGTAGAAACATCAAAACGCTCTTCAATTTCGCGCCTCCGGCTTCCGAAGCGGAAATTCGCGCGGCCTCTTTGCAGTTCGTGCGCAAGCTGAGCGGCTTCAATGCACCGTCGAAGGCCAATGAAGCCACTTTCAATCAAGCGGTCAACGACATCGCCGCCGTGGCGAGCGTCTTGCTTGCATCGCTATCCACCCATGCAGCGCCGCGCAACCGAGAGCTCGAAGCCGAGAAAGCTCGCGAGCGTTCGCGGCTTCGATTTACTCGTATCGTCGAACCTGCCAAATAGAATTACAAATCTAAAATTACAAATCTGCCAGTCGATAGACTTTTACCGCCGTCCCGGAATAAAGCGCCGTCTTTTCGGCAGAAGTGAAGTCCTTCGTCAACCGCTTGAAGGAATTCCAAAGCACGGCGTAGGAACAGGACACCTTGTCGACCGGGAAGTTGCTTTCGAACATGCATCGATGGGGACCGAAGCGCTCGATCGCATGCAAGTAATAACGCCGGGTCGCCGCGGCTAATTGTTCCGACGTCGGCGGTACGTCGCGTTTGTGCCATCCAAAGCCATTCAATGCCATGTTCAGACCACCGAGCTTCGCCACAACATTCGGGCATGTTGAAAGTTCGTCAATGGCGGCGCGCCAGACTTCGAATACCTCATCGGATTGATTTGCATAAGGCCCAATGCCCAGAGGCCCGCCGAAGTGATCGATAACGATGGAGGTCTCCGGAAAGGCGCGCGCAAGATCGGTAAGCTCGGCAATTTGGGGATGGAAAAGCCAGGCGTCGAAACTCAATCCCAGCGGTTGCAATGCCGCGAATCCTTCCCGAAACTTGCTTTGCAAAAACAACCCCGGCGGCGGATTGCTGTGTGCATTGCGAATGGCATCGCTCGCATGCCAGCTTGCTGCATGCCGAATTCCTTTAAACCGAGCGGGACTCGCGGCGATATGCGCCTCCAACACGCTCTTGACGGACGAGCCGAGAAGCAGATCTGCGAATCCGACAATGCCGGCGGCAACTTGCGTCTTCCCGTACGTGCCGCTCGCGCTCATCGCTGCGACACCTTGAACAAACTCCGTTTCGCCAAGCGCCTTCAGCGCATCGGGTCCGGTAGCGCGAAACATGGATCCGCACTCCACATACACAGTTGCGACGATGTTGTGTCCGCACTGGATATCGGCCAACAATTCATCCAGCAGATACCGCCCTCCTTTCATCTGCGGATAGTCCCAGAGGTGATGATGGGGATCGACAATCGGCAGTTCGGGCTCGAGAGCCGGCTCTACCACTTTCGCAAGCCATTCGTTCGTCTGCCCCATTGCTGCCTCTGGATTTGGAATCGGCCGACACTATAGCAAGGCGCTGTTCTTGAAAATCGTCGGATGCATCCATGTCATGTCGAAATTCAAAAGGAGTATTTTGTCGTCCGTACCGACCAACGAACTTCCGGAGTCAATGGGATGGCGTGGAACCCCGAACAGTATTTGAAATTTTCGCAACCGAGACTGCAGCCTGCCGTCGATCTCTTGGCCAGGATCGAAACGGATTCACCGCGCTTCGTGTGCGACTTGGGGTGCGGCGCCGGAAACGTAACACGCCTTCTAGCGGAACGATGGCCAGCCAGTTCGATTCTCGGCATCGACGACTCACCCGAGATGCTGGCCAAAGCCGCAAAGGAATTTCCGGATATCGAATGGCTGAATCGCAGCATCGATACTTGGCAGCCCCGTCGACCGTTCGACGTCATTTACTCGAATGCGGCGCTGCACTGGCTGCCCGATCACCAGACTTTATTCGCTTCGCTCTTCGAGCATGTTGCGCCCAACGGAACGCTCGCCGTTCAAATGCCGAGAAACTTCTTGGCACCCTCGCATACTTCGATTGCCGAAACCGTTCGCGAAGGACCTTGGCGCGCCAAACTCGATCATCTTCTGAAACCATCGCCCGTCGCTGAGCCGGCGTTTTACTATCGATTGCTGGCTGCTCAGAGTCGTACGCTCGACATCTGGGAAACAGAATACCTTCACGTGCTCGAGGGCCATGACGCCGTGAAGGAATGGGTGAAGGGAACGTGGCTTAAGCAATTTCTCGATGTGCTCGACCCAAACGATCGATCTGCCTTCGAAGCCGACTATGCAGAACGCCTCCGAAAAGCTTATCCGCCGCTACGCGACGGTAAAACGCTGTTTCCTTTTCGCCGACTCTTCATCGTTGCCGTAAAGAGCTAGTAGCATGTGAGATCATGCAAACCGAAACTGCTTTCATTCGTCTATTTCGTTGATCTCGAGGTTGCCATGTGGACTCGCACACGCGTTACGGAAAAACTAAATATCAAGTTACCGATCGTCCAGGGCCCCTTCGGCGGCGGACCCTCGTCGATCGATCTTGCTGCAGCGGTCTCCAATGCGGGCGGCCTTGGTTCGTTCGGCGCTTATTCTTATACGCCGGAACAAATTAAGGAATTGGTCGCGAATCTCCGCGAACGAACGCCGTATGCCTTTGCGATCAACCTTTGGATTCCCTTTACCCCAGCTCACGAAACGAAAATCACACGGACGGAATACGATGACTCCGTTGCCCGACTTGCCCCCTACTATGCCGAAGTCGGCATGAAGGCGCCGACATACGAATCGTTGTTCCGCGCCCCCGACTTCGATGCACAGGTTGCGGCGCTTCTCGACGCCGGCCCTCCCGCTTTCAGTTTCGTGTTTGGAATTCCTAGCGCGGAAATCCTGCGAGCGTGCCGCGAAAGAAAGATCGTCACGATCGGCGCCGCCACGAACATCGATGAAGTAATCGCGCTTGAAGCGGCCGGTGTCGACCTCATCGTCGCCACAGGCAGCGAGGCAGGAGGCCACCGCGTCTCCTTCCTGCACGATCCGGACGTATCGCCTGCAAACTCAGCGCTCATTCCGCAAGCGGCCGATCGCGTGCGAACGCCGCTTATTGCAGCCGGAGGAATTGCGGATGGACGAGGTATCGTTGCCGCCCTCGCTTTCGGCGCCAGTGCCGTGCAAATCGGAACGGCATTCCTCGCCTGCGAAGAATCGAACGCAACCCCCACTCACAAAGCGGCCATTCGCTCGGAGCAATCCAGGCACACTACGCTCACGCGAGCTTTCTCCGGTCGTTACGCACGCGGCATCAAGAATCGTTTCTTACTGGAAATGCGCGAGCACGAATCGAAGCTGCCTGCTTTTCCGTATCAGAACTTCTTGACGCAACCCATGCGACAAGGCGCAGCTCGCATGGACGAACCGGCGCTGCAATCCCTGTGGGCAGGCCAGAACGCGCCGCTCGTGAAATACAAGCGTGCCGACGAACTCATCAAGTTCCTTGTCGAGGATACGAATCGAGTGCTCGGCCGACTACGATCGCTGGAAGAATCCACGGCGCGCTAACCCTCGGTTAAGCGCGCCTTCCAGGGAATATTTCCACCAAGACTCAACTCTTCATTTACTTCAACAATCCCTCTGCCTTGAGTGCTTCCTGGACCTTAGGACGCGAAGCCACGCGTACGTGATAGGCGGCCAGGCCTTGCCATCGTTGCAGATCGATACCGACATGTTTGGTCCAGCTAAGCACCGTAAAGAGATACGCATCGGCGACCGTAAACTGCTCGCCGAACAGATAGCTCTTCTTGCCGAGCTGCTGTTCGACGTAGGTAAAGCGCTTTTCAAGATTGGCCGTGGCCGCCGCCTTCCAATCCGCGTTAGCGGCTTTATTGAATAACGGGCTAAAGTTCTTGTGAATTTCCGAAGTAATGAAATTCAGCCACTCCTGCAATCGATAGCGCTCGAGCGTTCCCGCCTTCGGCGCCAGCCGGCTGTCCGAATTCTGATCGGCAAGATACTGAACAATGGCCGGGCCTTCCGTCAGCACCTCTCCATTCGGCAGTTGCAATGCCGGAACATATCCTTTGCCGTTGATGGTCCAGTAATCGCTACCGTCTTCGAGTTTCTTAGCGGCCAAGTCGACTTTTACCAGCTCCACCGGAAACCCGGCTTCCCTCAAAACGATGTGCGGTGAAAGCGAACATGCGCCGGCTGAGTAATACAGTTTCATAAAATGAGACTCCTGCAAATGATTCAGAGCTGAAAGAGCAAGCTAACAAAGCAATCGGGCGGCCGCCGAAGATTGCATGGCGAGCACTCTAGCTTCATACTGACTATCAGAAAAGTACTTACCTATTGGTAAGTGTTAGGCTTTGAAACCGCCAGGAATTACTTACGATGGCCAAACCCAAACCGAACATCTGCAACGCCGAATGCCCTTCGCGAAAGGTGCTGGAATTGCTCGCCGAAAAGTGGGCGCTACTGGTTATCTTTCGTTTGCGCGTGAAACCGCATCGAACCGCCGAGCTGCGCCGTGAAATCGGCGGCGTCTCGGAAAAAATGTTGATTCAAACGTTGCGGAAACTGGAACGCTTCGGCTTAGTGGAGCGTTACGACTTTGGAGAAGTGCCGCCGCGCGTTGAATACACGCTCAGCCCGCTCGGCAAGTCGCTGTCGCTGCCGGTCGAACAGCTCGAGCGATGGGTGGCGAAAAATATCTTCGAAGTCTGGCGCGCCAAAGAGCGCTTCGATACGAAAGCCGCGAAGACGGCCGGCAAACGTGAAGCGGCCTAGAGAAAGCGAATGACTACTGCAACATGCTCTTCGTGCCACCCTTGCGCAGCACGCCCACCACGACGCCTTCGATGATGAGCGATTGCTCGCGAAGATCGACACGAATGGGTTCGAATTCTTCGTTTTCGGGCATGAGCCAGACGATCGAACCGGCCGCTTGTTTATAGCGCTTGACGGTCACTTCATTTTCCAATCGTGCGACGACCACTTGGCGATTTCGCACTTCCGGCGTGCGATGCACGGCAACAAGATCACCGTCCATAATGCCGATGTCCTTCATACTCATCCCGACCACCTTCAATAGGTAGTGCGCGCGCGGCTGAAAGATTTTTGGATCGACCTGATAGCGAGATTCGATGTTCTCTTCCGCGAGAATGGGCTTACCAGCCGCAACCCTACCAATCAGCGGCAAACCCATTTGCTCGCGTAGAGAATCCTTGAGCTGAATGCCGCGGGAAGCGCCCGGCAGCAATTCGATAACTCCCTTGCGTTCCAAAACGCGAAGGTGCTCTTCGGCAGCGTTCGCAGACTTGAAACCTAAGTGAGACGCAATTTCCGCTCGCGTCGGCGGCATTCCGGTTTCGGAAATAGCATCCTGAATGCATTCGAGCACGAGACGTTGTTTGGGCGTTAGCGCGGCGGAGGACATCGCTCACCTATTACGTATGTAGACACGGCTGGACGAATAGCCAGTTCTGTGAATATAT
>CAZQYC010000092.1:7517-15829 GCA_964597495.1 uncultured Steroidobacteraceae bacterium | reverse complement strand
TCCGGCGCCAACTGCTGCAGCGCCGAGATCTCCGGCGGCGTCGTGCGGCTATCGATCACCGTGACGCGCTTGTGCCTCGCGTGCAAATAACGCGCGCACGACAGTCCGGTCTTCCCCAGACCGACAATTACTGTCTTAGCCGTTTTTGCGTTTGTCTTTTGCATTCAATACTTCGCGTTAGCTCATTGCGCCGAAGTCGGCTTGCCGACTTCGGCGCCACGCACCCACCACCCATGACGGTGATAGGGAAGGTGAATTCGGTTCGGTGACTTGTTTCAGGAGCCTCAAAAACAGGGACGTTTTTGCGGCAGTCCACAAGGACGTGTTTACGACGGTCCTGAAACAAGTCACCGAACCGAATTCACCTGTACAGCGCATCACCGCACCTTCAACGTAGCCAACCCAACCAACACCAAAATCACAGTCATGATCCAAAAGCGAACAATGACCTTCGGCTCCGCCCATCCTTTGAGTTCAAAGTGATGATGAATCGGCGCCATCTTGAAGATGCGCTTGCCGCGCAACTTGTACGACCCCACTTGCAACATCACCGACACCGTTTCCATCACGAAAACGCCACCCATGATGAACAGCACAATCTCCTGCCGAACGATGACGGCTACGACGCCAAGCGCAGCGCCTAGCGCCAACGCGCCGATGTCGCCCATGAATACTTGAGCGGGATACGTGTTGAACCACAGAAAGCCAAGGCCGGCGCCGACCAGCGCCGCGCAGAACACCAACAATTCGCCCGTGCCTGGAACGTGCGGGATGCCGAGATAGTTCGAGAACACGGCGTTGCCGGTTACGTAGGCAAAGACGCCGAGCGCGCCGCCGACCAGCACCGACGGCAGAATGGCCAGTCCGTCGAGCCCGTCGGTAAGATTCACGGCGTTGCTCGCACCGACCAAAACAAAGTACGTCAAGGCAATGAATCCGACGCCGAGCGGAATCGCGACGCTCTTAAAGATCGGAACGTAGAGCGCGGTTTCCGCCGGTACCTCGGCCGATTGATAAAGAAACCATGCACACCCCAGGGCGATCACGGATTGCCACGAATACTTGTAGCGCGCGATGAGACCGCGGCTGTTGCCGACGACCAGTTTTAAATAGTCGTCCCAGAAGCCGATCAGCCCGAACGCCAGCGTCACCAACAGAGTGACCCACACGAAGCGATTTTTCAGATCGGCCCATAACAAAGTCGCAACCGTGATGGCTACCAAGATCAGCGCGCCACCCATCGTCGGCGTGCCTTTCTTGGTGAGATGCGATTGCGGACCGTCGGTTCGCACTTGCTGCCCGATTTGCCGCTCCGTAAACAAGCGGATCATCCACGGCCCTATTAGGAACGACAGCAGCAACGCCGTGAGCGCCGCCAAAATGGCGCGCATCGTGAGATAACTGAAGACGTGGAATCCGGAAATTCTTTCTTCGAGCAGTTGGGTGAGGTATAGCAGCACGATTTTTTGCCTTTTTGTTGTTTATCTAGTGCCCGTTCGACGCCGCCGGAAATCCGGCGCTCAGTGCCGCCGCCACGCGCTCCAAGCGATTGGCACGCGATCCCTTGATCAACACAGTGATGTTCGGCCGCAGCTGGCCTTGCACGGCTGCGGTCAACGATTCGATGTTGTCGAACCACTCCGCGCCCGTACCGAACGCTTCGACGGCGAATTGCGAACGCGACCCGATGGCGAACAAACGCTGCACACCGGCGCTGTGCGCATACGTGCCCATTTCGGCATGCAAGTCGCTGTCGTCCTGCCCTAACTCCAGCATGTCCCCGAGCACCAACCAGTGGTCGCCGGGCAAACTAGTCAAAGCATCGATCCCGGCGCGCAACGAACTCGGATTGGCGTTGTACGAATCGTCGAGTAGGAACGCGCCCCGAATGGCGGGCAACAAGTTCAGCCGGCCGGAAACGGGGCGCATTGCGCCGAGTCCCGCGGCAATGTCTTCAAGCGAAGCTCCGGCTGCATGTGCCGCCGCAGCCGCGCCCAGTGCATTACGAAGATTGTGAGTGCCCGCCAGTGCCAGCGAGACCGGACAAGAACCCGAAGGCGCCACCAACTCGAATTCGAATCGGAAGCCCGCCGTCGTCGTATCCGTGCGGATTCCGCGCGCGCGATAGTCCGCCGCTTGCGTGAGCCCGAACGTGAGGATGTTCTTGGTCGACGCGGTCTCGCGCCAGAAATCCGCGAACACGTCGTCGGCATTGACGACGGCGGTGCCCGAAGCCGGCAATGCCCGGAGCAACTCGCCCTTGCCGCGTGCTATGCCTTCGATGCTCCCGAACCCTTCGAGATGCGCGGACCCCGCATTGGTGATGATGCCGATCTGCGGTTCGGCGATCGCTGCCAATGCAGCGATCTCGCCTTGATGGTTCGCGCCCATCTCGATAACCGCACTGCGATGCTCGCCGGACAGACGCAGCAACGTCAACGGTACGCCGATGTGATTATTCAAATTGCCCTGGGTAACCAGGCAGGGCCCAAGGCGCGCGAGAATCGAACCGATCATCTCCTTGGTCGTCGTCTTGCCGTTGCTACCGGTAATTCCTACGACCGGAATATCGCGTTCGCGCCGCCAAGCGCGCGCAAAAGCGGACAGGGCTTGCAAGCTATCGCTAACGACAACCTGCGGAATCGAGATCGGCAATTCCCGTTCGACCAGCGCACCGACTGCACCCCGCTGCAGAGCTGCCGACACATATTCATGGCCGTCGAACGAAGGGCCTTTGAGAGCGACGAACAGCGCGCCGAGCGAAAGTGTTCGCGAATCGGTCGATACCGTCGTATACGGAATATTCGCGCCGACCAATCGACCTCCGGCCGCTTGCGCAAGATCACCTAGGGTGCGGGCGATCATGATTTCGATCCCTTGGACTTCAGCCCCAAACACTCGCGCACCACTTCACGATCGCTGAAGTACTTCACGTTGCGGCCGACGATTTGATACTCCTCATGGCCCTTGCCGGCGATCAACACTAGGTCGTCGGGCGCGGACACGGCAATCGCCCTAGCAATGGCCTTGGCACGATCGCGCTCTACGACGGCGGCGGCCGGCTGGTTAAAGCCCTGTAAAATATCGGCGACGATGGCATCGGCATCCTCCATGCGCGGATTGTCGTCGGTGAGAAAAACGACGTCGGCTTGTTGCTCGGCAATCTCGCCCATCAACGGGCGCTTTCCCGCATCGCGGTCGCCGCCGCAGCCGAACACGCAGATCAAGCGGCCTTTCGCATGTGCGCGTGCCGTTTGCAGTGCCTTGCTAAGGGCATCGGGCGTATGTGCATAGTCCACAACCACCAGCGGTTTGTTCGCTGTGGCGAGCGTCTCCATCCGTCCCGGCGGCGCCGCACATTGCGCCAGCGCCCATACCGCTTTGTCGAGCGGCACATCGAGACCGAGCAACACAGCCATGACACCCAGTAAATTTTCGGCATTGAATGCGCCGATCAATCGCGATTCGAGCTCGCCCTTCCCCCAACTGCCATCGAAGCGAATTCGCAAACCGCTCCCGCCGAGTTCGACGTGCGTGGCAAACAACTGCCGATCGCCAAGCGCGCGACAGGAGTCGTCGATAGCAAATGCGGTTATCGTTCTCCGACCTCCGTGCTTTTCCAAACGACCGATCATGCCGCAGCCAAAGGCATCGCGTGCGTTGATCACGCAGTGTTGCAACTCAGGGTGATGAAAGAGCCGCTCCTTGGCCGCGCCATACGCTTCCAAGGTGCCGTGATAGTCGAGATGATCGCGCGTGAGGTTCGTGAACAAGGCGCTGTGAACGCGCACGGCATCGATCCGCCCTTGCTCTAGCGCATGCGACGACACCTCCATGCCGACGAATCGATCGCCGGCGTCGCGCATACTCGCAAGTTGCCGATGCACGTTAATCACATCGGCAGTCGTGTGTCCGAAGTCGACCAACGACTCGATGTGACCGTATCCGAGCGTTCCCGCATAACCCGCGGATTGCTTGAGCTTGGCGAACGCAGCGGGAATCAAATAGGCGCTGGTGGTCTTGCCGTTCGTTCCCGTTACGCCGACAACCGATATGGTTGCCGACGGACTGCCGAAAAAACGATCCGCCAATTGACCCATGATTTGACGCAGATTGGGTACTGCCACAAGGTGAACGCCTTGGCTTCCTTGCGGGGTCACAGTGCCGTCAGGCTCATAGGCAATCACCGTGGCCCCATTTGCGATCGCTTGGGCCGCATAGTCCAAACCGTGATGGCGAATGCCGGGCACAGCTAAAAACAGGGAGCCGGCCGTAGCGGCGCGGCTATCGAGCGTCAAATCCGTGATCGACACATCCGGCACCTGTGCCGCATCGATTCCTTCGAGCAGGGATCGCAAGCTCGTGGATGTTGTCGGTGTGTTTACGGACATGACGGCGGACATGGTTAGTTTGCTTGCGCCTGTGCTCTTGAAATCGAAGGAAGCGAATCGCGCGCGCGCGCACGGACAATCGGCGCAACCAGTGTCGCCTCCGCCTGGAGTAGCGTGTTGTCGCGGCGTTCTTCGGGAATGCTGTCGATGTTGTCGGCGGGAACGCCAAGCAGGCGCAGCGCGCCGGCCATCACGTTCGCAAATACCGGCGCAGCAACATCGCCACCGTGATAGGCCTTTCCTTCCGGGTCGTCGATCATGACGATGGCGGCCAGTTTCGGGCTGCTCACGGGCACGACGCCGCCGAACGTGGCGATGTAGTGCTCGCCGGAATAGCCGCCGTTTTGCTCGGGCTTCCATGCAGTGCCCGTCTTGCCGGCAACTCGATAGCCGATCAACGCGGCGCGACTGCCGGTGCCCTCTTCGGATACCACGCTTTCCATGACGCCCAACAACTCGTGCGCCACCGATTCACTGATAACCCGCGTGCCGGGTTCCGGCGCATCCAAACGACGCAACGAGATTGGCCGGCTGATTCCGCCCGCGCCCAAAATCGCGTAGGCATGGCCGAGTTGCAGCGGTGTTACGGCAATGCCATTGCCGTGAGAAATAGTTGCGATATTGATCTGTCGCCAGCGTGCGTAGTTATCCAGCATGCCGGCACTTTCCCCAGGAAAGCCACTTCCCGATACCGCACCGAATCCGAATGCGGCAAGCATCCCCCACATTTTTGCAGGCTCGAGAGACAGGGCGATCTTCGCCAATCCGACGTTGCTGGACTTGGCAAGCAAGGTGGTGAGCGGCGCTGCCCCCAGGTTGCGCTCGTCATTGAATGTCTTGATACCGACGCGGATATATCCAGGCGACGTATCGATCACGGTATTGCCGTGATAACGGCCTGTTTCCAGCGCCGCCGCTACGATAAAGGGCTTGATGCTGGAACCCGGCTCGAAAATATCGGTCGCGGCCCGATTCTTGTAGCTGCGCGCATCCAGCTGTTCGCGATCGTTCGGGTTGAATCCCGGTTGATTCACCATCGCCAGCACTTCGCCGGTATCGACGTCGATGACGACGATCGAACCCGATTGCGCGTGATGCTTCGCCATCGCCGCCTTCAATTCACGATACGCGAGATATTGAATTCGAAGGTCGATGCTCGTCGTCAAATCCGCGCCGGGTCGCGCAGCGCTGATGCTTTCGATGTCTTCAACCGTGTTGCCCTTCAAGTCGCGAATGACGCGCTTCTTGCCTTCTTCGCCGGCCAAGACGTGATCGAACGCCCTTTCGAGCCCTTCTTGCCCGCCGTCTTCGATGTTCGTGAACCCGAGCACATGCCCCGTCACTTCGCCCGCCGGGTAATAACGGCGGTATTCACGCTGCAAATAAACACCGGGAATTTTCAGCGCCTTGACTTGCGCGGCGTCGTCCGGCCGCATGCCGCGCACCAGATACAGAAACTCACGATCGAGATTGCTGCTGACACGCTGCGTGAGCCAAGCCGAATCTCGATTCAATGCTTCCGCCAGGCGTCGATACTGGTCGGTCGCCGTATGCAGCTCTTTCGGATTCACCCAAATCGTATCGACCGGCGTGCTGACTGCGAGCGGTTCGCCGTTGCGATCGAGGATCGCGCCGCGATGAGCGGCGAGCTTGGTAACGCGTGTGTAACGCGCCTTGCCTTGATCTTCGTAGAACTCCTGACTGACGAGTTGCAGCTGCACGGCGCGCGCAATGAGACCCGCAGTCGCCAGCGCGAGGACTGCCAGAATAACCAGCATGCGACCGCGGTAGTGATCGAACGAAAACGATCCGTGTGCGCTGCGGCTGTCTCGCAGATCGGAAAATTTCATGGCGCCGCTCATCGCACCGATCCTGCGGGAATGATCCGCACATCGATGGGCTTCGGCGTCACCATCTTCAAGTAGGAACTGGCGACTTGTTCGACGCGCCCCGGAGTCGCCGAGTAGCTCTGTTGAATTTTCAGCTGCCCCCACTCGATATCCAGCCGATCTCGCTCGGCCTGCAAACGCTGCAGTTCGATGAAAGTCGTGCGCGACGTATGCTTGCTCCAAATTACGCCGACCGCGGAGACCAGTAGTAGAGCTCCGACCGACGCCACCAGCAATTTATTGATGAAAGTCATCCAGCCACCCTCTCCGCAACACGCAGAATGGCGCTCCGGGATCGAGGATTTTTTGCAACCTCTACGTCGGTTGGATGAATGGCGCGACCGATACGTTTCAGTTTCGCTCGTGCATGCGGCGGAACCTCGGGTAATCCTGCATAGACAGGATCTTCTTGCGAATTGCGCTGCATGAAGACTTTAACTTGACGGTCTTCCAGCGAATGAAAACTGATTGCGCAGAGCCGTCCGTGCGGTGCGAGCAGTTCCACGCTTTGCTTGAGCGCCCTTTCGATCTGCGCTAGCTCGTCGTTCACTTGCATGCGGATCGCTTGAAAGGTGCGCGTGGCGGGATGCTTTCCCGGTTCGCGCGTCGGCACGGCCTCGGACACGAGGCCTGCAAGCTGATTCGTCGTTGTAATCGCCGCATCACGGCGAGCAGCCGCGATGGCGCGGGCAATGCGATTGGCAAATCGTTCTTCGCCGAACTCTCGGATCACGCGGGCAATTTCTTTCTCGGGCGCGTCGGCAAGCCAAGCGGCTGCCGTTGCACCGTATTCATTGTCCATTCGCATGTCGAGCGGACCGTCTTGCATAAAACTGAACCCGCGCGACGCATCGTCGAGTTGCGGCGACGACACGCCGAGATCGAATAAAACGCCGTTAAAAATGCCGCTCCATCGATTGTTCACTCCCACTACGCCACGCACCGCTTCGGCCAAATCGCCAAATGCGCTGCGCACCAAAGTCAATCGCGCCTCATCGCCAAATCGTTCACGGCCCTGCGCAATGGCCGCCGGGTCGCGATCCAATGCGATCAATCTTCCCTGAGAGCCCAATCGCGACAGAATGGCCGCGCTGTGCCCTCCTCGACCGAACGTTGCATCGATGTACCAACCGTTGCTGCGCTCGTTCCCGTCGATATCCACGCCGTCCACATTCAGTGCGGTCAGCGCTTCGTCGAGAAGCACCGGCGTATGTGCATGCTTCGTCGCCACCGTTAGAGCGACAACGATTCGAGTTCGGGAGGCAGCGGCTCGTCGTTTTCATCGACCTTTAACCAATGCTCTCGTCGCTCGTTCCAATGCACCTCGTCCCACAGTTCGAAGCGGCCGCCCTGACCGATCAACATTGCATTCCGCGAAAGGCCCGCGTACTCACGCAACGTGGGTGGAATCAGAATTCGGCCGTTGCCGTCGAGTTCCAGCTCGGTCGCATGACCGATCATCAAGCGCTGCAACCGACGCGTGGCCGCATTGAGCGTCGGCAGCTTCACCAACTTCTGCTCGATCAATTCCCAGTCCGGCAAGGGATAAATAAGGAGGCAGCGATCCGCTCGGTCCACCGTCGCCACTAAATGCCCACGCGAACGCTCGACGATCTGCTCGCGAAAGCGGATCGGCATGGCCATTCGGCCTTTGGCATCCAACGTGACTGCGTTTGCACCGCGAAACATGTAGCTCTCTCAATCGCCTCAACACCGACCAGCGTTCAATACCGGGCTAATTCGACCTCCGTAAACCCCTTACGCCCACGAATTCCCACTTTTTACCACTCGGCGGACTATAGGTACGGCTCCAACACCCGTCAATGAATTCTTGGAAATTTCTCTTTTGCGCACAGTCACTTACGCCTGCATGCACAAAATTGGACCGATTTGAGCAAAGTGAGCCTCACAAAAATCAGTGAGTTAACAGACATTCTTTGTCCGAACGCTGAGAAGCCCAAGTTCATTGAATTTACTGGTGATATATCCATGCACTGCGCAGAGTGCGACACGATCTGCGCAAACCAGCGGC
>CAZQYC010000092.1:0-7417 GCA_964597495.1 uncultured Steroidobacteraceae bacterium | reverse complement strand
CAGGACCCATGGATGGGTCTCGCCGCCGCTGCTTGGAGCGACGGGCGGAGCCGAATGAAAACCACGCTTTTCATTCGGCTCCTGATCGTCGTGGCATGGATGCCCGATCGATCAGAATAAAGAAGTCAGCCGATAAGCCGGGTTCTGTCGAGAACAATCATTCATCTGGGATCTGCGTCGCCACAGACCTCTAGCGACCTACCCGGGAACCTGCATGGGCCATGCGTGCAATCTATTTCCGAAGAAACGACTGCTTGTTCCCCTATTTGGTCTTGCTCCGAGCGGGGTTTACCGTGCCGCCGAGTGTTGCCACCGACGCGGTGCGCTCTTACCGCACCCTTTCACCCTTACCACCGCCCTCTCCCTTCCCTCCCTCGCAAGCGGGGGAGGGCTAGGGTGGGGGCAGTTCGGCGGTTTACTTTCTGTTGCACTTTCCGTGGACTCACGTCCCCCAGGCGTTACCTGGCGCTTTGCCCTTGGAGCCCGGACTTTCCTCCATGACGATTGTTCTTTCGAGCAGTCGTCACAGCGATTGTCTGGCCAACTTCGGCGCGCAGACTACTCCACCGCCACAGTTAATCAAGCTTTCAGTCCTGAATACCCCCCCTAGCCCCAGCCGCTATCCACTGGTGTAAGGACCGAAACCCGGCAGTGCCCAGAGCAACCCGCGACTAACCAGCGCGGGAAACACCGACAAATGATCTTCATCGGGTATAACGCGGCTTTCGATCTGCAAATGCGGGTAGCGTCGAGATTGCATGTTCCGCTCGAACGACTGCATGTCGCGAATCAAGTCCGTATTCTTGAAGTAGCGCGGTTCGGGACGAATGGTTTCGTAAGAGCCGGCATACATGATCACGCGGGCGAGTAAATCATGGCGATGGCTTGCGTAGCTTTCTTCAATCCGCAAGATCATGCGATCGTCGAACCACAGCGATGGGCTGCCGAGAATGTACGCTTGAAACATCGTGGGTTTCGTCACCAACACAAAGGCCCCGAACAACCCGCCGAAGGAATGCCCGACATACACTTTGCGTTGCATGTCGGCGCGATATTGATTGGCGATGAGCGGAAATACCTCGCGCTCGATGTAATCTCGAAATGCAGCGGCCTCCCCATAGTGAGCCTGGCCGTAAAGCGAAGAGTCCTTTGCCGTTAGCAACGGATCGTTCAACGGATTACTGGGCGTGTAGTCACGACTGCGACCTGCTTTCGACGTATCGCCCTCTGCATGGTCAAGCCCCACGAGAATGAAATCTTCGATGTTCTGGCCTTTTGCTCCGAGCAGATTGCGAATGCTGCGAACGATCGGAAAGGCGTAACTCGCATCGGTGACGAACACCACGGGATACCGTTTGCCACTGGAGTCCTGCGATCCCGAACCATAGGATCGCGGAACGTCCACCCATACTTGATAACGACGCCCGCCGCTTGATAGCGTATGCACCGCAGTGTTAGGAAGCTCGTAACCACGCGATGCCACCCTACTCGACTCAATCGCGGCGTGCGTGCAGAAATTTTCTCCAAGCTTAAAGCCGGCAGCGCTACCCGCCAACGCAACGACACAAACCAACCACACAGCACGAATCATGTTCGGTGAGTCTGGTCGATCAATCTATCAACGACGGATTGCGGAGAATGAGCATCGCGGCCATCACACGTGCGACGTAGTCGGGATCGTTCTCGTATCCCTTGCCTATGATCTCCCAAACGTTTCGCGAACCGGTTTCACGAATTCCCTTGTCGACTCTCCAGTTGCCGCTGTTGTAGGCGAGCAGCGCCAGGCCCCAATCTGTGTAGCGGGCATGCAGTGACGCAAGCATGCGCAACGCCGCATCCGTTTCTAAGCTCGGATCGAGCCGCTGGTCTTGCCGCTCGTTGACGACAAGGCCGAATCTTCGCGCGGTCGGCTTGATGAACATCCACAAACCTGCACCGTTCAGGCCGCCGACCTTCGAAAGATTTCGATAGCCGGACTCCACCAGCGGCACCGCCAGTAAATCCTTCGGCAAACCGGACGCAATGATTTTCGACGATAGCATGCCCTCGTGTTCTCGCATCCTGCTCAAACCAGCGCGAGCAAACTCGCGCCCATCCGGCGTACTCGCCAGGCGATTAAGCTGCTTCAGCACCGATTCGTTCACTGCGATCTTGATTGCATCGGCTCCATTCTCACGGTTCGCGGTCGCAAGAACCATTTTCTCTACATCCTCGAGCGAAATTCGACGATCTTGGATGGTGGCAGCGAACGCTAACGATGCCATCGTCATGACGCCCATGCCTAACATCGCCAACACGAATACGCCGGATGCCCGCAAGGGCTGCGTCGGCTGAACCAACAAGCCCTCCACCCTCCTTTTAAGAATTTTTCGACCAAAGCCTCCGTTCATACTTGCGCTCAAGACCATGCGACGCGTTTTCAAAGCATACTCGGCAGCCCACACCAAAGACTCGCAATACGAGCGGGTCGATATATCCTTGCGGGCGACGACAGCGGCATCGCAGGTGAATTCCTGAAGGTCCTGGATGCGTCGCGCGAGCAAATGGGCGGCGGGGTTCCAGAAGAACACCGCTTTGATGAATGCGTAGAGATAGAGCCACTGCGTGTCATGCTGGCGATGGTGTTGGACTTCGTGGCGTATCGCCATTTTCAAGTCTCGCGAGCGGGACAACAGGATGGAAGGCAGCACTACAACGCACTTTCCAGGCACCCAAAACGAAAATGGCGCACGCACGCGATCCGATACGTATAAATGAATTCTGCGAGCGCGACGAAGCGTCTGCGCTCCAACTACTATACGGACGATAGCGACGACGTCCATTCCCACACGGACTAGCAATGCAAAAACTCCCATGGCAAAAAGCGCCATCGCGATATTCGCAGCCATGCTCAATGGCATTGTTTCCCCTGCGGATGCAAATGGCACTGCAAGGCGGTGATCCGCGAGCGATGTTTCGATACGAGGTATGTCGGCCATGCTGGAAGCCGACCAAACCTGCATAGTGGCGGGCATGACGCTGTGTGAAAACGAAAGGCGAATAAACGGCAGGAGCAATGCCGCCAGCGACAGCCCATGGCCGATCCACAGCAAGTGTCGAGACGCGATTGGATGCGCAAACCGATCGCGAGCGCGGACCAGCATCGTCAGCAAAAACACCGCCGCGACCAGCAACGCATTGGCACAGAGATAAATATTGACCGCGGCGACGGGCATCTCAGTGCTCCTGCTTGCGCAGCATCGCTTTAATCTCTGCGAGCTCTTCGGCCGTCAGCGCCTTGCTATCCAGAAGATGCCGTACCAGCAGCGATGGCGCACCGTCGAACACGTTGCTTAACAGATGTTTGAGGCTGCGTGCCTGATAGCTCTCCTTCGACACCGCGGCGGCGTATAGATGACCGCGACCTTCGCGCTCGCTGCTCACATAACCCTTTTGTTCCAGGATGCGAACAATAGTCGAAACGCTGGTGTAAGCGAGCTCCCGCTGCGGTTGAATCCGCTCCAAGACCTGCGCCACCGTGCAAGGACCGATGCGCCAGATCACATTCATCATTTCAAGTTCCGCGGCGGTAAGCGGCTTGCGCTCCGGCTTTGAGTTTCGCGCTTTGCTCTTCATGCGGTGGATAGTAACTAAGGCTTTAGTTACTATGCAACTAAAATATTAGTTACAAGAACCGAACATGACTGACGCCGCCGCTTCGCAAGACCGCTCCCCCAACCGCCGCTTACAAAGCATCGATGCGCTGCGAGGTCTTGCCGTAATTCTGGTCGTGCTACTTCACATCGACATCCGTTTTCGCATTAACCACTACGACGTTTCGAAGCTACTGCCCGAGCCCATCGGCTCGATCGTATTCGATTCCGGCTACTATTCGGTCATTACGTTCTTCGTCATTTCCGGATTCTTGATCACGAGCCTCTCGCTGCGGCGCTGGCAGTCGCTGGAACGGATCTCCTTGCCGAGTTTCTATGCATTACGCGCGGCGCGCATTCTGCCTTGTCTACTACTATTACTTATCGTCCTCAGCGTCTTGCACCTGGCGAATTTCTCCGACTTCGCCATCAAACCGGAACGGGCCTCGCTCCCGCGCGCGATAGTTGCCGCGCTTACTTTTCATTTCAACTGGCTGGAAGGACAACGAGGTTACTTGCCAGGCAATTGGGACGTACTGTGGTCGCTCTCCGTTGAAGAGCTGTTCTATGTGCTATTTCCACTCGCATGCCTCGCGCTGCGTCGCGAGCGTTGGATAGTGGTCGCGCTAATAACGCTAATAATCGTCGGTCCATTCAATCGCGTAGCAATTCACGGCCGCAGCCCTTGGAATGTTTACGCCTACCTGTCTTGCATGGATGGCATTGCTTTCGGCTGCCTCGCGGCGTGGCTCTCATCACGACTTCATTGGACTCGAACCGCGTTACGAATTTCCATGTCCATCGGCGTGACGGCGATAGCTCTCATCGTCGTGTTTCGTACAGTGACGTCCGACCTCGGGCTAATGAAAACCGGACTCAACGTCACTCTTCTGGAAATGGGCGTAGCGCTTGTTCTGCTGGCACTGTCTCGCAACATTGGAAACAACACTCTCGCCAAGGGCACGTCGTTGATCCAGCTTGTCGGACGCAGCAGCTACGAAATCTACTTGACCCACATGTTCGTCGTCCTTGGGCTTATGCATCCCTTCAAAGCCTTCTTTGGAAAGTCTCCGTCCACCGCAGCCTATTCGATTGCCTACGCGACGATGCTAGCGCTCAGCATCGTCCTCGGATATGCGGTCGCTCGCTGGTATTCCGAACCGCTCAACTCAAAACTGCGGAAACAAGCGAAGGCCGGCTCTCTGAGAACCATTTCATCCGGACTAAGGGCATCGACGCTTAAATAGACGAACCCACTACTCCACCGTTACCGACTTCGCGAGGTTACGCGGCTGATCGATGTCGACTCCCTTGTGCAAGGCGGTGTGGTAAGCAAGCAGTTGCAACGGAATAGTGAGGAGGATCGGGTCCAACTCCGGCTCCGATCGCGGCACGGAGAGCACTCCATCGAGTGCCACGGGTATTTCGGCCGCATTCGTAAGCGCAAATACGGGTCCGCGACGAGCGCGAATTTCCTCGATAGTTGAAACATTCTTTGCGAACAGACCGTCCTGCGGCAGGACGACCACCGTCGGGGTTTCCGACGTAATTAAAGCAAGCGGGCCATGCTTTAATTCCGACGCCGGATAGGCTTCGGCATGGAGATAACTGACCTCCTTTAGTTTAAGCGCGCCCTCAAGTGCAACCGCGAATCCCGCCGCGCGCCCGACAAAGTAAATATCGCTCGCCGAAGAAAGCCGTCTACCGAGCGCTGCGATCTGCGTCTCTTGCGATAGAACCGCTTCGATCTGCCCTGGCAACGCGCTCAAAGCATTGAGCAACCTCATGCCGTCCGCGGTGCCCAAGTCGCGAATTCTGCCGAGATGAATCGCAAAAAGCGCCAGTGCGACCGCGGTGCAGGTAAACGTTTTCGTCGCGACGACAGCGATCTCCGGACCCGCGTGCAAATAAAGCCCGCGCCCGCATTCGCGGGCGATCGTGCTGCCGACCACATTGACGACGCCAAGCACCCGGCCGCCTTTGCGCTTTACTTCTTGTACGGCGGCCAGCGTATCGAAAGTCTCGCCGGACTGGCTCACCGCAACATACAAGGTGTCTTGCTCGATGACGGGATTCCGATACCGGAATTCCGAAGCCGGCTCCGCATGCGCCGGAATCCGCGCGAGCTGCTCGATCAGCTGTGCTCCGACGCACCCGGCCAAGTAGGCAGAACCGCAACCCAGCACCTTCACGCGCTTCACTTCCAACAATTCGCGAGCCGTCATTTCCAAACCGCCCAGGTGCGTCGTTTGAAATCGTGGTTCGATTCTACCGCTAAGCGTACGACGCACTGCGTCCGGTTGCTCCTCGATTTCCTTGCGCATGAAATGCGCATAGTCGCCTTTGTCGAGCGCTTCGGCACCGAACGTCACCGTCAGCGGAGTTTTTGTCGTCGGCCCACCGTCTAGCATCAGCGTTCGATAGCCGTCGGCACGCAGCACCGCCAATTCGCCGTCATCCAAATGCACGACACTTTGAGTGTGCCTCACCAATGCAGCCGTGTCCGACGCAACGAACATTTCACCATCGCCAATGCCTAAGACGACCGGACTGCCATTACGCGCGACAACGATTGTCTGGGGGTGTTCCGCATCCAGAACGGCTAGTCCGTACGTGCCGACAACTTGCCGCAACACCGTTCGCACTCTGTCTTCTAAAGGCTGATCTTGAGTCGCCGCAATGAGATGGACCAGGACCTCGGAATCGGTGTCCGAGCGGAACTTGATGCCGGTCAGTTGCAATCGCTTTTTCAGGGAGGCTGCATTCTCGATGATGCCATTGTGCACGATCGTGAAGCGCTCGCTCGCGTCGGCATGGGGATGCGCATTAGCATCGCTCGGCTCGCCATGCGTTGCCCAGCGGGTATGAGCGATGCCTACATTACCTTGCAGCTTCTCGGGCGCTAACCGGGACAGATCGCGCACCTTGCCCTTGCACTTAGCTGTGCCGAGCACGCCCTCGTTCGCGGTTGCTATGCCCGCCGAGTCGTAGCCGCGATATTCAAGGCGATGCAACCCTTCCAAGAGAACGGATGCCGCGTGCTGCTTACCGATGTATCCGACGATTCCACACATGGTCGCTCCGAAAAGTCGCTAGCTGCTGGCCACCAGACACTAGCCGGAAAATTAGCCGTAAATCATTCGTCGGATCTGCCGCTCGGTGAACTCGGGCGCGCGAAAACGGCGTGCTCGCAATTCGACGGTCAGTTGCGCAAAGATCTCGCTGTTACTCAAGCCTCGCGCCTGAAGCGAGAGGTGTCGCCGCCGCACGAAGTCCTCCGGCAATTCGTCGAGGAAGTGCATGACTTCCCCTATGAGTCGCCGTGCCTCGCTTTCAGTGAGCCGACTGCTGCGAACCAAAAAGTCGGCGAGATCGTTCAACTCGACATCCGATGACATGTCCGACATGGGGCGCACAGTGTGTAGAATGGCGAAAGCGCCGCCAAGTATTTTGCCCGAAGCCGGGCAAGTTGCGGGCAGCATCGCAATCTCGCTGACGCAAGAAAATCCCGCCAATTAGCAATAAGCGTTCATGTCTACGTTTTCCGATTTGCCTTTGATCGAGCCGCTGCAACGTGCGTTGAGCGAAGTGAATTACGCCGAGATGACGCCCGTGCAAGCCGCGAGCTTACCGGCGATCTTGAATTCGAAAGATGTCGTCGCGCAGGCAAAAACGGGTAGCGGCAAAACGGCGGCCTTTGCGCTCGGCCTATTGTCGGAATTAGACGCCGGCATGGCGCGGCTGCAAGGCTTGGTTCTCTGTCCCACGCGCGAACTGGCCGACCA
>CAZQYC010000091.1:10686-16211 GCA_964597495.1 uncultured Steroidobacteraceae bacterium | reverse complement strand
AGGACGGCGCCGTCAAGTGGCGAACGCAAACCGCGAAAAACGACAACTATCTGGTGATGTGCAATCGTATGAACCGCCCGGCCAATTGTCCCGATCCGACCGGCCCGGATTTCGACTACGGTGCCGCGCCCGTGCTTAAAACCTTGCCCGGCGGCAAGGACATTCTATTGGCCGGTCAGAAGTCCGGGGTGGTTTACGGGTTCGATCCCGATACCGGGAAAGTCATTTGGGCCACCAGCGTCGGTCGCGGCAGTACGTTGGGCGGAATCGAATGGGGTATCGCCGCCGACGACAAGTATGTGTATGCGCCGAATTCCGATCTCGTCACCACTCACGAAGTGGCGCTTCGCCAACTCGGTGCGATGCCGCCCGTCAAAGTGTTGCCGCCGGAAGCGAAACCGGGCCTTACCGCTTTGGACATTGCGACGGGTAAGGTCATATGGCACGTGCCTGCACCGCGTGTCGAATGCAATTGGGGAAAGCAAACCTCGCGCAGTCGCGCGCCGTTTTGTTTCAATGCGCAGTCGGCGGCGATTAGCGTAATCCCCGGAGCGGTGTTTTCCGGAACGACCGACGGCCGTTTTCGCGCCTATGCGGCGGCGGACGGAAAAATTCTGTGGGAATTCGACACCACGGCGCAAACCTACGAAACCGTCAACGGCATTAAGGATCAGCGCGGCGGATCCATCGACGGGATGGGACCCGTAATCGCCGGCGGCATGGTGTACACGATGTCGGGATATGCAGGGTCGGCCGGTACCGGCAGCAATCCGACCAACGTGTTACTGGCATTTTCAGTGGACGGCAAGTAATTCCAATCGAGTAGCCAATCGAACAGCCCAATCTAACAACGTGGGGACAACCATGAGATTGTTTATCAAGAACGAATTGGCGGGTCGTTGCGGCGCAGTTCTGTTCGCTCTTGGCGCGCTGTCGCAAACCGCCTCGGCGCAAATCAGCGCCGACGTGATCGAGAAATATCGCGCGGCATTGCATACGCAAGCCACCGATCCGGATCAGAAACGCGAAGGCGGTACGCAGAATCGCGACTGGCAATACGATCTGCCTGCGGGCATTCGCACCCGCTACGTTACGTTTTACGTCGACGGCGGCACGGCGCTACGCGGCAAGCTATTTCTACCGCGCGATTTTTCGCCGCAAGGCAGCTGGCCGGCGGTGGTCGTGGGACATGGAATTAATGCGATAGCGCTCGGTATCGAAAAATACGGCGCGCGTTTCGCCGATCGCGGGCTCGTCGCGTTGACCATCGACTATCAAAGTTATGGTTACAGCAGCAGCGGTTCCGACGACATCCGGGTGCTCGAACCGGATCTAAGCACCGATCACGATGCCGCAAGCGAAAGAGAGCTGCGCGTCGTGCTCAAGCGCACTAATCTTAATAACGTGCACGAGGTTGAGGATTTCCGCGCCGCCATTTCCTTTTTGCAAGGCGAGCCGGGTGTCGACCCGGAGCGCATCGGCATTTGGGGTTCGAGCAACGGCGGCAATGTGGTCACCGCGGTGGCGGGGCTCGATGCGCGCGTGAAGGCGACGGTGGCGCAAGTGATTACGCCGCGTCCTGGACCGCGGCGCCTCGTTAACATCGCGCCGAACAATCTGGACGACGCGATCGTACGTGTGCGGACCGGGCAGGGGGCGGAAGCCGATGCAGGGTTTTCATTCCGCAGCAAGGTCGATCAATGGGGATTCACTCGCGGGCAAGACATTCAGTCGGGCGCGTGGCTGGATCAAATTCCGGCGACCAACCGCGTTTTGTTTTTGCCGGCGGAAGCGGATGAATTAACCCGTGGAGCCGCAGGTGCGATCGAAGCGGCCAAGTTTCTGACCGAACGCGGGGTCACCTCGCAAGCCATCCCGTTGCCGGAGCTCACGCACTTTCAAGCCTATTCCTATGCTGGGTTTGAGGTGGGATCGACGCTGGCCGCCGACTGGTTTCAAAAATACCTCGGCGTCGGGCAAGCGAAGAGCACGAAAAAGAAATAACTGCGAGGGGACTCCTATGAAGATCCGATTAACGAAGATCAGAGCGGCGTTCGCGTTAGGTCTGCTCGCCTCTGCTATGGGGACAGTCGCGCAAGCCCTTCCTGATGGGGTCACAACCCGAGACGTCAAGTTCTACAGCGAAGCCGTGCAATGTCATGGCACGCTTTTTCTGCCGAACGGCTACTCGGATGCGAGCAAGGCAGCCGCGGTCGTTCTGGCTCCGGGACGCGGAGAAACGGCGGCGGCGATTGAAAAATATGCGGCGCGCTTCGCCGCTCGCGGTATGGTTGCCATGACCATCGACTATCGCGGTTGGGGCAAGAGCGGCGGCTTTCTGTATTTGGGCGAACCCATTCAATGGGACGATCGCATGCGGTTCACTCAAGTGTCGACCAAAGTGCGCCTACGCCGCTTGCGGCTCGATCTTCGTTCGCAAGTGATCGACATCCGCAACGCCATGACCTATCTGCAAGGCGAGCCCGGCGTGGATCGGACGCGCCTTGGCGTGTGGGGCGCGGATCTGGCCGGTGGTCACGCGATCACGGTTGCCGGATCGGATGCGCGTGTCAAAGCAGTCGTTGCACAAGCTCCGCTCATTGCCGGTAAGGACACCCCGCGCGCCGCGTTCGCGCCAAGCAGCGAACAACAAGCGTTGATGGTCAAGCTCGCCCGTGCTGAAGCACCAGCCACGCATGCCGCCGGTCTCAAAATGAACGACGACGAGTCGGCGATTGCGTTGGCCGAGTATCGACCGTTTCACCATCTCGACGTCATCGCGCCGACCACGGCCGTGTTATTCGTCGTCGCCGAGAAAGACGCCAAGATCGATAACGAAGCAAATGCGATCGCTGCCGCAAAAGTGCTCAAAGGACCGACGGAAGTGAAGTCGATTCCGGGAACAGGGCACGCGTTCGAGGGTAAAGCGAGCGAAACGGCTGGCGAGGCGGCGGCTGAATGGTTCCGCAAGAACTTGTAGCTGGTTTGTTCGCTCCTCTCCCGCAACAGGGAGAGGGAGTAGAGCGCATCCCGTCACGGCATGACCGGCGGATGATAATCGAGCGTCCTGCCGAACAGCCACAGCAGGAATAGCACCAGCGGGACGTTCACCAGGAACGGTACGAAGGTGTAGCCGATAATGTCGCGTGCCTTCAGTCCCAAAATACCGAGAACGGGCAGCATCCAAAACGGATTGATGAGGTTCGGCAGCGCTTCGGCGGCGTTATAGCATTGCACTACCCATCCCAAGTGAACCTGTAAATCGTTGGCGGCTTGCATGACATAGGGCGCTTCGATAATCCACTTGCCACCCGCCGACGGGACGAAAAATCCAAGCACGGCGGAGTACGCTCCCATCAGCACGGGAAAAGAATCCTTGGACGCCATGCTGCTGAACAAATGAGCCAGGTGCGTCGAAATACTTTGTCCGTCGGCGCCCGGCACAGTGCTGATGATGGCTGCGATGCCGCCATACAGCGGAAACTGAATGAGCACGCCGGCAGCGGCAGGAACCGCGCGATTGACGGCTTCCAGAAAAGGCCGTGGCCGCCAGCAGAGCAAGAGGCCCAGCATGATGAAGAGAAAGTTGTAGGTGTTGAGATTGGCAATGGCCGCTACCCATCCTTTAGTTAGAAACTCGCTTACCAGCCAATACCCGCCAAGCGCGATCAGCATTAAATTAATGATCGGCGAGTGTTCGAGTTTTTCGATGGGCCTTGTCGCTCCGGAGTTCATGGTGGGTTTGAAATCCGGCATGTCGATTTTGAGATCCTGCGCTGTCTTTGCTTGCTGGGGCGCCGGCGCTGCGCGCATCACCACGATGAGCGAAACGACCAATAAAATGCCTGCCATCGCGAGCGACTGCCATAAGAAGATGGTTTCGCTGAAGGGAATGACACCGGTGATCTTAAGCAGCGCGGGTTGCATGCTGGCCGGGTTCGCTTGCAGTTGCGCCGCCGACGACGACAAGCCGAGCGCCCATACGGATCCCGCGCCAAGATAAGCGGCGGCGGCGGCGGCGCGATAGTCCATGCGCAGTTCTTCACGGCGCGACAAAGCAAGCGCGACCAAGCTGCCGAAGGTGAGGCTTAAGCCCCAGTGAATCAGCGAAACGAGCATGCTGAGCAGCGCCACCAAACCGATTGCGCCGCGCCCTGTTTTTGGAATCGTTGCCAGCCGTTCGATGATGCGACTTACCGCAGGCGACGAGGCAACGACATAACCGCCGATGATGATGAAGCTCATCTGCATCGTGAACGGAATGAGACTCCAGAAACCGTTACCGAACGCAAGGGCTGCGGCGGTCGGCGGTGCGCCGATCGCCACCGTTCCCGCGGCGACGATGAACACCGCGATGACGGCAAAGACAAAGGCATCGGGGAACCAGCGCTCCGCCCAGTTGCAAGTGTTGATCGCAAGACGTCCGAGCAAGGTGGTTTCTTGTTGCATGTGTTTCGCCGGGCTTTGGAGGGGGCTTTACGTTTTTTTGACGAGCGCATTCAGGTAATGCGTCGCAGTGTGCGAAGCGTATGCTGCGCCTTCATGCAGTGCAAGATGCGCCGATGAATCGACCGGTGAAACGGCTTGACACTTCCTCACAAGCGGAAATATTCAAAGCGAATCGATCTTCGCGATCACGAGTCACGGTAATTTGCGTTGCTCGATGCAATTTAGAATTGCATCCGTCCGGTACCGGTCGTGGCGCAGCGAAAGCTTGATTTGACGATGTCAAACAACGAGCGTGGCCAAAGAATGTGGCAGTTATCGTTAACATCTCGTAGCGATATTTGCTGCTCTGCCGCGGAGATGCTTTTTCTTGATTTATCTTTGAAGTATTCCCGGTCGGGCGCGTTGATCTGCCTAGGGGCGTGCTATATACTCATTCGAGGAATCTCGCCTTAATCTTATTATTAAAAAAGAGAGTCACATAGTGAATTACCGTTTGATGCTTGCTTTAAGTTCGTTGGGCGTGCTCGCAGCATGCGGAGGCGGTGGTGGCAGTTCTACTACACCACCCCCTCCGCCGCCTCCTGCTGCCTCCGATACCACGCCGAATGCGTTTACCTTCGTGGATCAAACGGGCGTCACCGTTTCGACGGCGGTCGGTTCGAATGCCGTGGTCATTTCGGGCATTGATGCTGCCTCGCCTATCACAGTGACGGGCGGCGAGTATTCCATTGAGGGTGCTGCATTTACGAGTGTGGCGGGCACTGTCACGAATGCTCAGCGGGTGAGCGTGCGCGTTACTTCAAGCGCACAAACCGGTACGCCGACGAGTGCGACATTGACCATTGGAGGAGTCTCCGACACGTTCAGCGTCACCACGGCGGCGAGCACGGCGCTCGCTCAAGTCAGCGGCTCGCAGAACTGGCCGATGTTCGGGCACGACTATTCGAATACGCGGTCGTCGGAAGATACGACGATCAGTGCGGCGAATATTCCGAATCTGCAAGTGACCACGCGCGTCACCGGCGCGGGTGTTTCAAGTACGCCTTCGGTGGTCGACGGGGTCGTGTACTACGGCG
>CAZQYC010000091.1:0-10586 GCA_964597495.1 uncultured Steroidobacteraceae bacterium | reverse complement strand
GGCGCGGGTGTTTCAAGTACGCCTTCGGTGGTCGACGGGGTCGTGTACTACGGCGGCTTCGGCGGCAACATGAAGGCCGTTAATGCAGCCACGGGTACACCGATATGGGATATGCCGGTGCAAGTCGATGCGGATACGACAGGCACGCTCCCTTTGATGCTGACTCCGTCGCCGTTCGTCTCCGGCGACACGATTTACACGGGCGGCAACGATGGATGGGTGTATGCCGTGAATCGCGCCGACGGCACGGTGAAATGGAAAACGCGAATCGAAACGACGCCGTGGTCGCGCGTGTCTTCATCGCCGGTCGTCGTGGGTAATATTGTCATCGTCGGTTCGGGCTCTTATCAAGTGTTCGTTCCCGGCACACCGATGTTCCGCGGCCGAGTGGTGTTTCTAAACGCGACCACGGGTGCGATATTGAATTACAGCGTCGATGTCTGTCCGACCGGCACCTGCGGTGGTGGCATTTCCGTTTGGTCCAGCGCCGCCGTGGACGTGGCCACGCGCACCGCGTACATCGGCACGGGCCAAGCGTATGCGGCACCTGCCGGCCCCTACTCCGATGCGTTGGTGGCATTCGACATCGACACGGGCGCGATTAGGTGGACATATCAATTTACGGCCAACGACGTGTACACCATCAATACGGGTACGGTGGATCACGATGTCGGCGCAGCGCCCAATTTGTTCACCGCTAACGTGAGCGGCACGACGCGCCAATTGGTGGGCGTCGGCGACAAAGGCGGACGTTATGCGGCGTTCGATCGCGCTACCGGCGAACGCATTTGGATTACCACCATCGGGTCCGGCAGTCCGATCGGCGGCATGATGCACTCGGCCGCCTATAACAATGGAAGGATTTACGTCGTGAACAACACGGCCATCGTGGGCGGTACCCGCAACGATCCGGTTCCCTCGTCGTCCGTCGTGCGCGCCTTGGATGCGGCAACCGGCGCCATTCAATGGAGTACGAGCCTTACGTCGGGTGGCTTTGGCGGCGTCAGCATCGCCAACGGTCTCATGTATTTCACGACTTGGGACGGACTGCTGCGCGTGATTAATACCGCCGACGGCACGCTGCTGAATTCAGTGCAATTGGGCACTGCTCCGGGCCAATACATTGCCGCTCCGACGGATGGATTTCCGAATGGTTCTGCCAGCGGTCCGGTGGTATCGAATGGACGGATCTATGTCGGCTACGGTTGGACCTGGGTGGCCAACATTACCGGCGGCCTTGCCATTCTTGAAACGAATGCCGCACCGACTGCATCGACGTGGACGCCCACGTGTCCCAATAGCTATAACCCCGTGTCCGGCGAGAACATCGATTTCCCGACGCCCTCGGGCAATCGCGCCTTCTCGTTGAATCTACCGAGCAGCACGACTACACCGCGGCCGGTCTGGGTGCCGTTGACGGGCTCGGTGGAGTCGACCACCGAAAACTTGGATGCGAATGGCCGCAATCGCGTGTTAACTGCCAATGGTTACATCGTCATCGGACCCGTACGCAAGTGTGCCGGAAGCGGCGCAGGCAGCGCGAGCGCTGCCGGCACCGCTGTCAACGGAATGCCTTGCAATCAAGGCGGGACGGGCGGATGGAATTGGAATCCGTGGAATGAAGGGCGTGTCTTCGACTCAACCGGCGATCCGTGGAAGACGGACGAAGGTCCCGACTCGCAGTTCATGGAAGCCGTAGTGAAGTGCGTGGCCACGAAATATCCGGTGGATCAGTCGCGCGTGTTCCTCGGCGGTATTTCTTCCGGCGGCACGATGACGAATCGTGCGCTTACGTTCCGGTCCGACTTCTGGGCCGGTGGCATGCCCATCTCGGGCGAGTGGTACATCACGCAGGCGGATGGCTCGCCTTACGGCGGCAGTCCCTCGTTCGCCACGGAATTCCCGGCCCGCAATGCTGCGGTGGCCGCAAATCCGTATGCGATTTATCAAGGTCGCGTCGGGCCGTTACCCCTCAAGACTTCGCTGAGCCCTTTGATTGTCATCACCGTATGGGGCGGCACGAACGACTTATGGCCGACGACCGGCTCGGTAGGTTCCCTGTCCAACTATCGTCCCACCACGCAGGTCGGATCGAACTACTTCAGCGCGTTCAACAATGTCGTGCACATCGCGTGTTCAAGCACTCATGGGCATCAATGGCCGACCATCAACCGAGATGCCTTTAACTTGTGGGCCTTGACGACGTTGTCTTCGCATCCGAAAGGCACGCCGAAGGAATCGTTCATCTTGACTCCGCCGCCCAGTGGTTATTCTTGCAAGCTCGGCGTGTTCACCGATCACTATTAATTTAAAGGTGCTCAAGCGCACCTCGCGAAATGCCGCGAGGTGCGCGATGCTCGCTGAAAGGAGTTCCACAGCGTTTACGGCAAGGGCGGAACGCAATGAAAAAACGGGCTTAGTCGCGCTGCCCCGCAGGCCAATACTTCAAGATCGTTTGTGCGGCATCGGAGATCGCCCTGCGTTCGTACTGTCACGTTATCAGCCCTATCGAGGACTTGGGTACCAAGCATAAATGGGGAGAGTTCGCTTGCCGCGCCGGCGTACCTGGCAAACACGTGTGCGAAAGTTGGCGAGTTTGTGATTGCGTCGGGATGGGTTTCCCCACTGTGGCAACCACTGCACGTGGCGCGTGCGAAATGAAAACGTAGATCCGAAATCGTCGCGCCGGTGTTGCCAGGAGTCACTCCAGTCGCCAACCAGAGCGTTGTTTCGCCGGTGAAAGCGTTACCGCCTTGAAATGCGCCGCCACCGAAGTTCAATGGCACGACATGTCTCTCGGCCAGGACCGCCTTTCTGGTTGCGTCGGGATCGCCCGGGATTCCCGTGTTGATGAATTGACCGATCTTTGGGGATGTTTGAAATGACTCGTCAGGCGTTTGAGCAACCGGCGTCATCTTGAAAAATCCATTGGAGGATGAGAGTTCGAAATTTCTAAAGTCCCAGGTTCGTTGTTGACTCGTGGCGTTTAAATAATCGTTGGTGCGCAGCTGCAATAGCGCGCTGCCGTTAACTCGGCCAGGTCCTTTGTTGCGAGTGGCGAATTCATCGGTAACTGCTTGCAGCGCTGTGTTGTAGCCAGCACTCGGGAAAGCAAGCGTTCCTAGGTTATGCCAGCGATTTACCCAAGTGGTTAAAGTGACGCTAGAGGTTGTTGGAAGCGCGAACTCCATGATCAATGTGAGATCATGGTCTCCGTGTCTTGTTCCTGTGAAACTGAAGACGAAACGGCCTTCGCCGGCGATGTTTTTGCTTGAGTCGCGCTTGTCTAGACGGCCGATGATGGCGGCCAATCGAAAGGGCGCCTTATCGAGATCGAGTTTCCCGCTACTCAGACGTGGCCAAGGGGTGAGCACATTGTCCAGCACTGGCCGTCGCTCGTCGACCACGAAGGTATTGATAGTCTGTCTACTGTAGACCTGGGTCATCAAGTTCTCGACGAACGCCGGGACATCGGCACCCGCGGGTGCCATATCGGTTATTAATTTCTTGAATGACCAAGCACCGCCGGGAGCCGTACGAGTTGTGTCCTCCACAACCGATACATCGGTGATCGCTATCTCGCGGCCTGTCCTTACGGAGCACGCCGCTGAGCGTGGCTCCAGCGTGTACTGGACTCTATCTTGCAAAAGCGTGCGCTGAGTGGATGGCGCTGGGATAGTGGCCGTGTTGGGTGATGAAATCCGGTACGAGAGCCAATGGGGCCCAGGATCGGCATGCACACCTGGATTTGCACTGCTGTCGGTAGATGCTCTAAATGTGAAGTGAGCGTTGCCTTGACGTGGAATATCGGCACTCGAGGCCGATGTTAAGTTCCAGGTGAATCCATACTCGGTCTGTAGAGGTTTGATAACTAACGCACGCGTCGGCATGCAGGCTCCAGCGGCAACAGGCGTGGGCTCATAATCGTTGTTCTGGACCATGACGTCGTAGGTGATCGCGGTTCCAGGAGTGACGGGAGCCGGGCTGGACGGAGTGCCGGGCGGGCTGCCGGGCGGAGGATTCACCCGAGATGGATTCGAAGTCCAGGAAGTACTGATCTTTTGCACACACAAGCCGGCTACTTGGAAGGATCCGTCAATACTCCACGAAGGTCGGATCATGACTTCGTCCATGGCGCCGCTATAGCCGTTGGTCAGTGTCGCCGTGCTTCCCATGCGGATATTTCCCGTTCTGTCTGCGATCGAGCGCGTCTCGATGATTTGGCTGTGCATTTGGCCATTTACGTACAGCGTGACCAATGAACCGGATCCAGGTGCCGCACTAGGCGGTGCGTACTCATAACCTGCAGCAACATGGGTCCATTGATTGACGGGGATGTCGGATATTGAGACAAGGCTCACCGGAACCGCGGTCGACCCGCTGGTCGGTATTAACCACATCGTGAACACAAGCCTTCGAGGAGTAACGGTTTTGTCGAGCGGATTGCTCAGCGAGAGTGTCCAGGCATTGGTGTTGCCATAGGAGCCGGTGCCGGTGAGTGCTTTGGTTACGATCGTGCCCTGGGTATTGATCGTGGGTTTAATCCAGGCCGCGACGTAGAAACTGCGGTTGTAGGCGTCGAAGCCTGTCGTTTTGGATGCGATGATGGTGGCGCCGTTGGTGAACACTACACTCTTATGGCCTGTGAGCGACTTGTCCCCGGCGCCGAGGTTGCTGCAGGTGATGCCGGAGTTGGAGGACTTTTGGGCGTTGGCTTGGTTTGCCGATGAATCGACTAACGTTGTCGATGTGCTGCTGCAATCGTCGAAGCGCCAATGACCCGGCCCGGCGGCTTCATAGTCCGGTAGTGCCCATACATTGGCGGCGACGCCAAACATCATGAACGCCGCGAACGCGCAACTGCCAAATCGTTGCGGCAAATGTCGTTTCTGAATCAACAATGACCTTTTCATGGGCGATCCTCCTGAAAATGGCGACTAATGGCTCATCGATGTTTCTAGATCCGTGAGCTCCCTCTCTCTCAATTTAATTTAAGGAAACTCTGATTTATTACTCGAGTGTTGTCTTCGATAATTTCGGCGGTCGTTCATCGCATGCCTTTATTAGGATGGGTCCGATGCGCATGCAGCGACAAAGAAAGTCTTCTGCATTCCCCGGCTATCGGGATCCAAAATGGCTCGCGAGAGCTACAAAGGGTTTGTTTAATTCACCTAGCGATTCATCGTTTACCCGACGCGAAGGTAACAGGTGGCTGTCACGGATCCGTCACAGCAACGAATTCAATTGCACGAATCGGCAATCCCTAAGCGCGTGCTATCGGCAGACCTATTCGTTCCCGGCGGCAAAGAGTGTCGGGTTAACAGACGGGGCAGGGAGATGTAATCGGAAGGGGATCAGAAAAGGCTATTGATTGACGAGTTGGTAGCGAAGCGGCATCGTCTTTCGACCGTTCTCATTCGCCGATGAATGGCTTTCTGGGGAAGATTATTATTTTCCATCCACCGAGAACGCGAGGAGCACGTTGTTGGGGAAGCCCCCCATGTTGGAGTTGTAGCCGGAGATGACGTAGAGCATTCCGTCCGCGATGGTGGGGCCGCCCGCATCGAGCGCGCCGCCGGGTTGATCCGTTACGCCGTTGACGGTTTGATAAGTGGCTGCCGCGGTATCGACATCCCAAATAACTTTCCCCGTCTTAGGATCATAGGCACGCAGATGACCATCGATGGTGCCGGAGAAAATCGCGCCGGGAATCATCGAGGGCGCTTGCGAGTTGCCGTTCACGCAAAAGGTGCCGCGGCGTTCGCCCGGTACGCGAATCCATGCACACGGCACTTTGGGGGAGGGCGTTGCCCAAAGCGTTTTGCCGGTTTTCGGATCGAGCGCGTAAAGCCCTGCGGAACCTGCACTGCCGACATCGGCGTTCGCGACATACAGCCGCTTGCCTTCGGTGGTCATGCCCCATTCCACGCCGCCCAATGCGCCGCCGCGACCGATCTTGTTGGTCCAAATAATTTCGCCGGTGTCAGGGTCGAGTCCGTACACATGCGCGGATTTTTGTCCGGCAACGAGGATGTCGCGGCCTTTGGGGCCCTTCATCAAAAAGGGAGAGGCGCCGAAGTCGTGATCCGGGCCGTTTTTCTTCGGACAATTCGTCGGCGAGGTTGCCGTGCGTTCGCGAGGACAGCCGGCAAGATAGTTGTCTTCCTTGGTCATTTGTCTTTTCCACCGAACGGCGCCGGTGTCCACGTTAAGCGCCACGATGGCGTTCGCGCCGTCTTGCGGAGCGTCGGTGAACGAATTGCCGGTACCGACGTAAATCGAACGGCGTTTGGCATCGAGTGTTGGCGCGGACCACACGGCCGCGCCTGCGGGTCCCAAAGCCTGCTTGCCCGCTGCATTGGTATAGGTTTCCGGTGAGGCGATCATGTATGTCTTCCAAATGATCTTGCCGGTCTTGATGTCGAGCGCAGCTACTGAACCGCGTGCGGTACAGCATTGATAGTTTATTGCTCGAGTAGTGACTTCTTCCCACGTCGATATGGGTACGATGAGTCGATCTTCATGCAGCAACGGCGATCCGGTGAGCACCTGCCGCGGATGCGGCTCGACGTTCATTTCCCACAATTGCTTGCCGGTCGCGGCGTCCACGGCGTAGTAGTTACGATCGTAGCTGCCGAAGTACGCTGCGTAGCCGCTCGGTGAAATGGAATTTCGTCCAATCACCAGCGTGGTGCGCACGCCGGCGGGCGCATCGAACCGCCAGTGCACGCAGCCGGTCTTGGCATCGAGCGAATACACTTTGCCGCTGGAACTTGACGTGAATACACGGCCCCCCACGATCGTGGACTGGCCGTAGCGACCGCCGATGTACGTGAATGCCCATTTCACCTTGAGTCGCGATACGTCTTTGGCACTAAGCCCTGGCTTGTTTTGAAAACGATGATTAGCGCTGTCCGGACTCCAACCGTTCCAGCTGGGACCGTCCATCGTAAAACTCGCATCGGTCTTCGGGCACAAGTTCGCGTCTACTTGCGCGGGTATTTCGAGCGGCGGACGAGTGCCCGTCAAGAAGGTCGCCACGGCGTCGATTTCATCGATGCTCATGCCTTCCGCCATCGGTTTCATTATGCCTTTGGTGAGAGCGGCAACGATGACGTCGGGCCACTGTTGTGCGAGCTGTTGTTTGCTTGGCGCGCGCTCGACGTTGGGGTCGTGGCAAGCGGCGCAGCGTTCTTTAAACACCACGGCTCCGTCAGGTCCGCCGCCGGGCGGCAACGGCTTCCAACCCGCGGCGCGATCGACGGAACGCGGCGCGGTTTCCATCGAGTTGGCTTGCATGCTGGCGGAGCAAAGCAAGAGAACGATGCTTAAGGCGGCGACGGACGGCAGTAAGTCGATGTTGCGAGTCTTCATGTTGACCTGAGCAGCTGCGCAGTTTTTTTCGATGTTATGGGTTCGATGTTATGACGCGGCCGATTGTAAGGAATAAGCAACATTTGAACTGCAAATAAAACAAAAGCCGGACTCTTTCGAGCCCGGCTTGTCTTGCCGTCCGACCTTTGTTGCGAAGGCTAGAAAATTTCGAACAGACCCGCGCCGCCCATGCCGCCGCCGATGCACATGGTAACGATGCCGTACTTCGCCCCGCGCCGCTTGCCCTCGATCAGCACGTGGCCGGTCAAGCGAGCCCCCGACATGCCGTACGGGTGACCGATCGAGATCGCGCCGCCGGACACATTGAGCTTCTCATTCGGAATGCCGAGCCTGTCGCGGCAATAGAGGGCTTGGCTCGCAAACGCCTCGTTCAATTCCCAAATGCCGATGTCGTCCATCTTGAGGCCGTGTGCCTTGAGCAATTTCGGCACGGCGAATACAGGACCGATGCCCATTTCATCCGGATCGCAACCGGCGACCATCATGCCGCGATAGGCGCCCAGGGGCTTGAGGCCCTTGCGCTCCGCTTCTTTGGCTTCCATCAATACGAGCGCGGCAGCGCCGTCGGAGAGCTGCGAGGCATTGCCCGCCGTGATGAACTTGCCTTCCTTCAGTTTCTGGCCGTCCTTGAACACGGGCTTCAGCTTCTGAAGATCTTCAAGCGTGGTGGCGGGACGATTGCCTTCGTCCAACTTCAGCGTGATTTCCTTCGGTTGCGTCTCGCCGGTTTCCTTGTTGACGATCACTTGCATGACCGTGGTGATGGGCGCGATTTCCTTTTCGTAGCGGCCTTCGGCTTGCGCCTTGGCCGTGCGCTGCTGCGATTGCAGCGCGAATTCGTCCTGCGCCTCGCGGCTCACCTTGTAACGCTCGGCAACGATCTCCGCAGTCTCGAGCATGCTCATATAAATCTGCGGCAGGCTCTTGACCAGGTAAGGATCGGCCGCGCGAAAGCGGTTTGCCTTGTCGTTCTGCACCAGCGAGATCGATTCCACGCCGCCGCCGACGGTGACGGTCATGCCGTCGACGATGATTTGTTTCGCCGCCGTCGCGATGGCCATCAAGCCGGACGAGCAGGCGCGATCGATCGTCATGCCCGGTGCCGTGAGCGGCAAACCGGCGCGCATGGCGCCTTGACGCGCAATATTGCCGCCCGTGCTGCCTTGCTGCATACCGCAGCCCAGCACCACGTCGTCGATGGTGCCGGGATCGATGCCGGCGCGTTTGACGGCTTCGCCGATCGCATGGGCTGCGAGTGCTTGACCTTGAGTGTCGTTGAAAGCGCCGCGATAGGCCTTGCCGATCGGCGTACGCGCAACGGAGACGATAACTGCTTCACGCATGGAGATTTCCTCTTAATGAATCGATTATTGGCCGACGCTCGCGAAGCCCTTGCCTTCCGCGACGAGTTTCTCGAGGAACGGCGAGATCGTCAGCCACTTGCCGTCGGCGTATTTCTTGAGCTTTTCGAGGGCCGTCTTGAGGCCAACTTCGTGCTCCGCCCAGAACATCGGGCCGCCGCGATACGCCGGGAATCCGAATCCGTAGATGTAGACGAGATCGATATCGCTGGCGCGATACGCGACGTTCTCGGCCAGTACGTCGCAGCCGACGTTCATCAGCGAGAGCATGCAGCGTTCGAGGATTTCTTCGTCGGTGAACTTGCGGCGCTCGATGCCCAGTTCTTTCGATGTCCGTTCGATGATTTCGGCGACGATCGGCGAGGGGCGCGGAGTGCGGTCTCCCGGAACGTAGTCATAGAATCCCGCGTTCGTCTTCTGTCCAAGACGTCCCATTTCGACGAGGACGTCGGAGGAGCGCGAGACGCGGCCGTCGAACGTGCTCGGATCGCGGTCCTTGCGTGACTTGTATCCGATGTCGAGGCCGGCGAGATCGCCCATTTGGATGGGGCCCATCGGCATGCCGAAGTTGCGGAGCACGCCGTCGACCTGTTCGGGCATCGCGCCTTCGAGCACGCAGCGGCTCGCCTGATACCCATAGCCGCTCAACATGCGATTGCCGATGAAGCCGTCGCGATTGCCGCACACCACGCCGACTTTCTTGATGCGCTTGGTGATTTCAATGGCGGTCATCAACACGTCTTGCCCGGTTTTTTCGCCGCGCACGATTTCGCAGAGACGCATCACGTTGGCCGGCGAGAAGAAGTGCATGCCGACCACGTCTTGCGGACGCGACGTGGCGCTGCCGATTTCGTCGATGGACAGGAACGAGGTGTTGGACGCGAGCACCGCGCCCTTCTTGGCCACCTTGTCCAACTTGCCGAAGACTTCTTTCTTAATCGCCATCGTTTCGAACACGGCTTCGATGATGAGATCGGCTTGGCCTAGATCGTCGTAGCTCAATGAGGGCTTCAGAAGCGCCATGCGCTGTTCCACTTGTTCCATCGTGAGCCGGCCCTTGGAGGCCGTGTTCTCGTAGTTCTTGCGGATCACGCCCACGCCGCGTTCCAGCGCATCTTGCTTCACTTCAAGCATCGTCACGGGAATGCCGACGTTCAAGAAGTTCATCGCGATGCCGCCGCCCATGGTGCCGGCACCGATGACGGCGACCGACTTCACTTCGCGCGGCTTCACGCTCTTGTCGAGGTTCGGAATGTTGGCTGCTTTGCGTTCCGCGAAGAACACGTGTTGGAGCGCCGGGGCCTGGCTGTTTTGCTGGCATTGAACGAACAACTCGCGCTCGCGCTTAAAGCCCTCGTCAAACGATAGCGTCGCCGCCGCTTCCAAGGCATCTACGATGCGTTGCGGCGAGAAGAGATTCTTCTTTTCTTTGGCGATGCGCTTGCGGGCTTCGTCGAAAAAACCCGGCGGCAATTTGCCGGCGTCGATGGCGATATCGCGAATCTTGCGAGCCGGCGCCTTTTTGGCGATGAGGTCTTTTGCGAACGCGAGCGCGCCTTCGAGTAAATCGCCTTCGACGATCTTATCGATGACGCCCAATTTCGCCGCTTGGGCGGCAGGCACCGGGTCGCCGGAAGCGATCACGTTGAGCGCGGCTTCGATGCCGATCAGTCGCGGCAAGCGCTGCGTGCCGCCGGCACCCGGCAGAATGCCGATCTTCACTTCGGGCAGACCCACTTGCGCGCTCGCAATGGCAACGCGGTAGTGACAGCAGAGCGCAGTTTCAAATCCGCCGCCGAGCGCCGTGCCGTGGATGGCGGCAACGATCGG
>CAZQYC010000090.1:0-16253 GCA_964597495.1 uncultured Steroidobacteraceae bacterium | reverse complement strand
ACCGGCACGGAGAGCCCCGCGACCCGACGCCATTTGCTCGAAATCGTAATACCAACTTACGGCGGCGGTGCTTCGGAGTAGTCCCTTCCAGTCAGGATTTTTAGTGAAGCGTTTGCGTATCTTCGAGTTTCATAGTCGGGATCTTTCAGGAGATCGATTAGCCGTTTCACGGCGCGCTGATCACCCGCTGTACCGGCGGCGAGGGTGGCGAACCGCCGAAGATTCGGGTTCCCGCTATCGAGAGAAGTAAGAATTAAATCGGCGGCGCGAGTGTCTTTAAGTTTTCCCAAGGCTTCGAGGGATTCGGTGCACACTGTGTTCCATGCGTCGCCGCATGCCTCGATCAATGCCGGAACAGCTTCAACGGCTCCCAAGTCGCCAAGCGCGTGCGCGGCGGAGCGCCTTACGTTCGAATCGATTCCCTTTAGCTGAGCGAGTAACGGTTGCAGTGCTTTTTTGTCGCCAATTGCTCCCAAAGAAAGCGCGGCCTGTACGCGGAGACTGGAAAGGGTATTGCCGAAACCGGAAGATGAGTCTTGCGCAAGAACGGCGATTAGCTCATCGATCGCGGTAATGGCGTTCTCGCCTTTTAGATTTGCCATTGCTGAAGCCGCCCTCATCCGCGAGTTGATGTCAGGATCGCGAATCAAAGAAAGTAATTTCGGCAGTACGCGTGGATCTCCTAACTTCGTCAGCGCCTCTACCGCGGAATAGACGACGGGGGTCTTTGGATCATCGATCGCTTTGAGCAGAACGTCGATCGCGCGCATATCGCCGATGCTTCCGAGCGCAACCGCGGCTTCAGCTCGAACTGGCCATGATTCGTCATGCATCGCCGCTATCAATGCTGGAACAGCTCGTTGCTCTTTGGAATCTTTGAAGGCGTTCGCAGCCTTTTCCCGCACTTCGTCATCTCGATCCTTCAACCCACGAATGAGCGCATCAACGGCTTCAGGACCATCCGATACCGAAAGATTTTCGGCGGCTATACGTCGCGATGTGACATCGTGATCGCTTAGTGCGCGGACATATGCGGGTACCAGGCGTGGATCATTGAACCGCGCCCAGAATAAAGCGCTGCGCCGAACGCTCCTGCTTCTATCGTGCGTCATCGCATTGATCATCGCGTCGATGGAGCGCCTATCGTTAATGACTCCGAGCGCCAGCGCCGCTTGCGTGCGAGCAGATTCGTTGCCAGTTTTAAGCGCCGCAATTAGGGATAAGACAGCTGGCTCACCGAGCTGTTCCAGAGCGCCTCCCGCCAGTTCGGAAGGCGAAGTGACGATGTGCGCGAAATCGCCGGTCGGTGTCTCCGTATCGTATTCGACTCTCTCGTCGTCATTGAGCAGCGCGGCAAGGTATGGAATGGCCGGCGTTGCCATCGAGCCCAGTTCGTATAACTTGCAAACTGCGTCGTATCGTACTTTTGGTTTTCTTGAAAAAAGCAGTTCGATCTGTTGCTTCACCGCCGGAGCAACATCATGCGGCAGATCTTTCAGATCCGGCATTCGCGTAGCGCTCAGGGAGTTGTAGCAAAAGTTCGTGAGCAGAACTACGAGCAAAAACTTCACATTGACATGGTTCATGTGATGAGCTCCTCTCGTTGCGGCAGTTTTAAACTTCATGCGTCCGTGCTACAAGTCCGTAAGCGATTAAATATACGCAGGGATTCGGGGAACGAAAACGTGCATCGGGTTGATATCAGGCATTACCGAAGAAAATATCTTACTGGCCGGACCGACCAACTATGGATTTGCCGATATCGGAATTAATACTGCAAGGAGCCTTTTGCTGGCGACAGCCAACTTTGCCCGCGTCGTCCCTGAATTAAAAACCAAAGTGCTTCTAACAATCGCCATAAAATGCTCAAGACAATTGCCAGAACGCTTTCACAAAGCCCAGACCACGATCGAAAAGAACGCGCTGGCGATATGACTTGCCGCTTAGCACGGCGACTGGAGTAGTTTTGAATTTGGACAGAAACTTTCCGTAACCACCAGTCGTAGTTAGGAAAATTGGTGGGCCGTGTAGGGATCGAACCTACGACCAATTGATTAAGAGTCAACTGCTCTACCAGCTGAGCTAACGGCCCACGCGAAGCGTGCTTGGAGCCGGCGAGGAGCCGGTGTCCAGAAGGGGCGCGAATGATAAAGGACGAAGTCGGTTTCGTCATCCTCGAATTCTCGAACCCCCTCTCCCGCGCTTTGCGCGACCTCTCCCGCAAGGGGAGAGGTGAACTAAGGGCCTGAAATGCGCCTCATTGGAACTTCGTCGGAACGGCGGGTATCGGGTTTCCGATTCATGGAGGGCACAAGAACGTGCCCTCGGATAGCTGCCTCAGCTATCCGGAATCGAACGAAAACGACGCTTTTCGTTCGATTCGTCGTGGTCGTGGCAGGGACAGCCCGATCCACGACTTTCAACAATGAACCCCACTCCTCAGTATTCGATTTCGAATACTGAGGAGTGGGGTGAGCGATGGGATTCGAACCCACGACGGCCGGAATCACAATCCGGGGCTCTACCAGCTGAGCTACGCCCACCATTGAAACTAATCATCAAACCGGATCCTTCCAGCGCGGCATTATTCCATGTCAAACACCCGTCCGTAGAGGGGCCTGCAACATATTGCTCAAAACCAGGGCCCAAGAAAGGCACCGGGTCCATGACAGGCCCCCGATGCTCGGTGCGAGCATGGCGCGCCCGGCAGGACTCGAACCTGCGACCCCCGGCTTAGAAGGCCGGTGCTCTATCCAGCTGAGCTACGGGCGCGGAGGCTCAAATTTATCACTAACTTAGCTCGGAACGCTGACGCTACAGTACTTACTGACGCATCGTCCCTAATCTGCTGACGACTAAATTCCCATGAATTTAGTCGTTCGAAGATTGGTCGGGGCAGAGGGATTCGAACCCCCGACCCTCTGCTCCCAAAGCAGATGCGCTACCAGACTGCGCCATGCCCCGCCGCTCGTCGTCTGCCGCGCGACGTTTAACGCGCAGGCCAGGCCCCGTCAAGGGCGGCGAATCATACGTGCCACTCCCCGGACGGTCAATTTAATGAGACCACCCACCCGTCAGTTATGAGCAAAATCCATTCAATAAACTCCCAAATTAACCCCTAACTTTGATTTTTACCCATTAAGACCGATTGCTACGGCGCGAATTAGTGAGTTGCGCCCTCGTCCAACCGGGATGGCGACGGCAATCGAGAATCCGACGTACGCGAATCGCGCGACGCTCAATTTTGTAATAAACGGCAAATGGAAATCTCTTTGCGATCATCCGGAAATATCCCTGGATCACGGAATGAACGCCAGCATGAAGCACTCACGAATCGATATCGGCGAAAAGGGAGTCTAAGAAATACTGCCCGACACCTTCTGCTTGTCGTTCGTAGAATCGATATCCTGCCAGCAGATCTTCGACGGCCGACTCGGAGACAACGATTTTCATCTAGCTCGACGACGAATCGACTTTTTTGCCACTTCCCAATCGACGAACTTAATTTCGCCTGTACGTATGTCACGCTCGGTCTTTCCCAAGACGTCGAAATGCCAGGAAGGAGAAGCGTACTTACCTTCATCGTGAGTTAAATCAGTCCACAGCTCTTCCATGGCTCTCAATTTCTCGACCCGGGACATTTTCTTTAGGACTGCATTCATAGTCGGCAGAAGACTCTTTAAGAAAGGATCACCCTAACTAATCCTATAAACCCATATGCTGGATCCACAATACACGCAGGGTTTTATAGCCTCAAGCCCGAATATCGAGGGGTTCATCGAGAAATGCGCCGATACTGCGCGCTTTTCCCCGCAAATCGCGCACGTCAGAGTCGCATCAATTGCCTGCAATCGTCATCTCGCCCAACAACACCGACCCGACCCTGATTCCGCCGCGCGTGTCGACGTCGTTGCCGAGTGCAACGATGTGGGCAAGCATCTCCTTCAAATTTCCGGCGATCGTGATTTCGTGGACGGGATAGGCGATTTTTCCATCTTCGATCCAGTATCCCGCGGCGCCGCGAGAGTAGTCGCCGGTCACCCCGTTGACGCCCTGCCCCATTAGCTCGGTCACCATGAGGCCGCGGCCCATCCTGCGCATGAGTTCGGATGGATCGACGCCGTCTGCTTGCACGAGAAGGTTGTGCACGCCGCCGGCGTTGCCCGTCGTTTTCATGCCGAGTTTGCGCGCGGAATACGTGCTCAATACGTAGCCGGTCAACACGCCGTTATCGACAATAGCCCGGTCGCGCGTGGTAACGCCTTCGCTATCGAACGGTGCGCTGCCCAGCGCTTTCTTGATATGAGGGCGTTCTTGCAGCGTAATCCATTTCGGCAGCACCTGCGTCCCGACCGAATCGAGCAAGAAAGACGCGCGGCGATATTGGCTGCCGCCACGAATCGCGGCAATTAAGTGCCCAAACAATCCGCGCGCGAGCTCCGGCACGAATAAGACGGGCGCCGTGCACGTGGAAAGCTTTCGTGCATTCAATCGCTCGAGCGCACGTTGCGCCGCCCGCTTTCCGATCGCGGTGCCTGCTTCCATTTCGCGCCAATCGCGCACCGAGCTGTACCAGTAATCGCGCTGCATATCGTCGTCCTGCTGTGCGATCACGGCGCAACTCAAGCTGTGCACGGTGCTTTCGTAACCGCCCAAGAATCCGAGCGAGTTACCGAACACCCTGAGGCCACGATGCGACGATAACGATGCGCCTTCCGAATTGGCGATGCGCTTATCGACGCTCAGCGCAGCAGCTTCGCACGCGACGGCTAAATCACGCGCGTGCTCGGGATCGATCTCCCAGGGATGACAAAGATCGAGATTCGGAATCGATTGCGCAATGCTATCGGGGTCAGGCAATCCGGCGCAGGGATCCTCGGCAGTGAATCCGGCAATGCTCACCGCTTTCGCCACCGTCTCGCGGATCGCGCGTTCGCTCAGATCGGCCGTGCTCGCCGATCCCTTGCGCTTGCCGCGATACACCGTCACGCCCATCCCACGATCGCGTTGGTACTCCAAAGTTTCGACTTCCCCTAGTCGCGCCGTGACCGACAGTCCGACGTCCACGCTCACGCCCACTTCCGCTTCCGTGGCCCCGCATTTTTTTGCCTCTTCAAGCGCAAGGTTCACTAGCGAATCGAGTTCAGGACGAGTCAGCGTTTTGGGAGCGTCGGCTTGCATACGAGCATCCATGTGGGCGGGTGGCGAATTCTACCAGCACTCGAGATGCTCTCCGCAGCCTCCGATCAAGTGGAATATGGAATGCGAATGCCTGCTAAGTAAGCGCTGATCAAGTCCGCTTCCGCAATGTCTTGATCAGCTAACTTGCTGTTTCAACCTGGATCCCGTTCTGCAACGGGACACGGTAAGGACTTAATCAGTCCTTACCTAAATGCTAGCCAAACGAATGTCGAGCTAGGCAATATGCGCGCATGAACGAGAACGACGACGACGATTACCTCGACGAAGGGCCCAGTAAAAGCCTGCGCAAGCGGCAAAGTCACGACTTGCAGGCGCTGGGCGAAGCGCTCATCGACCTGCCGCAAGCGGAACTCGATGAACTGCCGCTTCCCGAAATCCTACGCGATGCCGTGATGCTCGCCAAACGCATTACCGCGCACGGCGGCTTGTATCGCCAGAAGCAATACATCGGCAAGTTGATGCGCAAGGTCGATGCCGAACCGATTCGGGCTGCGATCGAAGCCAAGCAAGAACGCAAACGCAACGATGCGAGGCAGTTCCATCTTATCGAGCGCTGGCGCACACGGCTGATCGAGGAGACAGCAGCCATGGATGAATTCGTGCAATCGTATCCTGACGCGGATCGGGCACTTCTCACTCGGCTCGCCGCACAAGCTCGGCACGAGCAAGACGCGAAGCGACCGCCAAAGGCAGCGCGGGAATTGTTTCAGGCGGTCGAGCAGTTACTTAAAAGGAGCGGCTAGTTGCTATAGCTGCCGCAGGCCCTGGCCGCTGCTACAATCGCCTTCTATGTCACCCGCCAAACAACCCCTCGTGGGCATCATCATGGGCTCCACTTCGGACTGGGAAACGCTCGAGTCAGCGGCCCAGACGCTGGACGCACTCAAGGTCCCGCACGAAGTGAAAGTCGTCTCGGCGCATCGCACGCCGGATTTGTTATTCGACTACGCAAGCTCCGCACGCGGTCGCGGCATTGAAGTCATCATTGCCGGTGCTGGCGGCGCGGCGCATCTGCCTGGCATGGCGGCGGCGAAAACCTCGTTGCCGGTACTCGGCGTGCCGGTGAAATCAAAAATGTTGAACGGCATCGATTCGCTCTTGTCGATCGTGCAAATGCCCGCGGGAATTCCGGTCGGCACGCTTGCGATCGGCAATGCCGGCGCCACCAATGCCGCCCTGCTCGCGGCGTCGATTCTCGGCAATAAATATCCCGACATCGCGCAAGCAGTGGACGCGTTCCGCAAAGCTCAAACCGACAAGGTGTTGGCGCAACCCGATCCGCGCGTCCTGCCGTCCCAACACTAAGTCCATCACCATGAAGATCGGCATCATCGGCGCCGGCCAACTCGGCCGCATGTTGGCATTGGCCGGTTATCCGCTCGGCCTCCGTTTCGTCTTTGTCGACACGAGCGCCGATGCGCCGGGTGCGCAAGTGGGCCGCATCATTACCGGCGCTTTCGACGATCCCGCGAAACTTGCGCAACTGGCCGACGAAGTTGATGTAGTCACCTTCGATGTGGAGAACGTGCCGACTTCCGCAGTGGCGGATGTGGCCCGCCGCAAACCGTTTTATCCGCAAGTGGACGCGCTCGGCGCCTCCCAAGACCGCCTCGTCGAAAAAACGTTGTTTCGCGAATTGAAGATTCCAACCCCGGAATTTGCTGCCGTCGACAGCCTGTCCGACTTGCAGCAGGCGGTGAAAAAGATCGGCCTGCCCGGCGTACTGAAAACGCGGCGCCTCGGGTATGACGGCCGCGGGCAATTTCAAATTCGCTCGCACGCGGATATCGAACTGGCTTGGCAAGCACTCGGTAGCGTGCCACTCATTTATGAAGCGTTCGTGCGCTTCAGCCGCGAGGTGTCGATCATCGCGGCTCGCAGCACGAAAGGAGAAACCCGCTTCTATCCGATTTCCGCCAATACGCATGCGCAGGGCATTTTGCGGCACTCGATTGCGCCCTATCGAAATGCCTCCTTGCAGAAGCAAGCCGAGAGCTATATCAAACGCGTGCTCAAGCGCTTCGACTATGTCGGCATTCTGACCATCGAATTCTTCGTGAAAAACGGCAAGCTGATCGCGAACGAGATGGCGCCGCGCGTGCATAACTCCGGACATTGGACCATCGAGGCGGCCGAGACCAGCCAGTTCGAAAATCATGTTCGCGCGATCCTCGGCTTGCCGCTCGGCAGTACGCGCGCTATCGGACACTCCGCCATGATTAACTTCATCGGCACCATGCCGCCCGCCGAGGAAGTGCTTGTGATTCCGGGAGTTCATTATCACAGCTACGGCAAGGAGCCCCGGCCAAATCGAAAATTGGGCCATTGCACCATAACGGCCACGTCCGCACGCCAGCGCGATCTGGCATTAAGAAAGGTATTGAAGCTGTAGCCAGCGATCGTTAGGCGCTACACTCGCGCACACGAGGGCGTTTGTTTAGGGAAACCCTCGACTACGGAATAAATAAAAACCTCCTTAGCGACTACCGTTCTTTGTCAGGAAATAATTTGGGGGAGATGGCCGGTGCTAGTGCGAATCGCAGGCATTTCATTGCTGGGAATAGCGGCATCCGGCTTCATCCCGAGTCACGCCCAAGACGGATTTGGCGGAGCGCTGACGCTGGTCAGCGACTACGTCTATCGAGGCATTTCGCAGACACGCGGTGAGCCGGCTCTGCAGGCAGATTTTCACTACGCATCGCTGCAAGGATGGTCACTGGGCGTTTGGGGCTCGACGGTTGAGCTAAACGGGTGGGAAGGACGAACCGCCGAACTGAATGCCTACGCGGGTTATCGATGGCAATGGAACCGCGATTGGAGCACCAAGGTGTCGGCGGTTCATTACCAGTACCCGTGGAACGATAACGGCGCTCGTTACGACTACAACGAGATCGTAGGAAGCATCGATTTTCGCAACAACCTGTTCGCAACGATAGCCTGGTCGCTCGACACCACGCGCTATGCGATGAACGGATACGCCTCGCGTGGCGACGCGGTGTCTTACGAGCTAGCCACTGCTTTTCCTTTGATGAATGCCTTGACCGCCAATGTAGGCATCGGTTACTACGACCTGCGTAATCTTGTCGACAGCGGTTATCTCTATTGGAATACTGGAGTGAGCTACGACTGGCGCCTATGGCACATGAATATTAGCTACATCGGCACAAATAACGAGGCGGAGCGCTTGACCTACGGTAATGTCGCCGGCGATCGAGTCACAGCCACCCTTTCTTGGCGTTTTTAAGGCCTGGAGTTTTTAAGGGTTATGTCAACCATTGCAACCAAATACCCGCCATAGAGCACTCACAGTCGCATTTATAGTCTTCTCTTAATCTAAAGGCCTAGCCTTCGGCGTTCTAACCGCAAATGGAACAACCTTCCGGCCATTCGATCCGCGTGCGCAACGATGAGCGCGAACGCATGCTGCTGTCGCGAGTCACCAACCAAGATCGCCAGGCCTTCGAAGAGCTGTATCTCGGCTATCACCGCAGACTCACCCGTTTCCTCATGAGGCTGGCGCCTCGCTACGACATCGCCGAAGAAGTCATCAACGACACTTTTTGGATCGTTTGGCAGAAAGCAGGCGATTTTCGCGGCGGGTCGCAGGTTTCCACCTGGATCATGGGCATCGCCTACCGTCGGGCATTGAAAGCGCTAAGGACTCTCAAGCCCGACGCCGAAATGCAGCCGATCGCGTCGATCAGCGACCATCTCGTCGGCGAAGATCCGAATGACGCCGAGACTACTACCGGCTGGGTGCATAGCGCGCTTTTGCATTTGCCGCTGGAGCAGCGCATGGCGATCGAGCTTGCCTACTACCTCGGCCATTCGTGCGAAGAAATCGGCCTCATCATGCAGTGCCCGGTGAGCACAGTGAAGGCACGCATGTTCCATGCACGTCAGAAATTAAAACAACTACTACCGCAATTAGCGGGTGAATCCGAAGGGCTTAACTGAGCCTCGTATCATGAATATCATGAAAGCATCGCATCGCAACGCACAGGAATCGATTCCCTGGATGGTCACTGGCCGGCTCTCCACCGAGGACCGGCGTACGCTCGAAAAACATATGAACGAATGCGAGGAGTGCCGCAAAGAATTTGCGCTCCAGCAGAAAGTACATGCCGCGATCATCGGTGAGTCGCCGCGCGTCGACTACGCACCGGGAGCCTCGCTGCAAAAATTATGGGCGCGAATCGGTGCCGACGAACCACTCGGATCGCCGCACGAAGCGCAAACGAGATCACCAGCCCCAACACCACGACTTCGGCTGCCCCACTGGCGATTGACTCACTGGTTGGCGGCTGCCGTGATCGTCGAAGCGATTGGGATTACGCTTTTGGCCGTGCGCCCGCTGCCGACAACGACGGTAAACGTAACACCGCCGGCGCTCTTCGCCACGGTCACGGGCTCCAGCGCGCTCCCTGGAAACGCCGTCTTGCGGGTAGTGTTCGCGGGCGATCTTTCCGTCACCGAGATGAGCACTCTTCTGCAAGCGCATCGATTGACCGTCGTCGACGGACCGAAGCCTGGCAACATTTATACGCTGGCGACGGCGGATGCGATGGAAATGCTGCCGCCGACGCTGGCAGCGTTGCGCGCGAATCCGAAGATTCGCTTGGCCGAACCGATTGGACGCGCGTCCGAGCTCAGCACCTCCCAACTCGCAGCAGGAACGAAAGCCGAGAAGCGGCCATGATTCGTCGGAAGCTTGCGATACCGCTTGCTGCCGCCATCGCGCTTTGCTTAGCGGGATGCGCAACGCCCGTGCGTGAGACCGATGCACTGCCGGGAATGGTGTTGCGCAACAGCCCGGAACAACTCATCGTCGTCACCATCGCAAATCCGAAAGCCGTCGTCGCGACTCGTGCGGGATCGACTCTCCGCGGCTACGACGATGCCGGCGACTATGCCGCGTCCGGTTTCGCCCGAACCACCGTATCCGCATTGACCAAGGAATACTCGCTCCGCGAAGTCGCCGCGTGGCCCATCGATGCCTTGCACGTTCACTGCGTCGTGTTCCGAATTCCCAACGGCAGCGAACGCGACGCGATGCTGCTGCGGCTTTCGCGGGACGCGCGCGTGCGAATTGCGCAACCCTTGCAGGTATTCACCACGACCAGCGTCGTCTATAACGACCCCTACGTCGACCTGCAAAACGGATTCAAGACGTTGGACATCGCCGCTGCGCATCAGTGGTCGCGGGGCGACGGCGTTCGAGTGGCCATCGTCGATACCGGCCTCGACACTCGGCACCCGGATCTCGCCGGCCGAATCGTAAGGCAGGAAAATTTCGTCGATGACGATGCCGACCGATTCCGTTCCGATCGGCATGGCACGGAAGTCGCGGGCGTGATTGCCGCCACGGGCAACAATGCGCAAGGCATCGTCGGCGTGGCGCCCGGCGTCAAGATCATCGCGATCAAAGCGTGCTGGCAATTACAGCCGATGACCGACGATGCACGCTGCAATAGCTTCACGCTTGCACAAGCGCTGTCAGCCGTTCTCGATGCGAACGCGCAAGTCGTCAATCTCAGTATTTCCGGCCCCGCCGATCCGCTGCTAAGCGAATTGATCGCCAAAGGCCTGCAACGCGGCATCGTATTCGTGGGCGCCGCGCCGCGCGACGGTCGTGCAGATCGCTTTCCAGTGTCCAATCCCGGTGTCATTGCCGTCGATGCCGCCGAACAGCGGTCCGGATTTCCCAATGCGGTGCCGGCACCCGGTGCCGACATCCTGACGTTGACGCCCGCAGGCCACTACGATTTTTCTTCCGGCGCATCGCTTGCTACGGCACATGTCACGGGAGCCATTGCGTTGCTGCTGCACGAAGATCGAAAACTCAATGCGCAATCGTTAATGGCCCTGCTTCAGAAAAGCCGCGATGCCGGCGCGAATACATCGATCAATGCGTGCAACGCGCTCGCCGCGTTGGACACACGCGCTTCCTGCCGCAAAGCACCGCGGCAGGCAACGAGCGCACTAAACAGCCACTAGCTACTAGCCTCTAGGCGCTAGCCAGAAAAGATTTCCGAATCCTGAATTAGTGACTCGAATCGAACGAAACTAAGTTAATCGTTAATCGCGTCGATGTTCCGGCTCCCTCTCCCTTGACGAGAGAGGGGCGGGGAGAGGGTGTGAAAGCTACGCATAGCGAACAATTTGAGGCTCAGCCCCTCTCCCTAGCCCTCTCCCGCAAGGGGAGAGGGAATTAAGAGCCCGGAAATAGAGACGTAACTTAGCGCCATCAAGGTGACTTCCGAATTCTGGCTAGCGCCTAGAAGCTAGTAGCTAGTGGCTAATTATTCACCGCTCCCGCATTGATCCACGACTTCACGGTATCGATCGTCGGTTGATCGAGATATGGGCCGCCGAAGGGCATGCGTGCACCGGTAATGCCGGCGGCGCCTTCAAGCTTCCGAATGATGTAACTGTTGGCAACATCATTGGGTGCCACGCGTTTAACAGACGCTTGCTGCACGCTATTCACGCCCACGAGAGCCGCATAGCTCGCACTTGCGGTGCTTAGATTCATCGACGACGGCAGGCTTGCACCGCCACCGGTATGACAGACCGAGCAAATTGGACCGAAGATACTGCTCTGCAGCTGAGTCAATGTCGTGGCGGGCATCGTAATTTGTCCGCGGATAGCGCCGTCGGGGAAGGCCGGCGTATGCATATTGGCGTACCAACCGTTGTTACCGAAATCGGTGACATCGCTGGCCGCAAGGGTTTGCTTTTCCGCGCTCCAGTGTCCGGCGCGACCGGGCGCCGTGTCGTGGGTCAAGTTGATGAACACGGCACCGTTCGCGCCGGCGGCTCCACGATGAATGTGCGCCATCGTGGCATCGTCAACGCCCGTCGAATTCAGGTGGACCGATGCTTGACTGGCCAAGCTATCGACCGTCACTGCCGCTCGGCCGCTCGCCGTAATCGTCACAGCAGGCACTTCCTGCCCGCCGTTCATGTCGGCATGCACGACGCGAATGTTCGCCGGTTTCAGCTGTCCGCGCACTTCACCCGCTGCATAGGCCACCGAATGCGCGTTGACGTAAAGCGCACCTTCGAGCAAGCGAGTGACCTGTGCGGCCGTCAACATGCTGTTGGCTGGCAAGTCCCAGCGATTCGCAATGGTGGAGTGCGGTGCGAAGCCAATGAGTATCGAGCCATTGTTTCCGGCATAGGCATCGTGAATATGCGCCATGTTGGCAGTCATGCCGCTCAGGACGAAGTTTCCACTAATGACTCCTGTCGATAAATTCACAGCCAGCGTGCCGGCACCGGATGCCGTCGACACCGGAATAGGAAATTCTTCGCCGGGCGACAGCGCAACGGCAAGCGTAATGTTGTTGGCCACCGTTACGTTTGCCGTTGCCGAATTCGCAACTTGATTTTGCGTGTCGGTGACGCGAGCCGCGACGGTGTGCACACCGTCCGTTAGCGAGCTGGTGTCCCACGTGGTCGTATAAGGTGATGCGGTCGCACCGCCGAGGACCGAACCGTCGATTAAGAAGTCGACTCGCATCACGCCGTTAGGCGCAGTCGGCGTTGCGGTTAAGGTTACGCTTCGATTCACGCTTGCGCCTGGCGAGCTCAAGATCACGCTCGGAGCGCCTCCGTTCGCCGGCGCACATGCTGGCTCGTACGGCCCTCCGCATGAACCGCCACCACCTCCACCACCGCCGCCCCCACCACCGCCGCCGCAAGCGTTCAAAGTCAGGATGACCATTGTCATCACGCTTGCCGTTACTGCACCTGTGCACAATTTGCGCACGACAACACGCACGCTGAAATCGGTATTCATCGTCGATCCCCTATGGTCGATCCGCTATGAGTTACTGCACGTAAGTACCGCCGCGGCTCCATTCGGTTGCCGAAAAATTATACGTAGTAAGGGAAACCAAATTCGTTTTCTCCGGAACGGACTGCCGGACGACACAATCCGTTTGCAGTCGCATTCACGCTCGGTGCAAGGCGTTCACTTTCGTGAAGGCCGCAGCGATCGTTGTTCGCTAGGCGTGAAAGTTCTGTCCTCTTTCAATGGCTGCATTTTTGAATCGAATTTTTGCATCGAACCAGGTCGAGGAGAGAATCCATGCGTTCACCATTAGGCCTCAGTACTGTCAGCGCATTGCTTGCGCTTTCACTCCTCGCCGGATGCGCCGGCAATGGAGAAAATCTCGATCAAAACGGACGGCCTTCGACGCCCGGCAGTCCAGGCACGGCACTCACCGCCGATTTCAATTCGATTCAAGACAATGTGTTCACGCCTGTCTGCACGCGCTGTCACGCCGGCGCGACGGCTCCGCGCGGGCTGCGATTGGATGCGGGAAATAGCTATGCCTTGTTGGTCGGCGTAGCAAGCAGCGAAGTACCCAGCGTGCAACGCGTGCAAGCCGGCAATCCCACTGCGAGTTATTTGATACAAAAATTACTGGGTACGGCGGCCGTTGGCCAACGCATGCCGCTCGGCGGACCTTATCTTCCGCAGGAAACGATCAGTGTCATCAGTCAGTGGATTCAAAACGGCGCACCGCGGCCGCTTTCGTTCGGAGGCTTGCAGAAACCCGCCGTTGCAAACGATGCCGGCTTGCTCGCCGTCACCACGTTCCCGCTAGACGGCAGCGTAAACGCAGGGCCGGTTGCGCAACTTGTCGTGGGCTTCGACCGCGAGCTCGATGTCAGCCGCATCGATTCGTCGACAGTCAACGTCCAAAGCGGCGGTCGAATCTTGCCGATGCGCTTGAGCGTGCCGATCGCGAATCCATCGACGCTCTTGATAACGCCGCTCGAGGCACTGAACGACGGCGAATATCTCCTCACCTTGCACGGATCGGATGGTCGCGCGCTCGCCGGCCTCGACGCTCGCGCATTGAACGCGCCGGCAAATTCCTATGAGGGCAGCGATTCAACTATCACATTCAGCGTGGCGACTGCCTCCAAGGTGCAACCATGAATTTCGCGAAAAAGATTCTCATCCCAGGGCTCTTATTACTATGCGGCGCGGCGTCCGTAGCGCAGGCCGAACCCTACATCGCCGTGCGAGAAGGGTTTCAGTGCGCGCAGTGCCATGTGAATCCAACCGGAGGAGGATTGCGCAATGCCTTCGGCAACGCCTACGCGCAATCGCAGCTCGCGGCGACGCGCATCGACACCGGCGACATGATGTGGACGGGTTCGATTTCTCAAATGCTGGCCGTCGGCGGCAACCTGCGCGCCAATGCCAACGTCGTCGAGATACCGAACCGGCCGAAGACGCGAGAATTCGAACTCGATCAGGCGCGACTGTATTTCAACTTCGCCGTCATTCCGAACCGCTTATCGATTTATTTGGATGAATTAGTTGCGCCGGGCGCATCGACCAATCGGGAAGCGTTCGTTCGTTATCAATCAAGCTCCAATGTCTGGTCGGTCAAAGCGGGACAAATGTATTTGCCGTTTGGCCTTCGCTTGCAAGACGACAACGCGTTCGTTCGCCAGCTGTCGCAGATCAACATGGCCAATCCGGACAATGGCGTTGAGCTAACCTGGAATCCGGGCAATTGGTCGACGCAATTCGCCATCAGCAACGGCAGCGCCGGCGGCGCAGAAACGAATACGGGCAAACAGTATTCGCTGCAAGGTTCCTACGTACAAAAAATATGGCGCATCGGTCTCGCGGCGAATCACAACGATTCCGACACCGGCGATCGAAACGCTTACGGAGTATTTGGAGGCCTGCGTACTGGACCGGTCACTTGGCTGGCCGAAGCGGACTATGTCATCGACAAGGGACTCGCCGGCGGCGATCGTAAATTGCTGGCCGGATTGCTCGAGGGAAATTGGTTGATTCGCCAGGGCCATAATTTCAAGGTTACCGCGGAACAACTCGACCCGGACCGCGACGTCGACGAAGACGACCAAGTGCGCTTCAGCGCGATCTACGAATACACGCCGATTCAGTATCTGCAACTGCGCGGCGGCATCCGCTACTACGACGGCATTCCGCAGAATGTGCTGCAGAATAGAAGGATGGCCTTTATCGAGCTACATGGATTCTTTTAAAGCGGTCGATCGGACTCCCTGTCACGACGACCGCGTGCGCAGGACCACACTCACGCTTTATTCAATTCCTCCGTAGTGCACCTCGCCTCCGGCAATTGCTCGTCGAGAGATTGTCGCTAGCGAATACATCCGCGCATGAACTGCGGCCATGCCGGCACGTCGATGGCCGCGGCACGCTTATCAGGAAGCAACGACCACAACTTAGGATGATGTCAACACAACTCATGTCCCGTGGAATCGCGATGCCCCCGAACGGCGGCACGCAATCTCTTGAACTCTACAACGAGCTGCCCGCAGATAGACGCTCGATATCTTCGTCCATAGTGCTCTCCAAGACCGTCACACGCGTACAAGCCTAAGGGTCTTCGGCTACATGCAACGTCGGTACAGGTCGCATTCAATGATCGTGAGCGTCCTACGCGCCTAAATACCGAACCACTGTTGGTTTTTGCATGGATCGTTCCGAAATTTGCGAGACCTCCCGCCAACGTGTAATCTGCGCGCCCGATCAACCTAGCGTCTAGGGCCCAGGGCCTAGGGCCTAAAACCTGGAGAGGTGGCCGAGTGGCTTCGCTCGGATGCCTTTTCGATGACACTTAACGTGTCATCGAACCGGGCGAAGGACGATACACGGATGTATCGGGCGGGTGCGGTTACAGGGAAGCTTCGGCGTGACACGATTTCAGTTGTAGGAGAGGTGGCCGAGTGGTCGAAGGCGCTGGACTGGAATTCCAGTAACATCTTCACGGGTGTTCCAGGGTTCGAATCCCTGCCTCTCCGCCAAACAAAACACCCGGCAAATGCCGGGTGTTTTTTTGGCGCAGAAACAATGAGAACCCAGGTTCGACAAAAGTCGCCAAAAAAACTCGCCGGTAGCGATTTTTGAACAACTGTTGTTGGCCGCAACGCGGTGCGCGGCATGGACGCAAGCGCATAATCCGTGTCTCTCCGCCAAAATATAAAACCAGACGTTTGCACACCGTTGCCGTTCACGTCGGATACGTCGC
>CAZQYC010000089.1:0-16430 GCA_964597495.1 uncultured Steroidobacteraceae bacterium | reverse complement strand
GCATTGATCGGCGTGGCCAAGGGCGCCGATCGCAAGGCCGGGCAAGAGCGGTTGTTCTTGGCCGGACAAGAGGTGCCGACTATACTGCCGCCGGATTCACCTGCACTTCATCTTATTCAACGGATTCGCGACGAGGCACATCGTTTTGCAATTACCGGCCATCGTCATCGCCGCGCAAAATCCAGACGCGAATCGTTGCTCGAGACCATTCCCGGCCTGGGTCCGCGCAAGCGGCGCGAGTTGCTCAAGCAGTTCGGCGGCTGGCAGGGAGTGGCGCGCGCCAGTGTCGACGATCTCGGTGGCGCGCATGGCATTGGTCCTGCGCTTGCGCAGGCGATTTTCGATGCGTTGCACCCCAGTGGCTAAGTCTGTACTTCCTGCATGAAATTTCCGATCGCGAACGTATTGACCTTTACGCGCATCGCCATGATTCCCGTGGTCGTCGTGTTTTTCTATATGCCGTATTCCTGGGCAAGCCCGGTGGCCGCGATCGCTTTCATCGTGGCGGCCATTACCGATAGCCTTGACGGCTATTTTGCGCGCAAATACGGACAAACCACCGCGCTTGGCGCGTTTCTCGATCCGGTTGCCGACAAGCTGATGGTGGCGACGGCATTGATTCTGTTGGCGAGCCACGACATCAGCAAACTTAGGCTCATTAGCTTCGATCCGAGCATCATCGTTTCGGTGACGGCGGCGGTCATCGTCGGACGCGAGATCACGATTTCGGCGCTGCGCGAATGGATGGCGGAAATAGGGGCGCGGAAGAAAGTCGCGGTCTCGTCGCTGGGCAAGATCAAAACCGGTTTCCAGATGACCGGGCTCTCGATGATGCTGTTTCGGGAGAACCTGCTCGGCCTGCCGGTCTACGAACTTGGATTGTATGCCCTCATCATCGCCGCGATTCTGACGCTTTGGTCCATGGTCGTGTACATGCAGGCTGCATGGCCAGAATTGAAGGGTAAAACGCAAAAAGTAGGAGCCTAGCTTCTCCCCGGCGGACAGTCGTTGCGAGTCGTCGCGCAAATTTCTCGGCGGCCACAATAAAAATCACCTGCGATTCGCCGGTTGCAATGGGCAATTCACCGGTTCCCCGTCGCGTAGGCGTTATGAATACATGAAACTTGCAAAGCGTTGCTAGGCAACGCTAATTACTGCGCCGTTTTTCTGTTAGGGCATTGCGAGCGTCATCGAAGCACTATGATTAGCTTTCTTCTTTGGATGATTTTATTCGTCGTGTGTTGGCCGGTAGCGCTCGCCGTGCTGTTCTTGTATCCGATCCTCTGGTTGCTGTTGTTGCCTTTGCGCGTTCTTGGCATCGCAGTCGACGGCGTTTTCGAGCTTTTACGCGCAATTTTGACGTTGCCCGCACGGCTACTTGGCGGCGGTGGTCGCTAAATCCTTCCCGCTAATATCCTTTAGTGCGACTTTTTTTCTCTGCGGTTGTGGACTGCATGCTCTTGAACAATCGCCAGCTCATGCCGGCGAGCAATAGCACGCCGAAGAGCAGCACGCTCCACAAGACGAATGTACGCAGGGTACGCGAATCGCCTTGCCTTGCTTCGCTGGTTGTCGGCGCGTCGGTTTTGCGCGTGGGCTTCGCCTCGCCAAGCGTCGCTTGCTCCAGTTGCTCCAATTCGCTTTGCGTGAAACCGGGCGCCACTTGGTCCATCGATGTTTCGCTTGTCGTCCACGTTCTGACCTGCGCATCGCTCGCGCCGAATGCGAGGCGATAATCTTGCGAATTTGCAGGGTTGCCCCGAGCGGTAAAGACAATTGTCTTCGGTCGCAATCGCAACACGAGCGTGGGGGCCGCTTCGGCTGTAGCCGCCGTCGTAGTCGTATGAACCGTCCACTCCGAAAGCGAGTGTGGATAAATATGGATGCGGCTTGAGGTTCGTTCCGCGCCGTTCTGCGTGAGCCGATAAAACGTGCCCTGCGCGATCGCGACGAAGTACCTATCGCGCTTGGGAGGCGGCAGCTGCTGGTAATACCCGATGCTAGCGCGCAATACGGTGTTCGCCGCAGGAAGATTGAGCCCTACTTCGGAAGCCAACAGGGAAGGGCTGGTCGCGTAAACGAAATCCCCCTGCGTTCGGCCAGGTTTTCCTTGGAATTCAACTTGCAGCGAATCGTCCGCTGGGCCGCGGGTAGTTTTCCATCGGGCTTGCACGCTTGCAAAGGCGAGCGGCGTGCCGTCGATCCATCGCACTCTTAAATAGCGACCGCGATGCGGCGCAAGCTCGATACGGTCGTTCGTTAATTGTGCCGATTGATTGGCGTCAGCGAGCCAATCGACATGGCTTTGCGCGACGCGATCCCACGATTTCAAGTCGTCGCTCTGTTCAATGGCGAGTTCGGCACGATAGACGGCGACATTTTTCGGTAGCATGAATTGCAGGCTATCGAGCGTTGCCTGGTCTTGCGCTTTGCCGATGTCCAATACGAGCGCTCGTAGGTTTGCCGATGCGTTCTTGCCCTTTTGCTTGGCGTGCACGGAGAGAACGGTTCCGTCCCGTGCGGCGCGCACGTCCAATTCCAGGTCGCTTTGCGCCGCTTCGGGTTCGGCATGGACGAGAAATATTTTAGCTTCCGTCTCGTGCCACTCCGTGCTCGCATTCGTATTGAATTCGGTCAGTGTGAAGGGAGCCGGAACGCCGGCGGAATCGAACACGCGGACGTCGGCCAGCGATGCAAGTTGCGCATGCCGATAGACGGCCAGCGGCAGTGTAAAGCGCGCGACGCCATTTTGACCGCTGACATGGAGTGGGATCTGCATGTCGAAATCCGCGGGTTTCGGCGTCGACTTGTCCACTTGCGCGCCTGCAGTCGCGGCAACCGCGCATAACCACACTGCGCATAGCGAAGCGGCGAGCGATATTCTCATGCATCTTCTCCCGTTTTTTGGCGCGGCAAGGGGGCAAGATAACCGATGCTCAACATGAGTCCGCCCACGCCGATGAAGGATACGACACGGGCGATGCTGCCAGCGTTCGAGAGATCGACCAAGAACAGTTTCGCCACCACGATCGTCAATAACGCTGCGCCGATCATCCATACGGTTTTGGATGCAAGCCGCGCCGCGTAACGCATGAGGGCGAACGCCGCAAGCGTCCAAACGATCGACAGCATCGCTTGTACGAATTGCGAATGATAGAGCGCCGCGAATCGATAGGGGATGTCGACGTAGTGAGCGGCGGTCCGCAGCAGCATTAAATTGAACCAGCCGAATGCCAGCGTTGCTCCGCTTCCGATTCCGTAGGCGCGGAGTCGTAGAGTGAAAGAATCCGCATTGGCGCGCGCCACCGCAACGGTCAACAGTGCGACCAATCCCGAAGTTAAATCCAAGGGGTTCAAAATCGGCAAATAGGGTAGTGGGGCCATGTCGCCGTTTTGACGGAGGTTCCAATAGATCGCCAGCAACAAGCTCCATAGAGCGGCGAACGGAATCACTGCACGTTTGTACCATTCGTGCAGAGGCTCGAGCGGCCAGCCGCCGCGCTTCGCTTGATGCAACAGTGCAAATGTAATTGCGACGCCAGCCCACGCGGCCAAATAGTCGGACCACATGCCGTTCACGATCCACCCATTGGACGTGGTGATGTCGTCGCTGTACAACCAACGACTCGTTGTGAGCGCAATCAGCGGCGGAATCGCAAGCCACGGCGTCAACACGCGACCCAAATGCAAGCACTTCAATTGACGTTTCGTCAGTGGCCAGTCGTTATTCCGCCAATGCTGCAGGCACCATGCGATGCCTAACCAGCAGCCAAGCAGCGCAATTGCGGTTCTGAACGAAGGCAATGTGCTGTCGAGATACAGAGATGCAAGCAACGCCATGCTCGCGATCGCCTGCAATATGGCGGCTGGCGAGGCTAACCAACGCAGAGCTTCCAGGCGAACTCGTTTCGCCAAAGCAAGGCATGCCATCGCGCTCGCTGTGGCTAGCAAGAGCGCAAATTGCCTATATTCAAGTTGCCACCACTTACTTGTTTCGAGTGACTCCCGACTCACTCCGCTTTGCGGATAACCCCAGGCGCCCAACCAATGGCTATTGGGGTAGCCTAGTGCGTGCATGAGATGCGCTGCAAACTGCGCGGCCACATCGACGGCCAGCCCATACCAGCAAAGACCGAGGCCGGTTATCCAAAATGCCAGGTTCAATTTCCTACCGTATTGCATTGCACCGTCATTCGGCTCGGAGTCGGCTACAAGATCGCGCGATGCGAAGACTGCGCCACGCCAGGCAAGCCAGCATAAGATCAGGGCCCCGGACAGTGGGCCCGCAACTAAATTGATGAAAGCATCCGAAGCCGAGCCGATCGCGACGACATTTCCAAATGATGTTGTCCATGCAAGGCCACCTTTTACCCAGGAGAAAAAAATGCAAGCACCCACCGCGGTAAGTGCGGGCCAAAGCGTAAATTGCATTTGGCGTCGATGCGGAAAGTGTTTGCGATCGGCAAGGTGAGTCCAGGCCAGCGCGCTCAACGCCAGGCCGATACCGTAGGCTGCCCAGAATGAGATTCCATACCAGTTTGCCGCATCGACCTGCGAAGCAGTAACGAACGCGATGACGTGCGCCAATCCGTGCAATGCAAATCCGCACCACCAAAATACGGCGAGCAAATACCAGGACGTTGTGAACTTGGCGGTTCGCGCAGTGGTATCCGCGTGATTCTTGAATGAAAAGGCAGATACGAGCGCACCACCGCATAGCATGAGTCCGCCGAGCAAGGAGCTATTGCGAAGCAGTTCGATGAGCGTCGTTGCGTCGGAAGACACAACCTCGACAGGTCGAAGGTCGGGCCAGCGCATATGCTTCAGCATCAGCAAAATGAATGTAACGCCGGCCACTATTGCGACTGCGTTTCCTAATGCGTTCGGTAACCGCCATGCAGATTTCTTACCGAGGAATTGCAGTCCGTAGACCAGTATCAGCGCTGTGGCTACGAGGAGCGTTGCGCGTTGCGCGCCATGAAGCCGCAGCCAAACCTCCACCCACATGCCGAGCAGCAGCCATATCGCGGCAACGCAGATGAAACCGCTCGCCAACCAACCGAAGCGCTGCCGCATTCCCTCTTCGCGGCGGTTATCGCTATCGTCCGATGCATGGATCGAGCGGCGAAACATGAGCGCCAATAGCACGCCCGTTACGCCGAGCAGCAAGAAGCTCAATCCCACGTTTCCCCGCAGCGCGCCGATCGGATCGAGTCCACTGACCGCGCCGATGAACGCAATCCAACTGCCGAGTTGAACGGCTATTCCGAACTGCCAGGCTAGCGTTTGTCTTTGCTTGAGTCCGATCCAAACGATCGCCGCGCCTTCGACTGCCCAAGCGGCCGAGGTCCAGCGGCCATCGAGCGCGAGCGGAATGGCTAAGGTGCCGAATACGATTGCCAGCGCGAGGAACGATTCGACCAGCAATCGCAAGGTTCCTTGTCGCCAGCGCCATAGGGCACTTGCGACCGTCGCGTATGTCAGCGCAACGCTCAGCGCCGAGATCGCCATGCCGAAGTGGATCTCCTTGACCAGTCCGTATTGCAGCGCCATTCCGGCCATCGGCACGCCGAATACGAGCGTGCCGTCGACATACGATTTCAGTTCAGGTGCGCGACGCCATGCATACACGACGGCGATTGCGATGTAGAACAGCCAAAAAAGGACGAGGAACAGTTGTGCGCTTAGGTACTGTTCTGGAATGTAGCGTTGCTCGCCCCAGGCGGCGCCTACGACGAAAGTAAACGCAAAACCCAACACATTGAGCAGGCGCCAGGATTTCTTGAGTGCGATGACGAGCACACCGGCATTTAGCAGGGTGTAGTACGAAAATAGGGCGATGTGGCTGCCGCCGCCCGTTGAAGTCAGAATCGGCGCGGCGAATCCGCCTGAGATGCCGAACACTGCGAGCCACAACGCATCCTGAAGGACTGCGAGCACGCACGTGAAAGCGATCAAGACGAATAACAAAGCAAAGGCTGCGCCGCCCGGCAGGATATGAAATAGCTTGAAGGCGCCGAACGTCACCAACATCAAGATGGCCAGCGCCGCGCCTTGCGCAGGCAAAGCGATGCCGCGCCGCGAGTCGCGAATGCGCCAAGCCCAAACGAGCAACGCGATTGCGCCTGCCGCCACACCTGCCAGCCGCAATTCGATCGGCACGCTGATGTAGTTCGACGCGAGACGAATGAGGAAGGCTACGCCTATGAACAGAATGAGCAGGCCGACTTTAGCGACTAGATTGCCGCCAAAGAGCCATTCCTTAGCTGCACCGAGCCATTTTCGCAATTGAAGTTCGAATGCGCTCGGCTCGGGTGGAGCGTAGGGAGGCTCCGGCTCGATTTCTTTCGTATCGTAGTCTGTCGGCGCGTCCGATTTAGGTTCGAACTCGCGTGCGGCGGCGAGGATTGCGAGATTGTTCGTCGCAGGCCGCTGCGGCGCGAGCGTTGCAGGCGGCGGTTCCGAGGTCGTGCTGGATGCAGCAACCGACATTCGCTCATCCGTCTGCTCATCTGTTTTGATGGCTGCGGGGTCCGCCACCGTTTCAGGTATTTGGTCCGATGCATGGGCAGTTTGCGGTTGGGATCGATCGCCTGGCGATTGCTGTGCTTGCCGCGTTCCGTCGAGTCGCTCGGCAAGTAATTCGAGATCGAATTTAATTCGCTCGATTTCGGCACGTACGGCATTGGCTCTGTGGAGAGCCACCCACGGCACGATGAGTAGCGTGATCAGCAAACCGATGCCGAGCAACCCGAGGAATTCCATAGCTGCGCCGTTGTTTTATTTAGTTACGCGCATGCTAGAGAGGGTTTGCTAGGCTGGCAAGCAGCGACTTCACATCGAATGCAATGCAACAATCGTCCCGATATTTTGGAGCCCTGCATACTTTAGGAAGGCCTACGGGATTGGCATATTCAAAAAAGAATGCTTGCCGATGTCGAGACCGTGCCCGCGGGAACGAAGGAAGAACTGCTGGGTGAGTGCTCTCAATTTACGACGCCATTAAATCGTCGGGTCACTATGCGGGCAGCAATCGCTTGCAGGCTGTATCGACCGCGACGTCAGCGAGGACGGTCCAACGTCTCGACGGCTCAGGGGTCTTTCAGCAACGCTCAAGAATTCCCGACGCCAAAAAATGCCACCGCCGCCGAATCTTTTCAAAATATTCTTGTCAAGTGAGGGAACGGCCAACACAATACCGTACGCATGCGCTTATTGACCCGCCACCGTCGCCGCTCGCTATCGCTGTTTCTCGCGGTCGGGTTGTTATTCGCGCAATTCGCCGTCGCTGCGCATCCGCTGCACATCGGCAAGCAGGCCGGCGATCAGAGCGGCGGTCAGAATATAGAACTCACGTGCGCGTTCTGCATTGCCGGCGCGCATCTGCAGTCCGGGCCCGATACACTCGTTGTCCGTATCGATCGCTCTATGCCTTTTCTTGCCGACGTGCCTGTCAGGCACGTTTGCGAAAGCGGCGGTATTGTTTCTCCTCGCTTAACTCGCGGTCCTCCCGACTCCATTGCTTGCGCTTAAGTAGGGTTCGACGCCTTCGCGTCGTCGGATCATTTGCCGTGCATGCACGGTGCAAGATGTGGAGATCGATGTGCACTCTTATTTCCATTTGGGCCGCCGGATAGTTTCGGCGGCTGTTTTGACGATCGCTTTCTCGGCTACCGGCGCACGCGCTCAAGCCGTTTCCAACAACGCATTCAATCCGGCGCTGAGCGTCATTCTCGACGGCAAGTACGCCAGCTATTCGCGCGATCCTGCCCGGTATCACTCACCGGGGTTCTTGTTGAACGGCGGTACAGAACACCCTCCAGAAGGATTTTCTCTCGGCGAGAGCGAAGTGGTCGCGAGCGCCAATGTCGATGACAAATTCTACGGGCAACTCACGCTGTCTATCGAAGCGCTCGATGACGAAACCAAGGTGAATGTCGAAGAGGCCTTTATCCAAACGACTGCATTGCCCGACGGATTTACGGCAAAAGCCGGACGATTTTTCTCGGACATCGGTTACCTTAATTCCAAACACGCGCATGCCTGGGATTTCGTCGATCAACCGCTGGTGTATCAAGCGCTGATCGGCAACCAATTCGGCGACGACGGAATCCACCTTCACTGGGTAGCACCGCTCGATTTATTGGTCGAGATCGGCAGCGAGGTATTTCGTGGCGCCGAGTTTCCGGCCGCCGGTGCGACGCACGGCGGAGCGGGGGCGTGGACCGCATTCGCTCATGCCGGAGGCGACATTGGCGGCGAACAAAGTTGGCGCGGCGGCGTTTCCTACTTGCACGCGGACGCCGATCAGCGTGAATCGACTATCGGTAACGCTGATGTCATCGCTTTTGTCGGCGGCAGCCGCATTTGGATCGCGGACTTTGTCTGGAAGTGGGCCGATCATGGCAATCCGAAAACGCGGAGTGTTGTCGTGCAAGGCGAGTATCTCCATCGTGATGTAAAGGGCGTCGTGACCGATGCGACTTCAAGCGCCGACTATGCCGGCAAGCAAGGCGGTTTCTATTTACAGGCCGTGTATCAATTCAAACCGCGCTGGCGCGCCGGGTTGCGTTACGATCGGCTGAGTGCGAATAACGAAGGAGCCATTCTTAATGTAGGCATGCTCAATGCAAACACGCCGCTTGGCGATGACGCTCGCGACCCCGCCCGTCTCACCGCGATGCTCGATTTCTCCAACAGCGAATTCAGCCGTTTGCGGTTGCAGATCGCCGCGGACAAGTCGCGTTCCGAAAGCGACACCCAAATCACGTTGCAGTACCTAATGAGCATCGGCGCTCATGGCGCGCATCAATTTTAGGAGCCGCCAATGAAATTTCTAATGCATGTTTTGTTGGCGGCCTTTTTGGTGATTGGCGTGCTCGGATCCTCGGCGGAAGCAAGCCTTCGTGTCTTTGCGTGTGAACCCGAGTGGGCCGCGCTGGCGCGAGAAATCGGCGGCGATAAAGTGGAAACGACTTCGGCGACCACGCCAGATCAGGACGTTCACTACATTCAAGCCCGGCCGAGCTTGATTGCGCAAGTCAGGCGCGCCGACCTGGTGTTTTGCACGGGCGCCGATCTTGAAGTCGGTTGGTTGCCCGTATTGCTGCGTCAAGCGGGCAACGGCAAGGTACAACCGAATCAGCCGGGTTACTTCGAAGCTTCCTCGGCGGTTCAATTGCTGGAAGTACCTGGAACCGTCGATCGCTCGCAAGGCGATGTGCATCCCTTTGGCAATCCGCACATTCAGCTCGATCCGCGCAACATCGCCAAGGTGGCGCAAGCTTTGGCCGAGCGATTGAGTAAATTGGATGCGGCTAACGCCGCCATTTACAAGCAACGCGAAGCCGAATTCGCGGAGTCGTGGCATCGCTCGATAGCCAAGTGGAACGAACTTGCGCAGCCGTTGCACGGCATGCAAATCGTCGCCCACCATCGAAGTCTCATTTACCTCGAGCAATGGCTCGGACTCGAGGAGCTCGGTACGCTGGAACCGAAACCCGGCATCGAGCCGACGACCGGGCACTTGGCGGAACTGCTCGAACAGGTCAAGAGCAAAAACGCAAAGGCGATCGTGCGATCCGTCTATCAGGACTCGCGTGCGTCGGATTGGTTGTCGGGCCGTACGGGCGTGAAGGCCATCGTGTTGCCGCATACGGTCGGCAGCATTCCCGGGACCGATACGTTAAGCGCCTTGTTCGACGTCATCGTTGCGCGGCTGCTTGAGGCCTCCAGGGATGGAGGTCACACTGGGAATGCAGGAGCAATTCTCAGTGAGGTTGCGGCCAATCAATCCGGCTCACCTTCAGGAGCGCGCAAATGAATCTCGATGCCCTGGATATGTCGATTCTCGGCCCTGCTTTCCTGGCAGGACTATTCGTGCTTGCGACGCACGTTCCGCTGGGGCGCCAGGTGTTGTCGCGCGGCATCATCTTCATCGATCTCGCGATTGCGCAGGCCGCCGGACTCGGTGTCATCGTCGCCGGCGTCCTCGGGTGGGATGCACACGGCATTGCGGCGCAGGCGGCTGCTTTTGCCGCGGCAATCGTCGGCGCGCTGGGTTTAGCGTGGACGGACTCGCGCTTTCCTCACATTCAAGAAGCCATCATCGGCGTGTTCTTCGTGCTCTGCGCAACCGGCGGCTTGCTCTTGCTCGCCAACAATCCGCATGGCGGCGAAGAGCTCAAGGACTTGCTGGTCGGGCAAATTCTCTGGGTCGATTTCCACAATTTATTTCCCGCGGCGGTGGTGACGGTCTTAGTGTTGGCGTTGTGGTTCGGTTGGCGGCAGAAGCTCGGCCGTCCCGGCTTTTATCTAATGTTTGCGCTCAGCGTGACGGTCTCCGTGCAATTGGTGGGCGTGTACCTTGTTTTCGCCAGTCTGATCGTGCCGGCGTTGGTGACGCGGCGCATGGCAGAAAAACCTGGTCTTGCGTGGGCTTACGGCGTCGGGGCAATGGGTTACGTGATCGGCCTCGCATTGTCGGCCCTGTTCGATTTGCCGACGGGTGCGGTGATTGTTTGGTCGCTTGCCGTGCTCGCGGTTATTATGGGCGCCATCCTTTTCGCGCAGTTACCTGCCCCCGCCATTGAAGATCAACGCTGAGAATCTTGCCGCTCATCTAAATCGTCTACCGCACATCGTGTTGGTGTCCGGCGATGAGCCGCTCCTGGTGGGTGAGGCCTGCGATGCCATTCGCGCCAAGGCGCGTTCGCTCGGCTACGTCGAGCGCCAATTGCACTTTGCCGAACGCGGGTTCGACTGGCAGGCCTTGCGTCAGGCCAGCCGCAGCATGTCATTGTTCGCCGATCGCAAGGTGATCGAAATACGTCTAGGCGGCGCGAAGATGGATCAAGAAGCCAGCGCCGCGATTGCCGATCTGGCGGAAAGTAAAGCCGACGATACGCTGACGCTGATCGTGGGCGACAAGCTTGACGGCAAAACGCAGAACGCAAAATGGGTGACCGCGATCGAGCGCGAAGGGTGGTTGGTTCAAGTATGGCCCATCGACTTGGCGCGATTGCCGACGTGGATTCGCGCTCGGTTGTCGCAACATGGATTGCAAGCGGAAGCCGACGTTCCCGGGCTGATCGCCGATCGCGTCGAAGGCAATTTGCTGGCGGCACACCAGGAAATCGAAAAACTCGCGCTGCTGCATCCGGGCGGCAAGATCGATGCGGCGACGGTCCTTGAAGTCGTTGCCGACAGCGCGCGTTACGACGTGCTCCAAGTCGGACTCGCCGCGATGAGCGGACAAATCGCTCGAGCGCTCCGCATACTCGACGGATTGCGCGCCGAAGGCGTGGATGCGACGGTGGTTCTCTGGGGGATCAACAAGGATTTGCAGTGGTTGGCGCGCGTAGCGCATCTGATGCGCGCCGGCCAAAGCGCCGATGCGGCGATGAATACCGAGTATGTGTGGCGTCCGCGGCAAGCCGCTATGAAGCAGGCGCTCGCACGACTGAAACTGCCCGCTCTGCATGCCTTGCTCCGCGATGCCGCGAACGTGGATCGAGCTATTAAAGGCGTGCGTCGAACGACGGATGCGTGGCTTGAATTGCATGCCTTGGTCGCGCACATCGCCGGCGCGCGCTTGAAGCGGGTGGCGTGATGTCGCCATTGTCCCGCATTCTGCGTCGCCCATCTCGACTCACTTTATTGAAATAACGGCGATCTTTAAGCTCATGTCTCCCATCGGAATCTTCGGCGGAACGTTCGATCCTGTTCACTACGGTCATCTGCGCACCGCTTTTGAGCTTTTTAGCGCACTCAGGCTCAGCGAAATGCGCTTCATGCCCGCCGGCAATCCGCCGCATCGCAATCATGCCATTGCGACGTCGGAACAACGGCTGGCCATGGTCCAAGCGGCAGTTGCCGACCAACCCGGATTCACTGTCGACGATCGTGAAATTCGTCGCACCGGATTGTCGTACTCGGTCGATACCATGCGTTCGTTGCGCGAGGAATTTCCGGAACGCTCGCTCTGCATGATCGTCGGCATGGACGCATTTCTCGGCTTGCCGACCTGGCACCAGTGGCGCGATTTGTTGCAGATGGTTCACCTGATCGTCGCCCACCGGCCCGGCTGGCGCGCGCCAACGATGGGGCCGTTAGGCGAATTGTTAGTCGATCGCGGCACCGGCAGCGTTAACGATTTGCACTCGGCGCCGGCAGGCCGCATTTATATTCACGCGGTGACGCAGCTCGAAATTTCCTCGACTGAGGTGCGCAACTTGATCGTGCATCACCGCGATCCGCGTTATTTGATGCCCGATGCCGTGCGCGCGATCATTGCGCAAACCGGATGCTATTCAAGACCCAATTCCGTCAAACCTTAATTCCCTCCTCTTAATTTATTGGTTCCTGAGGAACGCATGAGCTCGACTCGTCAGAAAGCGTCTCGTAAAGCGAAGTCTTCCCGTGGTAGTGCGGTGGCGCGTAAGCCTCCGAGCAAGTCACTGGGTAAGTCACCGACTAAGGCGGATCGATCTCCTCCGCAGAAGTCGCGCAAGAAAACGTCATCCAAGCCGACGGCCAAGCTCATCGTAAAGGCGTCGCCGGCTCCGCAGCGAAGAACCGAAAAGGCGCCTGATTCGGCGATCGTGGCCGTGGCGCTCAAGGCGCTTGACGATATGAAAGCCGTCAACGTGAAGACACTCGACGTTCGCGATCAAACCGATATTGCCGACACGATGATCATTGCCAGCGGCAATTCGGATCGGCACGTGCGATCGATTGCCGACCGCGTGGTCGAATTCGCGAAGAAAGCCGGTTATCGGCCGATGGGAGTCGAAGGGGAGCGTGACGGCGAGTGGGTGCTGGTCGATCTGCAGGACGTCATCGTTCACGTGATGTTGCCGCGCGTGCGCGAGTTCTACCGCCTCGAAAGCCTCTGGGACGTGACGGCTGCGCGGCGCGAAGCAGCGGGACAGTGAAGACGCAACTAGCAGCTAGTCACTAGCAGCTAGAGGATGAATGGAATCGAAAGCACTATCCGACGATCTGCCATCCCCTATCGGTTAATCACTTGAAAGTATGCTGCTCCGCCTCCTTGCCGCCGGCACCAAACTTCCGTCCTGGACGAACGATGGCGTCGACGAGTACGCGTCCCGTCTCAAAGGAAGCGATTACAAATTGGAGCTCGTCGAGATTCCCTTGGGGCAGCGCGGCGCTGGTGACGCAAGTCGCGCGGTAGCCGCGGAGGGCAAGCGCATGCTGGATGCTTTGACCGCGAAGTCCTATGTCGTTGCGCTTCAGGTGACGGGCAGGTCGCTCTCGACCGAACAGTTGGCCAAGTTCTTGGAAGCGCGTGCTCAGGAAGGACGCGACGTTGCATTTTGCATCGGCGGGCCGGAGGGATTGGCTGTCGAGGTCGACGCCCGAGCGGATTTTCGCTGGTCTTTGTCGGCGCTGACTCTGACGCACGGTCTCGCGCGCCTGTTTACGGTGGAAGCCCTCTATCGCGCGGTCAGCGTGATTAAAGGGCTGCCATATCACCGCGCTTAGATTCGGCATTCATTACTCCGATACTTAACGGAGTTGCCAATACGCAAAGTTAAACCGGGCATTTACCGGCGATACTCGATTCGATTAAGCTTAACCGCCCTTCAAAAGGCCACGCCCGTCCAGGATGGGTCGCGGTGGCGAATACGAAGTAAGCAGACAACTAACTATTAAAAAACTGCTCGGGGTTTGGGGGAGGCGACGATGAGTCGTCTAAAGATCTTCAATTACCACAACGTGGCCGTGCCGCCTCAGGGCGCGCGCATGCGGAAGCTTTACGTCACGCCGCTCATGTTCGAACAGCAATGCCGAATGCTTCGGCGGCTCGGCTTGCGTGGCGTCACGTTGAGCGAGGGAATGGCGGCGCTGAAAAACGGCACGTCGAATCGATGCGTGGTTCTGACGTTCGACGACGGCTATGCCGACAACCTTATCAACGCCGCTCCGATCCTGAAGCAATTCGGTTTTCACGCGACGTGCTATGTGGTCTCCGGCCGCATCGGTGCACACAACGCTTGGGATGCAGAGACGTTGGCGGTCGAAAAGCCGCTGATGAATCACGTGGAGCTGCAACGCTGGTTGGCGGACGGCCATGAAATCGGCTCCCATACGGTTTCTCATCCGCACTTGCATCGATTGACGCGTTCGGCGGCGGAAGAGGAAATCGCTGGCAGTCGTTCCGAGCTTCAGCGCCTGACCGGCGCGGCCATCGATCACTTTTGCTATCCGTACGGTGAGTACGGTGATGAGACGCTCGCCATCGTGCGTGCTGCCGGCTATCGATCGGCAGTGACGACGCAACGCGGCATCGCCGGTTTAGCCGACGACGAGTTGCGATTGCCGCGCATCTCCATCAACGGCGACAAAGGCATGTTCAAGTTTGCGCTCAAGGCGGCAACGTCATACGTCCGCTTGAGTTGGAGGCGCGCCGCATGAACTTCGTATTCGTCGGTTCAAGTCCGCGTGCCTGGGGTTCCGAGCAGCACTTCATCGGATTGGCGAAAGCCTGTCAGGAAGCGGGCCATCGCGTGATTGCGGTCGTGCGCGCCGGCAGCGAAGTGGCATGCCTGATGAATCAAGCCGGCATCGACGTGCGTGCCGTTCCTTTTCGCGGCGGCGAAGATCCACGCGCAATGTACGCGGCATTCAAGGCAATTCGGGAGATTCGCGCCGACTGGATCGTCACCGCGCATAAGAAACACTACTGGCCGCTTTACTTGCTCGCGCGAATGACTAGAACCCGGCTTGCCGTATTTCGGCACTTGGTCTACGTGAACGACTGGGCGACGCGTGTCGTGTTCCCGCGTCTCGTCGACCGATTCTTTGTCGTTTCGGATTTTGCACTGGAAACCCTGGTGCAAGCCGGTGCACCGCGCGAACGGCTCACGCGTCTTTATAACCAAATTGATCTCAGGCAATTTCGACCGGATCCTGAAGCGCGCGCGCAAACTCGCGCGGAACTTGAATTGCCTTCGAACGCCTTGGTGGTCGGTTTTGTCGGGCGTCATGAAATCGGTAAGGGAGTGCATATTCTTCGCGAGGCATTGAACCTGGCGATGGAGGTTCATCCAAACCTCTATGCGCTTTGGGTCGGGAGCGGACCCGAATGGCTTGCGACGAAAGCCATGCTTAGAGCGGGTGCTCATCATCGCCGCCACCGGTTCGTGGTGTGGACGCGCGCACCCGAGCAAATGTATGCCGCGCTCGATTGCCTCGTTGCTCCGTCCGTCGCACCCGAAACATTCGGTCGCGTGGTTGCCGAGGCGCAGGCTTGCGGCGTGCCGGTGATCGCGAGTGCGGCCGGCGGGATGGCCGAGGTTTTCGCTGCCGGCCAGGGCGGCGAAGTGCTTTCGCAATTGGATCCGGCCGTGCTGGCCGAAAAAATCCTTCGCTTAGTCGACGACGAAAACCGGCGGCAGGTCATGGCCCGGTTAGGAAGGCAGTTCGTTAGACGTTTCGACTCCGCCGTGATCGTTCGGCAATTCATCGGCCACTTATCGACTGCCGGCCATAAAGCCTCGGTAGTGACGTCAAGAGCAATACCGAGTACCGATGCGCCGGACGAATTTCAGTCGATGCTAATGGACGCCGCCGAGGAAGAGGTTGCCGCGAAAGCCGATAGGGGCGGGCTCAACCTCGGTAGGAATACTGCGGCAAGCACTCGTCTATAGCGTGGGAACGCGAATGTTTGCGTAATCCGGCGAGAGCGGAGCTAAGAACGCTGCAGCGCTGATAGATCGAAACCCTGGTCGGTAACGCGCAGCACGCTCCCTTGCGTGTACCAGTCGCCGAGCACGATACGGGTCGCTGGCTGCCCGTTTACGTTCAGCGTGTGCATGGCCGGCCGGTGCGTATGGCCGTGAATCAACAGATCGACTCCGTGTTCTGCAAATGTCTCCGCCACCGCGCTTGCATTGACGTCCATGATTTCGGCCGTGGCGTTCTTTTCGATATGCGCTTTGCTGCCGGCGCGAATCTTCGCCGCCAGACGCTGCCGTTGCTTGAGAGACATAATCCGAAATATCCCTCTCACTACGGGATTGCGGACGATGCGCCGCAGCCTTTGATAGTCGTGGTCGTCGGTGCACAGCGTGTCGCCATGCAGGAGCACTGCAGGGCGTCCATGGAGCGTCGTACGTGTGCCGTCGTCGATCAATTTGCAGCCGGTGTTTTTGCAGAAGCGCCGGCCAAGCAGAAAGTCACGATTGCCGTGCATGATGTAACAGGGCACGCCCGCTCGCGTGAGTTCTTGCAAGGCGCCTTGGATACGCTGCTTGTCCGGATCCGGGTCGTCATCGCCGATCCAGGTCTCGAACAGATCGCCCAATATGTAAAGAGCCTGAGCGCTGCGCGCTTCACCACGCAAGAATTCCAAGAATTGATCGGTGATGTCGGGGCGCGAACCGTCGAGATGCAGATCGGAAATA
>CAZQYC010000088.1:0-16487 GCA_964597495.1 uncultured Steroidobacteraceae bacterium | reverse complement strand
CCGCCGGTCGATCCGCCCAAGGTAATTTGATACCACTCCTGGCCGCCCTTATCGACGCCCAAAATGCCGATATGGCCGACCGAGTGATGACCGCATGCATTCATGCAGCCGGACATCTTGAGTTGGATCTCGCCGAGATCGTAAAGATAGTCGAGATTGTCGAAGCGCTCGTTGATGGACTTCGCGACACCGATCGATCCTGCGTTAGCGAGCGAACAGAAATCGAGACCGGGACAGCAAATCATGTCGGTGAGCGTACCGATATTGGGATGCGCAAGATCGATCGCCTTCAATGCCTGCCACAGCGCATACAAATCGGTTTGCTTCACTTCGGCGAGCAACAGATTCTGATCGTGCGTCGAGCGCACTTCACCGAACGAATACTGGTCCGCAAGATCCGCAACGCGATTCATTTCGTCGGTGGTGATGTCGCCCGGCGGCCGCGACGGCGACTTGAGCGACACGAACGCCACGCGATAGCCAGGCACCTTGTGGGCTCGCGTATTACGTTGATACCAAGTTTTAAATTCGCTCTCTTTCCCGGAAGCAACATCGGTATTGCTCAAGGTCTCGTACGGATGCGGTTTGAAGAACGCCTTAACGCGGGCAATCTCCGAATCCGTCAAGGTCGGCGCCATGTCGCGGCACAAGTCCCATTCCGCTTGCACGGCTTCGCGGAATTTCTCCACGCCCATCGCCTTCACGACGAACTTGATGCGCGCCTTGTGAATGTTGTCGCGACGACCATGCAAGTTGTACACGCGTAGCGTCGCCTCCAAACAGGCGAGCAAGTCTTTCGGCGCGACATAGTCGAAAATCACGTGGCCGATCATCGGCGCACGACCCAGACCGCCGCCGACGAGCACTTCAAAACCAATTTCACCCTTGGCGTTTTTCACCAAATGCAGCCCGATGTCATGCACTTTCGACGCGGCGCGATCCTGGGGCGAACCGGTCACGGCGATCTTGAACTTGCGCGGCAGATACGAAAACTCGGGATGAAAGGTCGCCCATTGGCGAACCATCTCGCACCACGGGCGCGGATCGTCGATTTCGTCCGCGTTCACGCCGGCCAAGTGATCGGCCGTGACATTCCGAATGCAGTTGCCGCTGGTTTGGATGGCATGCATCTCCACGCTAGCAAGGTCCGCGAGAATGTCCGGCACCTCTTCGAGCTTGGGCCAGTTGTACTGAATGTTCTGCCGCGTCGTGAAATGGCCGTAGTCTTTGTCGTACTTACGCGCGATATGCGCGAGCATCCGCAGCTGTTTGGTGGACAAAAGACCATAGGGAATCGACACGCGCAGCATCGGCGCATGGCGCTGTATGTAAAGGCCGTTGCGCAAACGCAGTGCGCGGAAATCGTCTTCGGAAAGCTGGCCGGCCAGGAACCGCTTGGTCTGATCCCGATACTGAGCCACACGCTCGTCGACGAGTCGCTGATCGATTTGGTCGTAGAGATACATGGTGGGGATTCTGCCGCGCTCGAAGAAGAGCTAAAAGTCGGTTTGGATATGAGGAGATGACGTCTGGAAGGCCAGATCGGCTAACTGGCCAACTGGCTCACTGGCCTGAGGGGAGCGAGCTTATATCTGGCATTTCTGGCGAAGCTTGCCAGTTCGCCAGTTAGCCCTATTTCGGCTCCACCCTCCGGAACAGCCCCTCCTGCGCCGTCGAGGCCACCAACTCTCCCCGGCGGTTAAAAATGCTTCCGCATGCCAAGCCGCGGGCGCCGGAGGCGCTTGGGCTATCCACCACATACAGGAGCCAGTCGTCCACGCGAACCGGGCGGTGAAACCACATGGCGTGGTCGATGCTCGCCGTCCGCATTTTTGCGCGCTCCATTTGAAGCCCATGTCGCTGTGCCACGGCGGAAATCAGGTAGTAATCCGAGGCATAGGCCAAGAGGCAGCGATGCAGCGCTTCGTTCGTGCCGAGGACCGAACCGGATGCCGTGTCAGGGATTTTGTCGACGGCCTTAAACCACTGCTGCAGGACAAGTTGCGGCTCCCCGGATTCCTTCCCCTGAGCGAATGTCCTGTCCATATTGATCGAGCGAAATTCGAAGGGTCGCTCGCGAGACATGAACTTGATCATGCCGTCGGGCACCTTGCCCACCAGCTGCGGAATCCAATCGCGAACGTCCTTCACCGTCTCCGGCGCGGGAACGTCCGGCATGGGAGCTTGATGTTCCAGGCTTTCTTCAGCGACTTGAAACGAAGCCGACATGTGAAATATTTGCTGGCCGTCCTGAATGGCGACTACGCGGCGACTCGTGAAACTGCCGCCGTCTCGGCTGCGGTCCACTTCGTACACGATTCGCTTGTTGAAATCGCCGGCACGCAAGAAATAGGCATGCAGGGAATGCACCAAGCGATCCGGCTCGACGGTAGCCGTCGCCGCGATCAGCGCCTGCCCCAGTACCTGCCCGCCGAACACCTGCGGGCTGCCTATATCGCGACTCTCGCCGCGGAATAAATTAATCTCGAGGCGTTCCAGCTCGAGAATTTTCAGGAGATCGGCGAGTGTTTGGTTCATAAGAGTAAGGCCAACTGGCCACTGGCTAACTGGCAAGAGTGGCCAGAGATTACTAGAGAACGCTTGAATGCGCGATGATCCTCCGCCCGTTCTGACCAGTTAGCCAGTTTGCCAGTTAGCCCACACCGAGCCGCTTCTGCATCACCGGGCTCGTCGTGGTGTACTGGAGGTGAACCTTCTTCGCAGGATTCAGGCGCTGCGCGATGGCGAACGCCGCCAGGGCCGCCTCATGGAATCCCGAAAGAATGAGTTTCTTCTTGCCGGGATAGGTGTTGATGTCGCCGATGGCGAAAATACCGGGAATATTCGACTGGAATTTTTCGGTGTCGACCACCACCGCTCGCTTGTCGAGACCCAAACCCCACTCAGCTATAGGACCTAATTTCGGGTGCAGCCCGAAGAACACCAGCAATTGATCGGCGTCTACATTCTCGACACCGCCGTCGTTACGCTTGATACGCACTCCTTTGAAATTCGCGCCGTCCGCTTCGATCGCCTCGGCCACGCCTTCGAGAAAGTTCACTTGCCCAGCCTGAACTAGCTCCATCACTTTGGCCGCCGATGCCGGCGCGCCACGAAAGTCGGCGCGTCGATGAACCAGCGTGACGCTCTTCGCCTTACCGGCAAAGTCCATCACCCAATCGAGCGCCGAATCGCCGCCGCCGAAAATCACCAACCGCTTGCCGTGGTATTGCTGAGCGTTCTGTACTTTGTACTGAATCTGATTGCCTTCGAACGGATCCGAACCCTCGGCGCCCAAGCGACGCGGCTGAAACGAACCCACCCCAGCCGCCACTACCACGTTCTTGGCGTGAAAGCGCGTGCCTGTCGACGTTTCAAGATAGAACGTGCCGTCGTCGAGCACCTTAAGCACGCTGACTTCTTGACCGAAGTGATATTCGGCGCCGAAGGGCTTGGCCTGCTGAACCAGGCGATCCACTAACTCTTGGGCGCCGACGATCGGCAGCGCCGGGATGTCGTAGATGGGCTTATCGGGATAAAGCTCGGTGCACTGGCCGCCCGGATGCTTCAGCGAATCGACGATGTGCGATTTGATGCCCAGCAAGCCGAGCTCGAAAATCTGGAATAAACCGGCGGGACCCGCGCCTACGATAACGGCGTCGGCAGCAATGGTTCCTTCGAGGTTAACGGCGTTCGTCACAATCGGTCTCCACGATGAGGCGTCTTAATTAAAGGGATATGGCCCGCTAAGATGGCGAAAGCGCCTGCCCACCGCAAATAGCTTTTTCGTATGGGGTATGTTTTTGGGTTGGGACGCGGCGGAAGTGCAGATTTAAGTCCTATTCCACTCATCCAGGTACTCCATGGCGACTCCCGAAACCGATCCCTTGCTCGGCGCAATCCTGAATAGTCCGACTTATCGTCTGGCCTACGAAGACGAGGCGTTCCTGGCCTCGGAAGCGATGCGCGGAGCGCGTCTCCAATTGGAGCTCATGCGGCCGGAAGACCATCTCCAAAAGTACAACGTGAATTCGACAGTGGTGGTATTCGGCAGCGCCCGCATCGCCTCGCCCGAACAAACGCAGCGGCAATTGGATCTCTTGCGCGCGCAAACGCCTGCCCAACCGGCCGCGGCGGACCGGCGTAAATTGCAGGTCGCCGAACGACACCTCGCCTACTCCCGCTACTACGAAGAAGCGCGGCAATTCGCTCGAAAGCTGTCCTCAGTGGGCCAGGCGGACGGCAAGCGCGACTTCGTCATCACGACCGGCGGTGGGCCGGGCATCATGGAAGCGGCAAACCGCGGCGCCCACGAAGTCGGCGCCTGCAGCATCGGGCTCAACATCGAACTGCCGCACGAACAAGTCCCGAACCGCTACATGACGCCGCATTTAGCATTCCGCTTCCACTACTTCGCCATGCGCAAAATGCATTTCATGCTGCGCGCGCAAGCCCTGGTCGTCTTCCCGGGGGGATTCGGCACGATGGACGAATTGTTCGAAGCGCTGACGCTGGTACAGACCGACAAAGTTCGGCCCATTCCGATCATCCTTGTCGGCCGCGCCTTCTGGCAGCGCGCGGTCGACTTGGATTTCCTGGTCGAAGAAGGCTTCATCGAGCCGGCCGAACGCGAACTCGCGACGCTTGTCGATACGGGCGTGGAGGCCGCCGACCGCATACTCCGATTTTACGGGCGCATTTAGAACGAGAACACGAGATTCGCTGTCATCAGCTGGTCGGTTTTCTTGAGAGGCGCGCGCACCGTCGTGTTGTGGCGAACCTGATAAGCCACGCTCAGCGCCAGCGACGACATGATGTTCGCTTTGATTCCCGCTTCGTTCTGCGTGAACGTGTTCTCGCTCCCGTATTCGACCAAGAGCTTGTCGTACACGGAGCTGTTGCTCGTGATCTTGTGTTCGTAATCCAGCCCGCCACGAACCACCGGGTCGCTATCCACTTCGTTCGTGAGCCGATCCTCGGTACGTCGATAACCGAGGCCGACTTCAGTCGCAAGCTTGGTGGCCTCGCTATCCAGGAGTCGATACCCGAAACCTAGCGAGCCGACCGCTTGATAGCGATAGGGACTGAATTTATCGTGTTCGTAGCGAAGCGCACCCAGCGCGTAGCTGCGTTCCGATAACTTGTAATCGGATTGTCCGTGAAATTCGTACCGATCGCCGGTCGTAACGTCGGCGCTGGTACTGTACAGCGCCGAGGCGCCGACGGAGTGCTTCCACGCATCGATTTCGTTGGCCACGTCGAACTTGGCGCTCGCGGTATCCGTATCGGTATTGCCGCGCGCCAATACAACTCCAAGTTCGCCCTTCCCCTGCCATTCAGCATGCGCCGGCAAGACAACGAACCCCATGAGACTCGCCGCCGCCATATTTCGTATCCCCATCTTTCCGCACCTCCCATCGTCACAGTAGAATCGAATAATTCGTCATCGCCATTCAATCAGCCGTTTCATCAATCAAAGAGACCGGCGTGCAAGCGCCTCGCGATTGATATCTCGCAACAGTAACGTCTTACTCGGCCACGCAGCGACTCTTTTCGCGACATGTCCCAACCGGTTTCCGACAAAAAGAACGTCCTTTCGTACTCGCTGATTTCCATTGCGATCTTGTTTGCCTGCGCGTGGCTGCTAACGCTTGGGTTACGCAAGCTCGCCAATCCGGATGAAGGACGGTATGCGGAAATCCCGCGCGAGATGGCGGCGAGCGGCGATTGGATCACGCCGCGTTTGAACGATTTGAAGTACTTCGAAAAGCCGCCTCTGCAGTACTGGGGAACGGCAGCGGCGTATCGCGTTTTCGGAACGAACGAATTCGCAGCGCGGTTCTGGTGCGGGCTGACGGGTCTCGCCGGCGTGTTTCTCGCCGGATGGGCGGGCGCGCGGCTATTCGGCCGCGACGCCGGCGTGATTTCCGCCGCCGTCTTGGCAAGCTCACTCATGTACGTCGCTCTCGGGCACCTCAACACGCTGGACATGGGATTGTCGTTCTTTCTGGAACTCGCGATCGTCGGATTCTTGTTAGCCCAACGTTCGCCGAGCAGGTCGAGTTCCGAACGCAATTTCATGCTGCTGGCATGGAGCGCCGCCGCCTTGGCGGTCTTAAGCAAGGGCATCGTCGCCATCGCGCTGCCTTTGCTGACTCTCCTTGCGTATACCGTGGTCGAGCGCGAGTACTCGGCATGGCGGCGCTTGCACTTCGTCGCCGGCTCCGCGGTGTTTCTGCTCATTGCCGCTCCGTGGTTCGTCCTGGTTTCTTTCAAGAACCCCGAGTTCGCCGAATTCTTTTTTCTACGCGAACATTTTCAGCGGTTCCTCACCGATGTCGCCGATCGCGTGGAACCGTGGTGGTACTTTCTACCGCTGCTGCTTGCCGGAGCGCTACCGTGGACCGGCCTTGCGCTCTGCGCGGCGCAAAGCGCGTGGCGCTCGGATCATGCGAAAGATCAACCGGCATTTCGTTCACGGCGCTTCCTGCTGATTTGGATCGTCGTCACGTTACTCTTCTTCAGCGTCTCGCATTCGAAGCTCCCTCCTTACATCGTGCCGGTCTACCCCGCCGTCGCATTGCTAATAGGCGACTATGCGCTGCGCGCGCCGCCCTCGGCGATTCGCCGTCACTTGATCGCCGTCGTCTTCTTTTGGCTGCTCGCGCTTTGCTATGTCGTGTTTGCGCCGCTTCCGACTCGGCGCGACGTGCCGGCGGAGATTTTCGCCGAAGTATTCCGCTTCGGCGGCGTCGGCTTCGCGCTCGCGTTACTGGGCGCCGCCTGCGCGTGGCTTTTGGCGCGCAAAGACCGCCTTCGCGACGCCATGCTATGCGCCTGCGCAGGTTCGTTCCTGGCCATCAGCGCACTCCTCCAGGATTTCCAGGTGCTGCGTCAATTACGTTCAGGCTACGATCTGGCGCAAACGCTTGTTCCCTTCCACGATCCGAACAAACCGTTCTACAGTCTCTCCGCCTACGATCACTCGCTCTCCTTTTACCTGCGCCGGGCCGTCACCATCGTCGGCTATCGCGGAGAACTCGTCTTCGGCCAGCAACAAGAACCCGCCAAGTCGCTGCCTACCGTGCAAGCATTCATTCCGATCTGGCAGCACGACCCGTCCGGAAGTCTTGCAGTCATGACACGCGAGACTCATGAACTCCTAGCCGCACAGAATGTCCCGATGACCGTGATAGGGCGCGACTTGCACCTGATCGCGGTCAAAAAGCCGTAGAATGCGGCGGATTCGGAAAAATCAAGCGAACTGCATGACCGCTACAGCATTCCTTCTCATCATGACCGGCGTACTCCTCAACGCCGGCGCCCAGCTGCTGCTCAAGGCCGGCGTCAAAGCGGCCGGTCAAATCGAATTGAGCAGTGCACATCTTTGGCGTGCGGCGCAGTCGCTAGCCTTTGAGCCGCACATTCTCGGCGGCTTAGCGTGTTACGTCGCGAGCGTGGTCGTTTGGATTCTTGCGCTATCGCGCGTCGAGGTCAGCCTCGCCTATCCGATGCTCTCCGTGGGTTACATCGTAACCGCAGTGGCTGCGTGGTACTTGTTCGGCGAAAGTTTGACGCCGACTCGCCTCGCGGGAATCGTCGTGATCATTGCGGGCGTCTGCTTGATAGCGCGAAGCTGAGCATGAATTCCGAGCCCGTCACTTCCCGAATTCCCTTAACGCGGCCGACCATCGACGAAGCCACCATCGCCGGGGTCGCCGAGGTTTTGCGATCGGGATGGATCACGTCCGGCCCGCAGGTGAAAGCCTTCGAAGCCAAACTCTCCGAGTACTGCGGCGGCCGGCCGGTGCGCGCATTCAACTCCGGAACGTGCACGATGGAAATCGCCTTGCGCATTGCCGGCATTGGCGCGGGTCATGAGGTAATCACCACACCGCTGTCCTGGGTTGCCACCAGCAACGTCATTTTAGAGGTCGGTGCGACCCCTCGGTTCGTGGACATCGACCCTGCGACACGCAACATCGATCTAAACTTGGTCGAACGCGCGATCACCTCAAACACGCGTGCAATTCTCCCGGTGGACCTTGCGGGCCTTCCCGTGGATCGCGATCGCTTGTACTCGATCGCCGCGAAGCACCGATTGCGCGTGATCGAAGACGCCGCACAGTCGTTCGGCAGCACGTGGAAGGGACGCCGCATTGGCCAGCGAATGGCAACGGGCGCCGATTTCGTTTCGTTCAGCTTTCACCCGAACAAAAACGTAACGACTATCGAAGGCGGCTGCCTGGTGTTGAATGACGAGCACGAAGCCAAACTCGCCGAGCAGTATCGCCTGCAGGGAGTCGTCCGCTCGGGGTTCGACGGCATGGAAGTCGACCTCGTCGGCGGCAAGTTCAATTTGACGGACGTCGCCGCGCGCGTCGGGCTCGGTCAGCTCGAACGCCTCGATGAATTCACACAGCGGCGTATTGCACTGGCACGGCTTTACTTCCAAGCGCTTGCGAGGCCTGCGGCGCAACTCGGAGTGCAGTTGCCGAACGCCGATTTCACGCAATGCAATTGGCACATGTTCCAAGTCGTCTTGCCCGAAGAACGGCTGGCAGTGAAACGCGCGCAGATCATGGCTGACCTCGATGCGCTCGGCATCGGCACCGGCGTGCACTACCCCGCGATTCATCTGTTCAAGGTTTATCGGCGGCTTGGCTGGAAGGACGGCGACTTTCCCTTAGCGGAGCGCGTCTGCAGAAATATTCTGTCGCTGCCTCTGTTTCCGGCGATGCACGACCGCGATGTCGAACGTGTCGCCGAAGCGCTGGTCGAAGTCCTGCAACGTCACTCAAAATAGAATCCCATGAGCATCCCATGAACGCGGTCGCACTTTCGGTGGTGATCCCGGTCTTCAACGAAGAAGCCGGACTCGAAGGCTTGTTTGCGCGGTTATACCCCGCATTAGATGCCTTGCACGAGTCGTACGAAGTGGTTTTCGTCGACGACGGCAGCCGTGACAAGTCGGCCGCCATCCTGCGCGAGCAATTCAATCGGCGCCCCGACGTCACGCGCGTCGTACTGTTGGCACTGAATGCGGGACAGCACAATGCCATCATGGCCGGATTCACGCAGACTCGCGGACAAATCGTGGTTACCCTCGATGCCGATCTGCAGAACCCGCCGGAAGAGATCGCCAAGTTGGTGGCCAAAATGCGCGAGGGCCATGACTACGTCGGCAGTTATCGCCGCGAACGCCAGGATTCGAGCCTGCGCAAATGGCCGTCGAAGGTGCTCAACAAAATACGGGAGCGCACCACGCGCATCCGCATGCGCGACCAAGGCTGCATGCTGCGCGCGTACAGCCGCGGCATCATCGACGCCATTAATCAATCGCGCGAAACGAACGTCTACATTCCCGCCCTGGCGTATACCTTTTCGCGAAAACCGACCGAGATCGAAGTGGCTCATGAACTCCGTGCGGCGGGCGAATCGAAATACTCGGTATTCAAGTTGATCCGCTTGAATTTCGACCTGATGACCGGCTTCTCGCTCGCTCCGCTGCAAGTGTTCTCCATGGCCGGCATGGCCATCGCGCTTTGTTCCGGATTGTTCGTCGTCTACCTCGCGTTGCGACGCCTGTTCGTCGGCTCGGAAGCCGAAGGTTTGTTCACGCTATTCGGCATCGTTTTCTTTTTGCTCGGGATTACGTTGTTCGGCGTCGGCATCCTCGGCGAGTACATCGGACGTATCTACCAACAAGTCCAGGGCCGTCCCCGCTTCATGATCGGCGCGGTGCTGGACGCTTCGACCGACAAAAAATCATGACGCGCGCCGTCGTCTTCGCCTATCACAACGTCGGCGTTCGTTGTTTGTCGGTGTTGCTGGCGCACGGCGTTGATGTCGCGCTTGTCGTCACCCACAAAGACAATAAGGCGGAAACGATTTGGTTCGAAAGCGTCGAACGACTGGCAACCATAAACCGCATTCCCTGCGTCACGCCCGACGACCCCAATACACCGGAGTGGATCGATCGCGTTCGCGCCCTTGAACCCGACTTTATATTCTCCTTCTACTATCGCCACATGCTCGACGTGGCGCTCTTAGGCGCAGCCCGATCCGGCGCTTACAACATGCACGGGTCCCTGCTGCCAAAATATCGCGGTCGCGTTCCCGTGAATTGGGCGGTCCTCCACGGCGAACGGCAAACGGGCGCAACGCTGCATCGCATGGTGGCCAAACCCGATGCAGGCGCCATGGTCGCCCAACAATCGGTACCGATTCTGCCGAACGATACGGCCCATGATGTATTTCAAAAAGTCACGGTCGCTGCCGAGATCGCACTCGATTCCGTGCTGCCCAAATTACTCAACGGCACTGCCCCACACATACCTCTCGATCTGACACAAGGATCGTACTTCAGCGGGCGCAAGCCGGAAGACGGACGCATCGATTGGACCCACTCCCCCGCCCGCATTCACAATCTCATTCGCGCAGTCGCTCCGCCTTATCCGGGCGCGTTCGCCGACGTCGCGGGTAAACGCCTCCGCTTCCTTGCCAGCCGCATCGACGCGACACGACCTGCCGCGCACTCGGCACCGACTTTATTTGTCGACGGTTCGCGCTTGTTCGTCGACGGCGCCGACCAGCAGGTCTTGGAGGTTTTGGCACTCGAGCACGACGGGAGTCTCGTTCGAGCATCGGAATTCGAACGCCTCTTTGGAACCCCGCGCGTCGCTCTTGTCTAACGTCGGCGGTCGTCGAAAGGCACTAGCCAGAGAAGAACTTCTATTCATCGACTAGCGCCTAGATACTTCTCCGGCAAGCCCGCCTCTTCGTAGTAGAATGCCGCCGCTCCACCGCTTACAACCGCAGCAGGCTTCGCATGAAAAATGTGCTCATCATCGGCGTGAACGGCTTCATCGGCCATCATCTAGCGACTCGCATTTTGAAAACCACGGATTGGAACGTGTACGGCATGGACATGTTTTCCAATCGGATCGAAAGCCTAACGAGCGACAAGCGTTTTCACTTCTTCGAAGGCGACATCACGATCAATAAGGAATGGATTGCTTACCACATCAAGAAGTGCGACGTGGTATTGCCGCTCGTCGCCATTGCGACCCCCGCCACTTACGTGCGCGAACCGCTGCGCGTATTCGAACTCGATTTCGAAGCGAACTTGCCGATCGTGCGCGCCTGCGTCGAGTACAAGAAGCGCATCGTGTTTCCGTCGACGTCGGAAATCTACGGCATGTGCCCCGACGAAGCGTTCGACCCCGAAAATTCGAACATCGTGTATGGCCCCATTCACAAGCAGCGCTGGATCTACGCGTGCTCCAAGCAAATGATGGACCGCGTGATTTATGCGTACGGATTCGAGCGCGGTCTCGATTTCACGCTGTTCCGCCCATTCAACTGGATCGGGTCGGGTCTCGATTCGATCGACACGCCCAAGGAAGGCAGCTCGCGCGTCCTCACGCAATTTTTAGGTCACATCGTGCGCGGCGAACCGATCAAGCTCGTCGACGGCGGCAAGCAAAAGCGCTCGTTCACGCACATCGACGACGGCATCGAAGCGCTCATGGCGATCATCCGCAACGACAACCAGGTCGCCACCGGCAAGATCTACAACATCGGCAATCCCAGCAATAACTGGTCGGTGCGCGAACTGGCCGAAAAGATGCTGGCGCTGGCCGCCAAGTATCCCGAATACGCCGAGTCCGCAAAAAGCGTGAAATTGATCGACGTCAGCGCGAACGAGTACTACGGCAAGGGTTACCAAGACGTACAGAACCGCGTGCCGAAAATCGACAACACCTGCGCCGAACTCAATTGGAAGCCCCGCGTCACGATGGACGATGCGCTCACGCGCATTTTCGAATCGTATCGGTCGCAAGTGGCGGAGGCGAAGGGGTTGGTGAACTAAGAAGCCACTAGCTGCTAGTCACTAGCTACTAGCCAGAAAAAGAGAATCTCGTGCTGTTTGGCTGGGCGATGGAAATTAGCAACCTATGAAATTTGATTCCGGCGTCTCCATCTTGATCTGGCTAGTTGCTAGAAGCTAGCGGCTAGTAGCTTCCCCTATGCGCCTCGCCCTCAAAGTCGACGCCGACACCTTCCGCGGCACTCAAGAAGGCGTACCTGCGTTATTGGCGTTGCTCGACAAACACGGAGTACGAGCGACGTTTTTGTTCTCGCTCGGCCCCGATCACACGGGTCGCGCGATCAAGCGAATTTTTCGACCGGGGTTCTTTAGTAAAGTCAGCCGCACCTCGGTGGTCAGCCATATCGGATTGATGACCGCGATGTATGGCGTGCTTCTGCCCGGCCCGGATATCGGCAAGCACTGTGCAGGGCTCATGCGCCGCGCAAAGGCAGCCGGACATGAAGTTGGCATTCACACCTGGGACCACGTGCGATGGCAGGACGGCGTCGCTAGCGCGAACGAAGCATGGACGGAGCGGGAACTTGAAAAGGCCTCCGACCGATTTCTCGATGTCTTCGGCGAACGCGCGAAAACGCACGGAGCGGCGGGGTGGCAAATGAACGATCACGCCGTACGGCTGACGGAGAGACTTAAATTCGAGTACTGCTCCGACGCGCGCGGTCATTCTCCGTTCTTGCCGGTCGTAGGCGGGCAGGTAGTTCGGTGCCCGCAAATCCCCACCACTTTGCCGACGCTCGATGAGCTGATCGGTATCGGCGACGTCGACGAACGTAACGTTGCCAAATTCCTGCTGACGCGGACGGCCTTCGAACCCGCGGCGCCGCACGTGTATACGCTGCACACGGAAATGGAAGGCATGAAATTACTCCCCGTCTTCGATGCACTGCTGTCCGGCTGGAAAACGCAGGGCTACCGCATCGGCAGCGTCCGCGATATTTATGGGGAGCTCGATGCAACCCAGCTGCCGAAGCACACAATGAATCGCGGCACGGTGCCTGGCCGGTCGGGCACGCTAATGGTCCAAGGCGAACGAATTAGTGCGTAACCCTATGCCCCTCCCCATCCACTTCTGGCTAGCGACTAGTTGCTAGCGGCTAGTTACTATTCTATATGTCCGCCTACTACCTCCACCTCCGTACGCTGCATATCGCATGCGCCTACGCGAGCATTACCTTGTTCGTTCTGCGCCACGTACTCAATCTACGCGGCGTCAACTGGCGGCGATCGCGCGCACTGCGCATCATGCCTCACGTGGTCGATACCGTACTCCTTGCGTCGGCGATCGCGCTCATGATCGTGACGCACCAGTATCCGATTGCGAATAGCTGGCTCACGGTGAAAATCGTCGCACTGCTCGCGTATATCGGTCTCGGCATGATTGCGCTCAAAGCGTCCGATCGGCCCCAGAGTCGGCGGGCTGCCTTCCTGGCAGCGGCTATCGTCTTCGCATTCATTCTCTCCGTCGCTCGCACGCACTCGCCGCTCGGCGTCTTCGCTCACTTCTGATGTTACGCGGCGGCTTGCTTGCGGCCTTTTTGCTGATCTACACGTCGACTGCGCTGCCATGGGGTAACGGCGGGCATCGCATCGCGGCACTCATCGCCACTTCGCTCTTGGACGAAAATGCCCGACAGCAAGTGCGTCTCCTGCTCGGGAGTGACGATCTCGCCGCCGTCGCGAACCTGATGGATGAGGCGCGCGACTCGTTCGAACAACGCCACCCCGGCGCTTCGCGCTGGCACTACGAGAACCGACTCGTCTGCAGTGGCGAATCGTTTTGTCCACGAGACCAGTGCGTCACCCGGCAGATCGAATCTCACGTTCGTCTGCTCAAAAATTCCGGCGCTACGCGCGAAGCGAAATCGGAGGCCCTTGCCGTCATCGTCCATTTGCTGGCCGACTTACATCAGCCCCTCCATCTTGCGGACAATCAGGACCGCGGCGGCAATGAGGTTTGGGTGCGGCTGCCCGGGGAACGCGAACCCAAACGCCTGCATGAGATTTGGGATACGCAATTGGTGCGAATGAACCTGCAGCGCCGTTCGAACGCTCGTTACGCGAAATCGCTCAAACAAACCTTTAGCGCGAATATCGATTCATGGCGGGCCGGTACCGTGGAATCGTGGGCCGCAGAGACCCACCAATTGGCGCGCGACATGGCGTACCGGACTCTGCCCGGATTCGCGTGCGCGACGAATCGGCGCCGTTCATCGGGTGAGGTCCCACTCACGGCCGAGTACGTTGATTCATCCCGGCGAATCGTCGAACAGCAACTCGCTAAAGCGGGTTTTCGTCTTGCAGCAGTGCTCAACGCGGCACTTAACTAGCGTCCGTTGACACACCCCTAAGTCAGCGGCATTTTTCGGACCGCTTCTGCGCTTCAAGCTGTCTTCGTTGCTCATGCAGCCGCGTGGCCTGTTCCGCCGTGTGCCCTTGCCCAAGCTTTACACGAACGGTTTCGAGCCGATCGGCGATGCGCTGACAGCGCTGCTTGGCTTGTTGCAGGTCCGCCGCGATCGATCCGCTGATTAATTCATCGGTACGGCTCCGCGACGTTTTTGACTTGAAACCTCGCGCAGACGGATCGGGCACCTTACTCGGCGTCGACGCGGCTTCATAGGTATTCAATCCATCGACGGCAACTTCGGATTGCACCGCGGAATCGGGACAGGGCTTGTCCGAGTAGGTCGCTTTGCCACGCACTTCGCACCGATATAGGCGAGTATCGCCCATTGCGATGTTACCGAGCATCGCTTGGAGACCTAAGCCGCCAACCAGTATCGAGAAAATCAACCGAAACGTTGAGGTCATCGTCTTACTTCCTTGCTGGATGGTTCTTATGTCGCTTCATCTTCACCGCCGATCGCTCCAATGGCCAGGTCCTTTAGCGACGCAATCATCTAGAAAGGGGCTAGAAATGGCCGGCTTAACCTTGACGCCCGCCGCGGCGATAGCGCACCATGCGCGGCGCGCAAGGTGTTCAGTCCGTCACTACGACGGTCCGAATGAAACGGGAAGTTCGGTTGCATTTTTACGAAATAAAGCGCAAACCGACGCTGCCCCCGCAACGGTAAGCGAGCAGTTGGATAAGCGACCGCCAAGTCATTGGCGAAGGTTTTCCGACAAGACGTCGCAATGACGGCTCGCCAGCCCGGAGACCGGCCTAGCGCCACGGCGTCCCTATCGTTATGCCGTGATGATTCGTTCGATGTCGCGGCGGGCGATGTGGGCGGGCGACCAGTTCTGCTGTTCGACCTCCTCGCGCGCCGATTTTGTTACTGCGAGGAGTTGTTGACGATGCCGCTGAAATCCTTACTGCCGCGACCCTGGCTCACGCTGATATTCGTCGCGCTTATCTTGGTGACGCGAACCAATTCCAACAACTTCCTCCTCAACCCGCCCGATGCAACGCTCGGCGTGTTTTTTCTAGCCGGCCTTTGGGGCTGCGCGCCGCTGACGTTCGGTTTGTTGTTCGGCGCCGGCGTGCTAGCCGATCTTTTTTCGTTCGCTCTCGGCGTAAGCGACTGGTGTTTCACATCCGCCTACGTGTTCCTCGTTCCGACCTATGCATGCCTTTGGTACGCGGGCAACGCGTGTCGTTCGCTGAACGTACTGCGCGTGGTCGACCTGGTAAAAATAGCGGCCTGGCTGATGGTAGGCTGCATCGGCGCCTATTTTCTTTCCAGCCACAGTTTCTTCCTCTTCTCGGGACGCTACCCCGCGACCATGACGTCGATGGAGTATTGGTCGAGGATCCTTCCGCATTTCCCACGATATATCGAATGGGCATACATCTACGCGGCAACGGGTGTAGCCATTGCGGCTACGGCGAAGAAATTTGGTCACGATATCCACGCCGCTTCGAAGCAAGCCGGCTAACTCAGCGCATCGCGTGAGATAGGGATCTCGCAAAACGCCATGCGCTGTGCATGGTCTTCCAGCGGCGGCAAAGACTCGTTGCTTGCTCTCTGGTATGCCAGGGAATCAGGTCATCGTGTCACCACCATGATCACGATGCTCGACGAGACCGGTTCGCGCAGCCGGTCTCACGGCATTTCGCCCGCACTCATGCGGCAACAAGCATCGGCGCTGCAAGTGGAACTCGTCATGCCGGCGGCAAGCTGGCAAACCTACGAGACGGAGTTCGTTAGCGCCTTGCAAGGCGTGCGATCGTCGGGTCACGACGCCGTAGTGTTCGGCGACATCGACCTGCAACCACATCGCGAATGGGAAGAAAAAGTCTGCGCAAAAGCTGGCCTCGCCGCCCTACTCCCTCTATGGCAGAGAAGCCGCCGTGAGCTGGCTAGGGAAGTTTCCCAGCTGGGTTTCAAAGCCATCGTCGTGTGCGTCGATCACCGCTTCCTCGGCGCGGAATACTGTGGGCGCGAGTACGACGAGGCCTTCGTACGCTCCTTGCCCAACGGCGTCGACGCCTGCGGCGAGAACGGCGAATTTCACACCTTCGTGTATGACGGCCCGGTCTTTTCCAGTCCGTTGCGAGTCAAAGTCGCCGATATCGAAGACTACCGAGCCCCTGTCGAATTTGGCGGCGGAAGTTTCTCGTTCGCACGGATGGTTGGTATCCGCTGAA
>CAZQYC010000087.1:0-16599 GCA_964597495.1 uncultured Steroidobacteraceae bacterium | reverse complement strand
TCTAGTCAGGTGTTTTTAGGAGCCTCAAAAACAGGGATGTTTTTGCGGAAGCCTACAGGGACGTATTTACGGCGGTCCTAAAAACACCTGACTAGACACCGCGGACTACGTCGCTCCAAACGGCTATCGCTCTTGGGTTAACCGGGAGCAGTTCATTGTGAGATAGGCTCTCGTTAGTTTTAGCGCCATCGATGAAAGCATGACCCAACTCGATCGTTCAGTCGTTCCGGCCGAATCAGTGGACCATGTGCTAGAGCGCGTCGCGGCAGTACGCGCCGAACATTTGCAAGCATGGGAGTGCATCGAGGCGGACGAACGCCTTCGAGATACCTTGCCTTTCGTCTGGCATTGCAGCGAGTTCGTCGCGGCGGCTTGTCTACGCGACCCTGCGATGCTGGCCGGTTTGGTCCGAAGCGGCGATCTCTTTCGTACTCTTGAATTCGCCGCTCTGCAATCCGAGCTGTCGGCGACGGCGGAAGGAATTCAAGACGACGCGGAGTTATTCGCGTTGCTGCGACGTTTTCGTGGGCGGCATATGGTGCGCATTGCTTGGCGCGATCTTGCCGGCTGGGCGGACACTCAGGAAACGTTGCGTGATCTGTCCAATCTCGCCGATACGTGCATCGAATTTGCGCACGATCGTGCTTACGGCGAGTTCGCTCGGCGTCACGGCACGCCGTACGGCGCCGCAAGCGGCGAGCCGCAGTTGCTGGTGGTGCTGGGCATGGGCAAGCTCGGCGGACGCGAGCTGAATTACTCTTCCGATATCGATTTGGTTTTTCTGTATCCGGAAGACGGCGAGACGCGGGCGGAGTCCAGCGAGCAGCGCATTGTCGAAAATGCGGAGTTCTTCCTGCGTCTAGGCCAGCGCATCATCAACTTGCTGGCCAATAAAACCGTCGACGGCTTCGTCTATCGCGTCGACATGCGCTTGCGTCCGTTCGGCGACAGCGGACGAATGGCGGTCAGTTTCGACAGTTTCGAGGAATATTTGCAGCAACATGGGCGCGATTGGGAGCGCTATGCATACGTCAAGGCGCGGCCGATTACCAACGCGGCTTATCACAAGCCGCTTTACGAAAACGTGATTCGTCCGTTCGTCTATCGGCGCTATCTCGACTTCGGCGTTTTCGATTCGCTGCGCGACATGAAAGCGTTGATCGAGCGGGAGGTTGCGCGCCGCGAATTGCAGGACAACGTAAAGCTCGGTCCCGGCGGCATACGCGAGATCGAATTCATCGTGCAGGCGTTTCAGCTGATCCGCGGCGGCGGCGATCGGCGCTTGCAAACCCGGGAATTGGGGGTTGCTTTGCCGTTGCTCTCGGGGCAGAAGCTGTTGTCCGCTGAAGCCGTCGCCGAACTGTGGTCGGCCTATCTCTTTCTACGCCGATTGGAGAATCGCCTTCAGGAGTACAACGACGAGCAAACGCATCGACTACCCGAGGACGAGGGCATGCAGGAGCGCTTGGCGTTGGCGATGGCCTATCGGAATTGGGCGACGCTGGCAGTGGAGATCGATCGGCAGCGCGCTCTCGTTTCCCGGCACTTCGCCACGATCGTGTTTGGGCCGATCGACCGCGGGTCGACTGCCAGCGTCCAGAGTGAGCTCGATCTCGATGCTGCTGCCGACGTGCTAGGACATTTGCGGAAACTCGGCCTTCGCGAATTCGACGAATGCGCTACTCAGTTACAGGCGCTGCGCGACGGCAGTTACTATCGCCGATTGGACGAAACCGGACGGCGTCGACTCAACACGCTGCTGCCGCGCATTCTGCAACGCTTGCAGGATCAGGCGTCGCCCTCCGTCGCGCTTGCGCGGGTACTGCGAATCGTCGAGCGGATTGGAGGGCGGACTGTCTATCTCGCGCTCTTGCACGAGAATGGCATTGCGCTTCAGCGGCTCGTGGAGTTATGCGGACGCAGCGTGTTTCTGAGCGAACAAATCGCCTCCTCGCCGCTGCTATTGGATGAGTTGATCGATCCGCGCTTGCTCGAAAGCGCGCCCACGCGAACGCAATTCGTCGCCGAATTGGCGGCGCGGATGGAGTCTTCGCGGCATGACGACGTCGAATTGCAAATCGAAGCCCTGCGTCACTTTCAGCAAGCGGCCATGTTCCGCATCGCTGTCGCGGATTTCTGCGGACAACTGCCGCTCATGAAAGTCTCCGATCGGCTCACCGATCTTGCTGAACTGATCGTCAAGGAGGCATTGTCGATGGCATGGGCGCACATCGTCGCGCGGCACGGCGCGCCGCGATGCGGCGCCACTGCAGAGTCGCTTCGTGTCGCAAACGTGATAGTCGTTGCCTACGGAAAGTTCGGCGGCATCGAGCTCGGGTACGGTTCGGATTTGGATCTGGTTTTTCTTCACGATTCCGCCGGCGAGATGCAGACGACCGACGGTGCGCAGCCGGTCGAAAACTCGGTGTTTTTCGCCAGGGTCGGACAGCGCTTAGTGCATTTGCTGACGACGCATACGCGGGCGGGGCGTTTGTACGAGGTCGACATTCGGTTGCGTCCAAGCGGGAAGGGCGGGCTCCTGGTTCAGACGCTGGCGGCGTTCGAAGAGTATCAGCGCAAAGAAGCATGGACCTGGGAGCATCAAGCGTTATTACGCGCGCGCGCGGTTGCCGGCGATGACGCGCTGTGTGCGAACTTCGAGCGCGTTCGCATCGACATCCTGCGGCAAGCGGTGCGCCGTGACACGCTGCAGAACGAAGTGCGTAGCATGCGGCAACGCATGCGCAACGAATTGTCGAAAGCGAAAGCCGGGCAATTCGATCTCAAGCAGGATGCCGGCGGCATCGCTGATCTTGAGTTTCTAACGCAGTACTGGGTGTTGAAGTGGTGCGACCGGTATCCGCCGATCGCCATGTTTTCGGACAACATCCGTCAGCTGGAAAGTCTCGCCTCAGGCGCCATCGTGCCCCAGGCAACCGTCGACTTCCTAACGTCGACCTATCGAAAATATCGCCATCGCATGCACCATCTGTCGCTCGAAGGCGGCGACGACGTGATTGCCGATACGGAGTTCGTGCAAGAACGTCGCGCGCTGACCGAGTTGTGGAGCGCCGAACTCGGCTCAGAACCTGAGACTCGTGATTCGTGAGATTCCTGGCGAATCCGAATCTCGTTCTCTTTACTTCAACCAGCCATTAATCTCGGTCACGTCCTGCGCCGATAGCGTGCCGGCGGCTTGCTTCAACTGGATGACGCTCAAGATGTAGTCGTACTTGCTTTTGGCGTACTGGGTTTGCGCGGTGTAAAGCGTTTGTCTGGAAAGCAAAACGTCCACGGTGGTACGCGTGCCCACTTCAAAGCCGGCTTCAGTGGCTTGCAGTGCGGTTTTACTCGACTCATAGGCTTGCTTCAGCGCTTGTACTCGCGAAATGTTGCTGATGACGCCCAAGTAGTTGTCGCGCGCGGCTCGTTCGGTTTCGCGGGTCACGCGTTCCACGCGTTCGCGTGTGGCGCGGTGCGTATACACCTGCTGTCGGACGCCGGATTGGGTCGCTCCACTCGAAAAAATAGGCACGGTCAGAGTCAGCAAGACGGAGTCTTGTTTTTGCCCGCTTGACGTGTCGAAGGTGCCCAATGCCGCCGTGGTGGTGGTGTCGGTGTCGCTATCCGAATGGGTTGCGCCCAAGCTTAGCGACGGTAGATGGCCGGCGCGGGCAATCGATACGTTGCGTGCAGCAATCTCGGCGGAAAGGCGTGCCGCAATAAGGCTTAAGTTTTGTTCAAGTGCCGTGCTCACCCAAGGTTCCTCGGACGCAGGATCGGGGGACTTCAGCGGCAGGTCGTCTCTCGGTGCCGCAAGTTCGGCGACTTGATCGCCGGTAATTTCCCGCAAGAGTTCGATATTCGTGGCCAGTGTGCGTTTTGCGCCGATTACGTCGGCCGCCGCTCGATCGCGCGCAGCGCGTGCGTCTTGTACGTCGGTGATCGCGATCAGGCCGACTTCAAAACGCTTTTCGAACTGTTCCAATTGCCGCGAAAACGCTTCAGCAGCGGTATTGGTCGCATCCAGCGTGTCTTGGGCGGCGAGCACGCCGAAATAACGTTGCGCAACGCGTACGACGAGATCTTGCTCCGCGGCGCGATAGTTGGCTTCCGCTTGGGCGACTTGCGCGTCGGCGCGCTTGAGCGCGACCCACTGATCCCATCGAAAGACCGTCTGGCGCAGATTCAATTGCCATCCCTCGCGATCGGACACGTTGTTGCTGAACGACGGCGTAATCACGAGCGCGCCGACGGTGTTGAATCCTACTTGCTGTCCGGTTGACTCCGAGTCGGTTCTTCCTTTCGAAGCCGAACCGTCGATCTGCGGCAGCAACGCCGCCCATGCCTGCGGTTTGGCTTCGCGCGCCGCGAGGCGCGTTGCATCGGCTTCGCGAATCGACGGATCCGCTTGCTGCGCACGTTGATAAACCTCAAGCAAGTTCGCGCCGAACGAAGGCGCTGCCGTCGCGCCAAGCAGGATGCAACTCAAAGCCAACTTCAATCGATAATTCATTTCAGTTCCTAAAAAAGCCGGTCCCTAACACTTTCATCTAATAGGTCGGAATGCTCGGGTCGATATCGCGCGACCAGGCGAGGATTCCGCCGCTCAAATTGCTGGCGCGAAATCCCTTGGGGCTTAAGAATTTCGCGACGTCCAAACTTCTTCGGCCCGACCGGCACAGCACGATAATTTCGGTATCGCGATCGAGTTCGCCTAGGCGGCCGGGCACGTCGTTCATGGGAATATGCACGATCCCTGGGACACTCGCTACTTTCAATTCCCACTCTTCACGCACGTCAAGCAAAGTTAACTTTTCCCCACGCTCGCGGCGTGCAATGAATTCCGCGGGCGTGATTTCAGGAATGGACACGGTATTCATATAAATGCGTCCGCACTAGTCCATAGACGTGGGGTACGGTCAGAAGGTTGCATGGAGAATGCGTCAAAAGTTAAAACGTGAAGGCCGTCGGCTGCGGGATGTTGAGCAGGGGTTCGAAAACGGTTTCGAACAATTCGTCGCGCTGCCAGCGGTCCTGAGCCATTCGAGTGATTTTAACGGCCTGCATGATAGGCGCGGTGCCGACGACCATGAATAGCCTTCCGCCGACTTTGAGTGCGCGGGCAAAGCGTTGTTCAAGTGCGTCGTTCTCGGGCGGAATCGCGCCGGTAACGGCGATCGCGTCATATCTATTTTCTTCGCTATTCTCGCCGATCAGCCGTACGGCATCGGTAACTTCGACCGTGACGTTGTTGACGGCGGCGGTGTGTATGTTCGCTCTGGCGCGTTCGGCGAGATCCGGAAAGACTTCCAGGCTCCGAACCTTTGCGCCGAGCTTGCCCATGCAAGTCGCCAGAAAGCCGCTGCCGGTGCCTATGTCGAGGGCCTCGGCACCGGGTAGAAGGGCTAGGGCCTGTAAGATCTTTCCATCCACTTTGGGCGGTAGCATCACCTGGCCGTGGCCAATCGGAATTTGCGCATCGGCGAAAGCCACATGGGCATAAGCATTCGGCACGAAGCATTCACGTCTTACCGAATTCACCGCATCCAGAACTCTTGCGTCGAGCACTTCCCAGGTTCGCAGCTGCTGCGCAACCATTTGCTGGCGCGCGGCTTCGATGGATACTGCATCGACACCCTGTCGGGACATCTGGTTCATCATCGGAGAAGTCTTATAGTTAAGGAGAGTGATTAAGCGAGGCGCAGAAGGGTACGAAGTTTGCGGCTGAGAGACAAGTAAGGAGTTGCACAGCTGGGCCAACTGGCTAACTGGCCGCTAGCAAACTGGCCAGAGTTAAAGAATCCTTAGGTGACGATCAGCCGGCCATTTCCCCCACCAGTTTTCCCAGCTTTTGTACTGCGCGTTGCACCGTGGTGGTCCAGGGCAAGCCGCAGCTGAGGCGTACATAGTTCCGTAGTTCCCCTTTGGCGGAGAAGACGATGCCCGGCAAGGTGCCGATCCGGCTATTGAGCGCGGCCCGGAATAGCTCCGCCCCGTCGACTTGCGGTGGCAACTCGACCCAAAGTACCAGCCCTCCGGCAGGGCGTGCGACCTTGGTGCCGGAGGGGAAGTATTGGCCGATGCATTCGGTGAGGCTTTGCGAATTCTCGGCCAGCTGCCGTCGAACTCGCCGTAGATAGCGCTCATAACCGCCGCTTGCGTAGTAACGGGCAAGGACTAGCTGCTGCAGCGTCGGGCAAGCCACGGAGCTGAAGAACTTGGCGCGCGTGATGTCGGCGTGAAATTGCGAACTGATCGCCCAGCCAAGGCGATAGCCCAGCGCAATGGTTTTGGAGACCGAACCGCATGAGATGACGAGTCCCGAGTCATCGAAGGCACGCAATGACAGCGGCCGTTCGCCGTGGTGGTTCAAGTCGCCGTAGATGTCGTCTTCGATAATGGGGATGCCGTTGCTCGTGAGGATTTCCACCAATTCGGATTTGGCGCGATCGGGTGTGAGGCTGCCGGCGGGGTTATTGAAATTCGGCATGAGCACGGCCGCGGCAAGTTTATTCGAACGCACGGCGCGCCGAACCGCATCGACATCGATGCCGCTGTGCTCGCCGTCTCCCGGATGGTTCGGCACTTCGACGACCTTGAGTCTTAGATGTTCGACGGCTTGCAAGATACCGAAGTAAGTGGGCGATTCGACCAAGACGGTGTCGCCGGGTTCGCATAACACGCCGAGCGTCAACGTAATCGCATCCATTGTTCCGCTCGTAATCACGACATCGTCGGCGCTCGTCGGCGTGCCGAGCAGCGACATGCGCTTCGCAATCTCGCGACGCAGCCCTTCGTATCCGGGCGAGGCAATGATTTCGCCTGCATTCCACGGATGTTCGCGCAAGACCTCGCGGACAATGTTGTTGAGGCGAGTCGTCGGGTAGAGCGCCGGAGACGCGAAGGCGCCGTTCAGCATGACGACGTCGGTGCGCAATAGAGTTTCGCGGCACGCATCGAGCACCTCGGCCGCCACCGAACGCGGTTTCACCGCGCGAATCGTGCGTGTTTTCGGCTGCGGAATGCGCTCGCTAGTGCGCGAGCGCACGAAGAATCCGGATTGCGGGCGCGAGGCGATCAGCCCCGCATTTTCCAGATGCCAGTACGCTTGCACCACCGTCGCGATGCTGACGCCCGCCGTGCGGCTCATCGAGCGTACCGAAGGAATTCGATCGTTGGTGCGCAACGTTCCCGACGAGATTTGCGATTCGACCAGGCGCGCGACTTTTTCGTACAACAGCGGGCTGGCGGACTCACGCGCCGCCGATTGGCGGATTTGAGCGGACATGGCGATGGCTGGGCGACGTTGGCGGTTTGCTGTACTGGTGAAGAATGAGTGTATCTGAATCTGTACTGCTTGCGAGGACAACTGCATATTAATTGCCATGAGTGCGACGTCCTCCAAGGCATCTTTGACTAAAATCGTGCTGGCGTTTGCCGGCATTTATGTCATTTGGGGCACGACTTACCTGGCGATCGCGCTGTCCATTCAAACACTGCCGCCTTTCTTGAGCGGTGGCATACGCTTTCTGATCGCTGCGTTACTCATGTACGCATGGTTGCGTTGGCGTTCCGCAAAGCCGATGCACGGCGTCGATCTTAAGCGTGCGGCTCTCTGCGGCGTGTTGCTCACGGGATTCGGAAACGGTTTGGTCGTGTGGGCGCAGCAGGGAGTCCCTTCGGGTATCGCGGCGTTGCTGGTTGCGGCGATCCCGGTCTTCATCTTGGGTCTAGAGTGCTTGTTCTTTGCCGGGCGCTTGCCCAGTCCGCGCGCCGCTCTCGGCATATCGATCGCCCTTATCGGGGTTGCTTTTATCGTCGTGCAGACGCGTGGTCTTTCCGGCACCGCTAAGCCCGTCTACGTTGCGGCCATCCTTGCGGCGGTGCTGTCCTGGAGTTTCGGAACATTGTTACAACGGCAAGCAGGCGTGCCGCCCGATCGAATCATCGCCTTTACCTGTGCGCAAATATTCTTCGGCGCACTGCTGCAGTTATCGCTCGCTACGTTGCACGGCGAGTGGCAGGCGTTGCACATCGAGAGGATTTCGTCGATCTCATTTCTCGCTGTCCTTTATTTGATTGTGTTCGGCAGCGTGATTGCGCTGTCCTGTTATTCATGGTTGCTTACGCAAGTCGCCCCGCAAAAAGTTGCGACCTATGCGTTGGTGAATCCGGTCGTTGCGTTGGTTCTGGGCGCGGTCGTGCTCGACGAGAAATTTTCCACGACGGCCATATTCGCTGCGATCGGCGTATTGATCGGCATTGGGTTGGTTTTGTTTCCAGACCTAAAGCTCGGACGCCGTCGCGTCAATCAAATGGCAGCAACTCGCTCGCGATAAATTAGGTAAAGACCCGTTGCGACTACGATCGCGCCGCCCATCATCATGCCCGCGTTTGGCAGCGCATTCCAAACCATCCAATCGATAAGTCCGCTCCAAAGCAAAGCGGTGTAATCGAACGGCGCGACCACGGTAGCCGGCGCGCTGCGATAGGCTTCGATCATGAAATACTGGCCCATGGCGCCCGCGACTCCGAGCAGCGCAATCAACGGCCAATCGTCCGTGCGCACCGGAATCCAGACCGACTGCGCCAGGAGGGTCGCAACGACGGCAACGATGAGGATGAACGACAAGCTCATGCCCAGCGTCGATTCCGTGTTCGTGCCCAATTTGATGAGGATCGCGCCGAGCGCATAGCACACGGCCGCTGCAAATGCGGCGAGCGCACCGAGTTTGATCGTGTCTTCCAAGTCGGGACGCAACATGATGAGCACGCCGCCAAGGCCGACGGCAATGGCCAGCCAGCGTTTCATATCGGCGTTTTCCTTGAGGATCGGGACCGACAGCGCCGTAATCAGAAGCGGAGCGCAGAGCACGATGGCATAAGCGCTCGACAAGGAAAGCGTGCGCAGCGAGTAAATGAACAGATACAACATGCCCACGGACAAAAGCCCGCGCGCTACGTGCAGCTGCCATCGCACCGGTTTGAGATTCCGCCAGCTCCGTGTCCAAGCGACCGCCGCCAACAAGAAAGGCAGCGATGCCCAGCCACGAAGGCAAGCCACTTGAATAGGAGGGTAGCCTTGACCAAGTTGTTTGAGGGTTGCATCCATCACCGCAAAGGCGAGGACTGCAATCGACATCGCGGCGATGCCTTTTACGTTGGAAGCTGGTAATGATTCGGCGTTGATAGTTTCCTACCGCCTTGTGCTTTGTCTTGTACTAAAGCTCGTCTCACATACTCGCCTGCACGAACACCATCGGGCCCGAGACGCCGATGTTCACTAGCCCAGCAGGATCGCTGGTCGGCGCGTTGACGTCGACATTGAAGCGGCGATAGCCGAGGCCGTAAATGAAGTGCTGATTCTGGCGAAAACGAATCGCCACGCGGTAATCGGTGATCGTGCCGTCGACGCCGCTCAAGTCGACGCCCGCCGACTCGATGAGACCGAGCGATAAATATTGAATTCGTCCGTCGATGGACCAGCGAGGTGTGAAGTCGAATCGACCTTCCAAGCCGACTAGGGGAATCGGTCCGACTGCGCTGTCTTCGTCGCGAATCGAACCCGAGCGAATTTCCGCATTGGTGGCAACCGACGCAATCTGAACGCCGAAGCTTGCGCCGAGTTCGAAGCGATCGTTTCGGACGGGGAGATACCCATAGGTAAGCCCGACCATGGTGAGGTTTAGGTGGCTGTCGACGCGTGCGCCGACGCGATACGTGCTGTTGTCCCATTGCACGGTTCGAGTAAGCACTCGGCTGCCTTCGCGGCGCATCGACAATCCGCTCAACCTCACCATGTGGTGCTTGCCCGGCAGCAGCGTCAATTCAATTTGGCCGAGCAATTGCGTGCTAGCGAGCCCGAAATCACTCTCTGCCGAGATGGGCGTTCCGGGAACGACGGTAACGGCTCCCGTAGCGGGATTGGTGGTCACGTTGTCCAGGCGGATTGTCGTGTCGTAGGCTCCGTAGAACAAATCGAACTCGAGCCGGAACCGATCGTCAAGCGAATGCGGCGGGGGCTCCGGACTCAAGTACGTTTGAGCGGAGGCTGTGCCGGTTACGAAAATGAGTAAGCAGGCAAACGAAAAACGATGCATAGCGGTCTCGGGAATGAATCGGGTTATTTTTTATGGATCACCGCATTGTGCCATGCCCTGTCGATGCTCGCGTGTCGCCGGTTGACGACCTCCAAGGAGGCGCGCGCGTCCAGAAGAATGTCGTTGTTTTTGCTTAAGAACCAGGGTCTCCGTGGCGCTCGTCCTTGGTCGGCTGGCGCGATCGCGGTGTGGTCGGGAAGTTGTTTTTCGGACTGCAATGGCAATGGGCAGCAGGCAATGGGCATGCATCGAAGCGCTCTCCATTCGCCATCCACACGTCACGTACCCGCACCATCACTTGCTTCACTGCCTCGCGTTATTAAGGCGTTGCCTGCTAAGGCGCACCCTTAATTGGTTTTAACTATGCGACCTGTGCATTGCCCCGCAATTTTTCGGGACACGCATCAAGTTTTCCCTGAGTGGCCCGCTAAATAATCCGTAAGGCTCGGATCAGGCACCGGTTAGATCTTCGGTTTAAGTTGCCGAATTCATTGTCGGACGGTCTGCGACTCGGCGGCGAATCGATTTACGAGGTTGTTTTGCTAGCGCTACTCAATAGAACACAGCGGCATGGTCCGCGCGTCGGCGTTATGGTCAACGATCATAGCGTGGCGATGGCTGTCGTGCGCCGCATCGCCGGACAGCAACCGGCAATCGAGCATTGCGCCCTGCACGAATGCGAAGACGGCGAATCCGTGGAAAACGTTTTGCGTCGACTGTTCGGCAAGCTCGGCGTGGCGCGCGCCGGCGTTTTTGCCGTCGCAAGTGCCGAGGATTATCAACTCGTTCAGGTCGAAGCTCCGGAAGTTCAGCCGGCTGAACTGCGCGCCGCGATTCGCTGGCGTTTGCGCGACGTCATCAATTTTCATATCGACGATGCCGTCGTCGATGTATTCCAAATTCCGGATCAATCACGGCGCGCGCAAACCAAGATGCTGTTTGCTGTCGCCGCTCGCAGCACGTCGGTGCAACGGTTGGTGACGGCGATTGCGCCGCTAGCGCGGCATTTCGACGTGATCGATATTCCGGAGCTATGCATACGCAATATTTGTTCGCTGCTGCCTCAGGATCAGAAAGGCGTTGCGACTTTCGTTTTAAACGACACGTTTGCGCATCTCACACTCACTCGTCAGGGCGTTTTGTATTTGGCGCGGCGTATCGACTACGGCCGTGGCTACGATGCCAACGCTACGGGCGCAAGCAACGGTCGCCAAATCGATGCCGCCGTTCTCGGGTTGGAATTGCAGCGCTCGCTGGACTATTTCGAAAGCCACTACGATCAAACTCCGATCGGCGAGCTGGTGATCGCGCCCGGCGGCGTCGTCGCCGAACAATTGGCGCAACGTTTGCGCAGTGAGACCGGCTTGCGGATTAGCGTGCTCGACTTGAGAGAGTGCATGAGCGGCACGGAGGCTGTCGGCGGCAACCTCTCGTCGGAGTGTTTGCTGGCCCTCGGCGCGGCATTGCGTACGGAGGTCGCCGCGCTATAAGCGGTCGCTCGTATGCATCAGCAAATTAATCTCTATCAACCCATTTTTCGCGAAGAGCGCAAGCTCTTTTCTTTAACGACTGTGGCCGCTTCCCTGTGCGCGCTGCTCGTTGTTTTGCTGGCGATATGGGGTGTCGGTCGCTACCAGGTCGACAAGCTCGCGGAGGCGGTCGATCAATTGAAGCAACGGCAGGCTGCCCAACAACGAATGGCGACGTCGATGGGTGCAATGTTCGAGGCCCAAGGTAGTGCGGCGGAATTGCAAGCGACCGTGCAGTTATTGAATGCACAACTTGCGGAACGCACGAAGGCTCTTGAAACCTTGAATAGCGGTGTGGCCGGAGAGCCGCGCGGATTTGCGCTGCGCATGGCGGCCTTGGCGCGCCAGCACGCCAGTGGGGTATGGCTTGAGGAATTGTTCTTGGGCAGCGGTCCGAGCGGGCTCATGCTCCGCGGGCGCTGCACGGATGCCGAATTGCTTCCTAAGTATTTGCAGTTGCTGGCTCGCGAAGAGCAGTTGGCGGGTGCGCGATTCGATGAAGTGGTCATCGATCGGCGCAAACAGCACGACGCTGCCGGGCAAAACGCCAATGATCAGGATAAGGAAGATGATCCCTTGACCGTTCGCTTCAGCGTTTCCAGCCTCAATGCGCTGCGTCAGATTCCGGAGTATGGCAAGTGAACCTTAGCGCTGCATTGGCGAATCAAAAGACGCGCTTCAATGCATTGTCGTTGCGGGAACGCGTCATGATCGCCGCCGCGCTGACGGCGTTGGTCGTGTTGTTGTGGAATCAATCGTTGATGGCGGCGCTTACCGTGCGCCAGCAAGCGCTGACGCAGGAGTTGCAGGCGACTCAGGAAAGTCTTGCCGCGCTGACGGCGAGCATCGAAGGGACCGCGCAGGACAATCCCATGGTTGCCGCCGTGAAGCGGAAACAAGAACTCACCCAGTCCTTGGCGGGAGTCGATGCGCAGCTGAAGTCGGCGTCCGCCGGGCTGATTCCGCCCGAGCAAATGTTGCAGGCGCTGCGCGATGTGCTAGCGAGCCAACGCGGGGTGCGCTTGGTCAGCATGCGGAATTTTCCGGTGACTGCGCTCACGCCGGTGGTGCAAACCGCCAACGGTTCGGAAGTCGCTCCGGCAACTCAGGGCCCTTACGTTCACTCGTTGGAGATGGTTTTAGAAGGCAGCTATCTCGATGTGCTGGGCTATCTGCAACGCGTGGAAGCGCTGCCTTGGCGTTTTTACTGGCAGATCTTCGAATTGAAGACGACTCGCTATCCGCTGAACCGAGTGCGCATCCGGCTCAACACCTTGAGTATGGACAAAGAGTGGTTGGGCGTATGAGCAATCGAACAGTGAGCTTGCGGCGGTCGATCGCGGCGATTGCGATGGCCGCGGCGATGGCCCTGTCGGTGGTCGTGCGGGCCGACGAACTCGTGGATCCAACGCGTCCCGCCAATGCGCGGAGATCGGCGTCGAAAGAGTTCGTGCCTCAGGGTTCGCGTGTGTCCGCCATTTTCCTGTCGGGTAAACGACGCGTGGCGGTGTTCGATGGAAAGGTGGTGAAGGCGGGCGATCGCGTCGGCGAAGTCTTCATCGAAACAATCACCGCCGACGGCGTGCGCTATCGGTATGAGGGTCGTGTCGAGTTCGCAGCCTTGCCGAAACAAGCGGCAACGGTGCGGCGATCAATTAGTTCCGAGGAGAGTGAGCCATGAAATCCCTTCGTGCAGTACTGGCTGTGGTGCTGCCCCTCTTTTTTCTGCTAAGCGTTTCTACGGCAAGCCATTCGCAAGCCCACGACGCTGAGACGTTTAACGTCGAAGTCAACGAGACGCCGGCACGTGCCTTCTTTATGGGGCTGGTGAGCGGTACGCGGCACAACATGCTCGTCCATCCGCAAGTCAGCGGCACGATTACGCTGCACATGAAACAAGTGACGCTGCCGCAAGTGTTGCAGGCCGTTAAAGAGCTTTACGGTTACGACTACCGTGCGGTGCCGACCGGTTATATGGTGTTGCCGGCGACCGTGCAAACGCGGATGTTTCACGTGAGCTATCTCGACGTATCGCGTATCGGCATCTCGAAGACGCGGGTGAGTTCGGGGCAACTCACGCAGGGCGGCAATCAGCAGTACGGCAGCGGTGCGAATAAAACTGCAGACAGCGATGAGGGTTCGGGTGGTTCAGGCGACGCGAAGCAGTCCACTCGAGGCGCTACGGGGACGGCCATCGTTACCCATCAAGAAGCGGATTTCTGGACGGTGTTGGAAAGTTCCGTGCGCGCGATTGTCGGCAATGCACCGGACCGTAACGTGGTGGTAAATCGACAATCGGGCGTGGTGCTGGTGCATGCGAGTCCGACGGAATTGCGCGATGTGGAGGACTTCTTAAAGAAGACCGAGCAGGCGATCACGCGGCAGGTCGTGCTCGAAGCGAAGATCGTCGAAGTGGAATTGAACGATGCCTATCAGGCAGGCATCAATTGGGCGGCCATCTTCAGCAACGGCAACAGCCACTACGCAGTCGGCGTCCATGCGCCGGCAACCGGTTTCAATGACGACCCGCTGAAACAAATTCCGATTAACGGATCGATTTCGCCGGGAAATCCGCTGACGGCATTGCCCGCGACCGCGTTGGGTGGGGCGTTCACGCTCGCTGCCGATTTTGCGGACTTTACGTCGTTTATCGAATTGCTCGGCATCCAGGGCAGTACGCGCGTGTTGTCGAGCCCGCGCGTATCGACGCTCAACAATCAGAAGGCCATCATCAAGGCGGGTTCCGACGAGTTCTTCGTCACCAGCATTTCAAGCAACACCGTGACCGGTACGGCGGCATCGACCAGCCGCAATATCGAATTCACCCCGTTCTTTTCTGGCGTCGCGCTCGATGTGACGCCGCAGATCAGCGAAGACAATAAAGTGATATTGCACATTCATCCTTCGGTCAGCGAAGTGGTGGACCAAGCCAAGAGCGTGACGGTGGACAACGTGACCGATACGGTGCCGCTCGCCTTCAGCCAGATTCGCGAATCCGACAGCGTCGTGAAAGCGATGAACGGTCAGGTCATCGTGATCGGCGGCTTGATGCGTGAAATGCGCGAGCGCAGCAAATACAAGATGCCGGGGTTAGGTTCGATTCCGGGTGTCGGCCGTTTATTCCGCAGCGAGCGCGATACCAAGCGCACCGTTGAACTGGTGATTCTGCTGCGTCCGATCGTCGTACAGGACGGCGATTGGCAGAAGATGGTGGACGAGAATAACCAGCGCATCGGCGATATCGAAAAGCGCGCTGCGAAGAAGTAAGAGTCGTTCATAGAGACCGCAATGAATGTCCAGCCCACGAATGAGGCCATGCGCAAGAAAAAAGTTCGCCTCGGCGAACTCTTGCTCGAACATAAGGCGATCTCGGAGGAACAGCTCAAGACGGCGCTCGCCGAGCAAAAGCGCAGCGGCCGCAAGCTCGGTCGCGTGTTCGTCGATCTGGGCATTCTGAAAGAAGAGACGCTGAATGAAGTGCTGGCGAAGCACTTGCAGATTCCGTTCGTCGATGTGCGGCAACTGAGCCTCGATTCCGCCGTCGTACGCTTGCTGCCCGAAGCGCATGCGCGCCGCTTCCGCGCGCTGGTGCTGCAGTCCGATAAGCGCGGATTGGTGGTGGGCATGTCGGACCCCACCGATCTTTTCGCCTACGACGAACTGGCTAACCGCTTGAAGCAGCCGCTGCGCATTGCGCTGGTTCGCGAAGCCGATCTGCTCAAGACCATGGACGTGGTGTATCGCAACACCGACGAAATCGCTTCCCTGGCACAGGAAGTTCGCGAAGAGCTGAGCGACGGCGACTTCGACATCGAAAAGCTATCCGCCGACGAAGGTTCGCCGGACGTTCCCGTGATTCGCTTGCTGCAATCGATGTTCGGCGACGCCGTTCAAATGCGCGCCTCCGACGTGCACATCGAGCCTGGAGAGTCGTCGCTGCGCGTGCGGCAGCGCGTCGACGGCATCCTGCAAGAACAGACCATCGAAGGGCGTCGCGTCGCGAGCGCTCTCGTGACGCGCTTAAAGTTGATGAGTGGGTTGGACATTGCCGAGAAGCGGCTTCCGCAAGACGGACGTTTCACGGTCAAAGTGCGCGACCGCTCGATTGACGTGCGGCTCTCGACGATGCCGACGCAGCACGGCGAGTCGGTGGTAATGCGCTTGCTCGATCAATCCGCCAACTTGCTTACGCTCGATCAACTCGGAATGCCCGAGGCGCTGGCAGCCCGTTTCAAGGAAACCATCGATCGCAATGCCGGCATGGTGCTGGTGACCGGTCCGACCGGCAGCGGCAAGACCACGACGCTGTATTCGGCGATCAATCATCTCAACCGCGCCGACACGAAAATCATTACCGTCGAGGACCCGGTCGAGTATCGGCTCGATCGCATCAACCAGGTGCAGGTGATGCCTAAGATCGGACTCGATTTCGCGCGCGTCTTGCGCACGACCTTACGTCAAGATCCCGATGTCATCCTGGTCGGCGAAATGCGCGATCAAGAAACCGTTGACATCGGATTGCGCGCAGCCATTACCGGCCACTTGGTATTCTCAACGTTGCACACCATGAGCGCCATTGCCACGTTGCATCGCTTGCTCGACATGGGCGCCGCGCCCTACATGATCGCCGCCGCGGTGCATGCCATCGTCGCGCAGCGACTCGTGCGCCGCGTCTGCGACGGATGTGCCCAGGAGTCCGAACCCGACGCGCACCAACTGGCGTGGCTGGCCGCGCAAGTCGGCGCAGAGCGCGCGGCGCGCATGAAATTCCGCATGGGCACCGGCTGCACGTTCTGCAATCTCACGGGCTATCGCGGCCGCGCCGGCATTTATGAAATGCTGGAAATCGACCGCACGCTTGCCGACGCCATTCGTCAAGGCGATGCCTCGAAATTCATGACGAGCGCACGCACGCGCGCCGGCTATGTTCCGCTGGCACAAACCGCGATCGAATTGGCGGCCAAGGG
>CAZQYC010000086.1:10863-16615 GCA_964597495.1 uncultured Steroidobacteraceae bacterium | reverse complement strand
CCAGCCCTCTCCCGTCAAGGGAGAGGGAGTAAAGGCAATCAGCTTCTTAGGTTCGCTGATAACTGCGCTTTAAATCGCGCGCTTGGTCATGACCCTGGATGACCGATTCGTAGGCGCGATTCACCAGCGGCCGCACGTTCATCGACAAGTCGTCGTCGTCCAGCGCGTCCTCGAATTTCTCCTTTAGATAATCTTCGCCGCGTTCGACTTCCTCCACGACGCTCTTGTCGCCCTTGGTAAGCGAATCCCGCAAATTCAAGAAAACACGATGAGCCGATGCCAGCATCGATCCCTCATCCTCGGGCTTTCCGCCGAGGGCTTGCACTTGCGACTGCAGTTCGCCGGCAACTTGACGTCGTTCGCTTGCCCACTGCGAGAACAAACTTTTGAACGTCGGATTGCCGGCATCCTTAGCCGCCGTCGTGTAGCCGTCGGCGCTGTCAAGCGTCGTCATGATGAGTTCGTTCAATATCTTGATGTCGTGAACCGAGGATTCGTTCATTGCCGTTCTCCACTTAACTGCTTACTACGAGATTTCCACGCGGGAGATCGCACCTATCTCCGCAAAATTCATTGCAACAATCCATTGCAACTCAATTGCAACCGCGCAACAGAAAGACCAGAAACAGAATCGGAATCGGCACTCCGAGCGCCCAAGCCAAGATGTAACCCAGTTTTCCGCGCTGTCGATTAAGCCAACGTTGCATGATGTTCGCCGTTCGTTGAGATTGCCGTTCGTTTGGATTCGCTTAGATTCGCGAGGAAAAATATCTCCCCAGTGCGGCCTGCGCATCAAGCAGAGCACGCATGTTTCGGTAGGTACGCGCCTACAGCCCGCGTCGCGACAAGCACGGTAGTGCGAATCGAGAAAAATAATTATCGTTGCGCGATGAACGCTTTAACGGTGAATCTCATCGGTTGGGTCAGTGCAGCGATCCTGTTGGCAACGCTGATCGTGCAAGTCATCCGTCAATGGCGCGATCGAAATAGCAGAGGAGTATCGCGCTGGTTATTCGTCGGACAACTCGCCGCATCGCTGGGATTTGTCTTCTACAGCGCACTCACCGACAACATGGTGTTCGTCGTTACGAATTCCCTCATCGCCGCGGTGGCGATTTTCGGTCAGTACACGTACTACCGAAATAAACGAACGGCTAAGAGAGAGAGAGCTCACTACGTCATACCGGCGCACCTGAAACTGCTCCTGCGTTTCTGGCATGACCTACATCCATGTAGGCCTCAAGCCGGTATCCATCTTCGTTTCCCGACTTTTCAGATAGACCCCGGCCTGCGCCGGGGTGACGATTTCCTTCCAGCGCAACGCTCCTTTGAAGAATATGCGCCTGCGGATTTATTTCTCGCTCGGATCGCTGTTGTCCTTGGGGGCGCCCGTGCCGGAAGAGCCCATAAATAGTTTGCGACCGTCCGGGAAAGTCACGTCGCGCCCGTTCGCACGGCATTTGGGTTCGCAGAGGCCGTCTTTCGACTGATAGCCGCGAACCACGATTTCGGTGCCGTTCACCAAAGAGTCGCGGGTAATGCCACGGCGCAGCAGGGTATTCGGCGTGCCGCCTTCGATCATCCAGCCCTGAGTCGTGCCGTCGGGCTTTTTAACGTCGATGTGAATCCACGTATGCGGATTGATCCATTCAACGCGCGTGATCTTGCCTTGCAGGTTAACGGGACGATTACCATCAAACTCCGCCGCGAAAGCGTGATGCGCAAACGCAGGGAGAGCTGCCCACCAGGAAAGACTCAGCACGACGCTAGTCGCTGCAAGGCCGGCAATGAGTTTGGTACGCATGACGTTCACCTCGAACAAAACATTTCAAACGATCCGATGCTAGGGTCTGCCTATTGCTTCGCCGGCGGCGGCGCAGGCTGAGCGGAAGCGGCTGGCTTCTTGCGAAGATGGCCGTACATCAACTCCTCCACGAACTCCACGCACTTGAACTGCATCAATTGCGCGTTTCTTTCCACGCGACGATAGAGCGGCATGCTGATTTTCCACGGGCGCGTGAACGTGTTGGGATCTTCGATCGTCGCTTCGTACCACAGATGGTCGGGACCCATCGGGGTGTAGCGCTCGACCACATGAAGTTTCTCGCTGTGGTGGTTGCCGGCACGATCGAACCAGGTGCGATCGTCGAGGCTGGTCACATCGACCACCAACGTGTCGCCGTCCCACTTGCCGACCGACTGGCCCATCCAGCTATCGGTTGGCGCCGGACCCGGGTCTTTCAAATAGATGTTACGCACCGCGCCGGCGTATTCGTAGGCGATGAATATCGCCGACTTGCTCTGCGAGATTTGAAACGGATACGGCATATAGGTCGCACGCGGCACACCCGGCAGATAACACTTAATTTCGGGATCGAGCTTGATCCAATTCGCCGCATTCTCTTTCTTTTTGGCGAGACCAGCGGGGGTATAGGGAATTTCGTCGCCTTCCACGACGCCAAGTCCCGCAGGCACCGATCCCACCGCACCGAGCTTCACGACTTCAGGAGCGGGAACGGGTACGAATTGCCCGGGCGCCATTTGCAAAGCGGCGCGCGCGGAATGCGGCTCGATATCGTAATTCGCGGTGTTTAAAGCCTGCCAAATGCCGTTGATGTCGGGATGCGTATCGCTCTTCAATCGAGGCGCCTTATAGGCCGGCTTCGCTCCGGCTTTTGGGGTTTCCACCGCAAAAACCGTCGAGGTCACCCACACAGAGCCGGCCAGCAGCGTACAAAGTGCTGCAAGCACTACTTCATCGAAAATGTTCTTATTGAAGCGTGGCCGCATACGGGTCCCCCTCACAGTTGGACGATCAAACAATGGCATTGGATGCCTGTCAAGGCGAGCTGCTGCCGACTTCTAACGTGGCGAAGTATGGCGAGTCCGCTCCCGCTCGGTGGATCATTAGGTCGATGGATTGCATTGATTGCCGTGTTTTTTTGTCTAGATGTCGCGCGCGGTAGAGGCTGCATCCCGCACCATGAAATGAGGTGGGCAGCTGTTTTCATCGCGCAAAACGTCGTTGGGCATTGTGCGCATTGAGATTGAAATCGGCCGGTTATCGGTCTGGTTATCGGCGTGGCAGATCCCAAAACTCACGACCAACCCGACAACCGGGTGCGGAAATCGCGGCAAGGTGGCGCCTCGACCGGCCATGAAAGTGGGCAAGCTCCACGCCATCCCGACTAAAAATCCACAAAAGTCGCCATTTACCCCCAAGTCTGGGTAAACTCGCCGCTATTTTCGGCGTGTTGCAGGCAAGTCGTTTTGGAACTCCGAGCTCATTCGAACTAATTTCGTTAAATCCCAGCCCGTCATTCAAGCACAGCTAAGCGTTCCATGGCCCACCTTCTGATCCTCAACGGTCCGAACCTAAATCTACTAGGAACTCGCGAACCCTCGATTTATGGGTCGCAGACCCTGGATCAGATCATGGCGCATTTGAGCACGCTGGCCAGCCAATCAGGCCACCGGCTGTCTGCTTTCCAAAGCAATTCCGAAGCCGACTTGATTGCGCGCATCCATGCCGCGCCGGCGGAGCAGGTTGAATTTGCGATCTTCAATCCAGGCGCCTTCACGCATACGAGCATTGCGCTGCGCGATGCGTTGCTCGGCGTGAAACTGCCGTTTATCGAAGTCCACCTTAGCAACGTATACGCTCGCGAAACATTCCGACAGCACTCGTACTTTTCGGACATTGCCGCCGGCACGATTACCGGACTCGGTCCGATCGGTTACGAATTGGCGTTACAAGCCGCCATTCATCGCTTAACAAGCTGAGCTCCACGCGAAGGCGTTGCGTTTTCAAACCCACCTTACATTGCAGCAACAAGAAACATCCACGAGGACACTGCATGGATATTCGTAAAGTCAAAAAATTGATCGAATTGCTCGAAGAATCGGGCGTTGCCGAAATCGAAATCTCGGAAGGCGAGGAATCGGTTCGCATTAGCCGTTTTCCGAAAGGAGGCGCAGCGGCACCTCCACCCGTCGTTCACTACGCCCATGCGCCAGCTCCTAGCGCGCCCGTGGCTCCGCCGGCGGCAGCGCCTGCCAGCGCTCCGGCGGCACCCGCGCCCGTCTCGAAGTCGGACCACACCGTGACCGCGCCGATGGTCGGCACGTTCTACGCCTCCGCTTCTCCCGGCGCGAAATCGTTCGTCGAGATCGGCAGCGAAGTCAACGTCGGCGACACGCTCTGCATCATCGAAGCCATGAAGATGATGAACCAGATCGAGTCCGACAAATCCGGCCGCGTCACTTCCATTCTCGTCAAGAACGGCGAACCGGTCGAATTCGGCCAGCCGCTGTTTACGGTGGAATAGCCACTAGCTGCTAGCAGCTAGTCTCTAGCCAGAGGTACCGGAAGGTCGCTGCGCTCGAGCGTTCTAATGTGAACTCCAGAATCCATTTCAGAAAACGTCATGCTTGAAAAAGTTGTTATCGCTAATCGCGGTGAGATCGCGCTGCGTATCCTCCGCGCGTGCCGCGAATTGGGCATCAAAACCGTGGCCGTGCATTCGACCGCCGATGCGAATCTCAAACACGTGCTGCTGGCCGACGAATCGGTCTGCATCGGGCCGCCTGCGTCGAAGGAAAGCTATCTCAACATGCCGGCCATCATCAGCGCGGCGGAAGTAACCGATTCGGTCGCGATCCATCCCGGCTATGGATTCCTCTCGGAGAATGCGGATTTCGCCGAGCGCGTGGAAAAAAGCGGGTTCATTTTCATCGGACCGAAACCGGACACCATCCGCGCGATGGGCGACAAGGTATCGGCCATCAAGATCATGAAAGCCGCGGGCGTACCGTGCGTTCCGGGCTCGGACGGTCCGTTAGGTCCCGATCCGGATGAAAACTTCCGCATCGCCCGCTCCATCGGTTATCCGGTGATCATCAAAGCCTCCGGCGGCGGCGGCGGCCGCGGCATGCGTGTCGTGCACAGCGATGCAACGCTGATCAATGCCATCAACGTCACGAAAGCCGAAGCGCTCTCGGCGTTCGGCAACGACCAGGTATACATGGAGAAATTCCTGGAGAAACCCCGGCACATCGAAATCCAAGTGCTCGCGGATCATCACGGCAACGTCGTTCACCTGGGCGAGCGCGATTGTTCGTTGCAACGCCGACATCAAAAAGTCATCGAAGAAGCGCCGGCTCCGGGCATCAGCTTGAAGCAGCGCAAGACCATCGGCGATCGCTGCATCGCTGCCTGCCGCGAAGTGGGCTACCGCAGTGCCGGCACGCTGGAGTTCCTCTACGAAAACGGCGAGTTCTACTTCATCGAGATGAACACCCGCGTGCAAGTCGAACATCCAGTGACGGAACTCGTCAGCGGTATCGACATCGTCAAAGCACAGTTGCGCATTGCCGCCGGCGAACGCTTACCGTGGACGCAAAACGACATTCAAATACGCGGTCACGCCATCGAGTGCCGCATTAATGCAGAAGACCCGAAGGGATTCATTCCGTCGCCCGGCCCCGTGAAGCTTTTTCACTGCCCCGGCGGCCCCGGCATTCGCGTCGACACGCACTTGTATAGCGGCTACGTCGTCCCGCCTTTTTACGATTCGATGATCGGCAAGCTGATTGCCTATGGCGAAGATCGAGACACCGCCATCGCCCGCATGCGCAATGCGCTTTCGGAAATGGTGATCGAAGGCATCAAAACGAATATTCCGCTGCACCAGGAGATTTTTAATCACGCGGCGTTCCGTGCGGGTGGGTTGGATATCCATTACTTGGAGCG
>CAZQYC010000086.1:0-10763 GCA_964597495.1 uncultured Steroidobacteraceae bacterium | reverse complement strand
TTTTTAATCACGCGGCGTTCCGTGCGGGTGGGTTGGATATCCATTACTTGGAGCGACGGTTGGGAATCAAATAGGCCGACTGGCTCACTGGCCAACTGGCTCACTGGCAGGAACAGGAAGTAACGCTCACCTAATTTCTTACTCTGGCGAGTTAGCCAGTTGGCCGGTTAGCCAGTTAGCCAATTTTTTTTCAGTTAGCCTTCTTCGCATGCCCTTCCTCCAACTCACCGTCGACATCGGCAGGTCCGACCCCGGTCCTTTTGAGGATGCGTTGTTCGCTGCCGGCGCAACGTCGGTTACGTTACAAGACTCCGCGGACGATCCGATTCTCGAGCCGGCACCCGGCGCGACGCCGCTGTGGCCAACGGTCACGGTGAAAGCATTGTTCGACAGCAATGCAAATGCCGATGCGATTTCCGCGATCTTGTCGGAGCAGGTCGGCGCCGTTCCGCATCGATTCGAACGCATCGAAGACCGTCTTTGGGAACGCGAGTGGCTCAAAGACTTCAAACCGATGCAGTTCGGCAAACGGCTTTGGGTGTGCCCCGGCGGCATGGAACCGCCGGCGAGTTCATTGCCGATAGCCGATAACCGATCGCCGCCGGTCCTCATTCACCTCGACCCCGGCCTCGCCTTCGGTACCGGCACACATCCGACCACAGCGCTGTGTTTGGAATGGCTCGACGGCGCTGACCTGAGCGGCAAACGCATCATCGATTACGGATGCGGTTCCGGCATTTTGGCGATCGCAGCGCTGAAACTCGGGGCGCGCTCGGCGATCGCTATGGATATCGACGAGCAAGCCTTGATCGCCAGCCGAAATAATGCCGAACGCAACGAAGTAAACGATCGACTGACGGTGCAATCCGTCTCCACGGTGTTACCGGAATCGGACCTCGTCTTGGCAAACATATTGGCAGGCCCACTCAATGAATTGGCGCCGCGATTGGCTTCCCTGGTTCGTACCGACGGCCGGCTAGTTTTATCCGGGATTCTTAAGGAACAGGCGCCGGGCTTGGCGAAGCGCTATGAGGCATGGTTTGATATGGATGAGCCGGCTTTTCGCGGCGATTGGGCGAGATTGGTTGGAAGAAGGCGCTAGCGCAGCAGCTAGCTTCTAGCAACTGGCCGGACACTGACAATGGCCGTTAGAGATTGATTGGACGATCATTTGAGCATTGATGAACGAAATGAAAGCCGCGCGGCAAATAAATCACGCCCCTTATTTTCTGGCTAGCTGCTAGTGGCTAGAAGCTAGTAGCTAGCGGCTAAACCATGCTCACCGAATGCCCATCCTGCCAAACCGTCTTTCGCGTGACCGGCGCGATTCTGAAGATGGGTCACGGCCAAGTACGTTGCGGGAAATGCCGGAAGCAATTCGATGCCATCGAATGCATGCTGGACGACGAAGACGTCGAAACTCCGGTCAAACCCTCACCGACGAAAGCGGACTCGGAAGCGCCGTTACGCAATTTCGAAGGGCCCACCTACGCCGAAGAAGTCACCATGGAGGGTTCGCGTATCGAAATCAGCGGCACGTACCGCATGCCCGATACCGACGGTCCTCGCCAAGAAAAGATCGTGCGCGAACGTGTCGTCATCGATAACGATGATCTCTCGCCGACATCAAGTCATCACGCCGACGGGCAAGCCGAACACGAAATCGACGACGTTCTCGGCGATACGATGGATGAAGCCGTTGTCGATGAAGCCGGTGAAGCGGAGCTCGACATCAACAGCGACGACGGAGAGCCCGTTGCCGACGCCGCCGATCATTTGTTGAACGATGTGTCCGAGCGCGGGCACTCGAACCCAGGCAGCAGCCGCGAGGCGTCGGCCGTGCCGAATCGCTGGCGACGGGCACTGCACATCGGCAGGAAAAAAGAACGCGAGAAAATTCACGCCGAGCTGCACGCGCTGACGCAGGCCGAGCGACCGCGCGTTCTTCGTGCCGGCGTTTGGGTGGCCATCTGCATGCTGTTGGTGTCGGTGCTCGCCATCCAAGTCATGCACCATAATCGTGATTTCCTCGTTCGCGATGCGCGCTTCGGCAACACGATTTCGCGCTTGTATCGTCTCGTCGGCTTAAGCCCGACACCGCACTGGGACCTCGCCGCCTATCAGTGGGACATTTATAAGGTGGGACTCGATCCGAAAATCCCCGATGCGCTGCGCGTGGTGGGCAGCGTCGTCAACAACGCCGTCTTCGCACAACCTTACCCGCTTGGAAAATTGTCGTTGAAAGATCGCTGGGAATCTCCGGTCGGCGTCCGCGCCTTCGAACCGTACGAGTATCTACCGTCGCCCGAAGCCGCCGATCGGCTGATGGCGCCCAAGCAGCGTGCGAATATCGAAATTGTCATTGCCGATCCGGGTGCGGACGCGGTCGGCTATTTGATCCATGCCTGCTTGGAACAGGATCGGCAACTAACCTGCGCAGATGATTTTCCGGCGCGGCGATAGCACCGATGAATCTAAAACCAACATGAATGTAAAGCCAATTCGCATCGGCCCGTACGAACTTGCGAATAACCTCGCGCTTGCGCCCATGGCCGGCGTTACCGATAAACCATTCCGAATGCTATGCCGCGAACTCGGCGCCGGCATTGCGGCAAGCGAAATGCTGACCAGCGATGTGCGGTTGTGGAATACCGTCAAGTCTCAACGCCGCCGCGTGCATCAAGATGAAGCAGAACCGCGCGTCGTGCAAATTGCCGGCGGCGATCCGGAGATGATGGTTGAAGCGGCGCAACGCAATGTCGATGCGGGCGCGCAAATCATCGACATCAACATGGGCTGTCCCGCCAAAAAAGTGTGTAACAAAGCCGCAGGATCGTCACTGCTGCGCGATGAAGAACTCGTGGCACGCATCTTGAAGGCCGTGGTGAATTCCGTTTCCGTTCCGGTCACGTTAAAAATTCGCACCGGCTGGAGCCCCGAAATTCGTAACGGCGTGCACATAGCACAAATTGCGGAAGAGATGGGAATTCAAGCACTCGCGATTCACGGTCGCACCCGCGCCTGCATGTTCACAGGTTCCGCTGAATACGAAACGATCGCCGCGATTAAGAATGCAGTGCACATTCCGATTTTTGCCAATGGAGACATCGACTCCCCGCAAAAAGCGCGCGCGATACTTGAGCAAACGCAGGTAGATGGACTCATGATCGGCCGCAGTGCACAAGGGCGGCCCTGGATTTTTCGCGAAATTCACCATTACTTATCTACTGGAAAATTTTTAGCGCCGCCTTGCGCAGCGGAAGTCCGTGATATTATGCGCGCCCATTTGCGCAACCTGTACGCTCATTATGGGGAGTGGGCGGGAATTCGGGTTGCACGCAAGCACATTGCTTGGTACGCGCGCGGTCGACCGCATGCGGAGGTGTTTCGTCTAGCGGTTATGCAGACGGAGACAGCCGCAGCCCAACTCGACGCCGTCGATTCGTATTTCGAATCGCTGGCGCGGAGTGAAGCCATACAAACCGCCGCGTAGTGGGGCTCATTGAATCTAGACGATTTAATAAGCGATCCAACCTCGGCTACAACCTCTTGCGGAGTGCGCATGGCGCCGCGAAAAAAAACGAAAGTTCGTCGCGAACCGCGACGAGAACTGATCAGACCGGCTTCGCGCACGCTTCCGCTGCGCACGATGACGGCTGAAGCGCTCGGCAATTACTTTGCCAGCCTTAACGGCCACAAGCCGGCGCAGATGTACGACCTCGTCCTTCGTGAAGTCGAAGAACCGCTCTTCAAATCGGTGCTCGACTACTCGCAAGGCAACCAGGTTCGCGCCGCGGACATTCTCGGCATCAACCGAGGCACGCTGCGAAAGAAACTCAAGCTGTACGGGTTAGCGGAGTGAGCACTATCCGCCGCGCGCTCTTAAGCGTTTCCGACAAAGAAGGCCTGATCGATTTCGCCCGCCATCTGCGCGAACAGAATATCGAAATTCTTTCGACCGGCGGGACGGCATCGTTGCTGGAACAAAATGGCATCGAGGTAAAACAGGTTTCGGCGCACACCGGATTTCCGGAAATCATGGATGGCCGCGTTAAAACGTTGCATCCAAAAATCCATGGCGGACTTTTGGGTCGGCGCGGCATCGACGAAGCGGTCATGCGCGAACATGGCATCGAACCCATCGACCTCGCCGTAATCAACCTATACCCGTTCGCAGCGACCGTCGCGAAGCCCGGCTGCACCGTCGACGAGGCCATCGAAAATATCGACATCGGCGGTCCAGCCATGGTGCGCGCCGCGGCAAAAAACCATGACCGAGTCGCCATCGTGGTCGATCCGCTCGACTACGGAACCATCGCCGACGAGATGAAGCGCAATCACGGAGCAGTAAGCGCGAGCACGCGCCGGCGGCTCGCGGCGAAGGCATACGCGCACACCGCGAACTACGACGCAATGGTTGCCGGATATCTGAATAAGGCTGCGCAGGGCGAAGGCGCCGGCGAATATCCGGATCTGCTGTCGTTGCAATACCGGAAGCGCATGGACTTGCGGTATGGAGAAAACATGCATCAGACCGCCGCCTTTTACATGGAGAACGACTCGCAAGGTGCAAGCGTAGGCGGGGCGGCGCAAATACAAGGACGTACGCTGTCTTACAACAACATCGCCGATGCCGACACCGCTTTCGAATGCGTTCGCCAATTCGCTACGCCCGCGTGCGTTATCGTGAAGCATGCCAATCCGTGCGGTGTCGCGGTCGCAAAGGACATTCTCGAAGCCTACGATCGCGCCTATCGTACCGACCCGACGTCGGCCTACGGCGGCATCATCGCTTTCAATCAGCCTCTCGATGCCCGCACCGCCCGCACGGTGCTCGAACGACAGTTCGTCGAGCTGATCGTCGTACCGGATATCGACGAAGAAGCGAAAGCAATCTGCGCGCGCAAGGAAAACTTGCGTGTGTTGACGACGGGTGCGCTCAACGCGAGCAGCTCTCGCTATGAAATCCGTAGCGTCAATGGCGGATTGCTTTTACAAACCCGCGATCTCGGCATGGTCAACGCGCACGAACTCGATGTGGTTACGCAGCGCAAACCGACACCGCAAGAACTCGACGATCTTGCTTTCGCATGGCGCGTCTGCAAGTACGTGAAGTCCAACGCCATCGTTTACGCCAAAGACAGCCAAACCATCGGCGTCGGCGCAGGGCAAATGAGCCGGGTCGTATCCAGTAAAATCGCCGCCATGAAAGCCAAAGACGAAGGCCTTGAAGTCCAAGGCGCCGTGATGGCCTCCGACGCATTCTTCCCCTTCCGCGATGGACTGGACGTCGCCGCTCAATTCGGCATCAAAGCCGTCATCCAACCTGGCGGATCGAAACGCGACGACGAAGTCATCGCCGCCGCCAACGAACACGGCATCGCGATGGTGTTTACGGGGATGAGGCATTTTAGGCACTGACGTGAGCCTCTAGCTTCTAGCCACTAGCCGCCAGCCGGAAAAGATCCGAATTTTTTCTTGCTAGGAGCTAGGAGCTAGTAGCTAGTAGCTGATGTCTTGCGGAGCATGACATGAAAGTATTAATCCTCGGCTCCGGCGGTCGCGAACATGCGCTGGCATGGAAGACGGCGCAATCGCCGCGCGTCAGTCAAGTGTTCGTGGCTCCAGGTAATGCGGGAACCGAGCTCGAAAACAAAGTCAGGAACGTCGAGATTGCCGCGGACGACATTCAAAAGCTAATTGCTTTCGCCAAACGGGAACAAATCGATCTCACGATCGTCGGGCCGGAAGGTCCATTGGTGATCGGCGTGGTCGATGCATTTGAGGAAGCCGGCCTGAAATGTTTTGGGCCGAAGAAATCGGCCGCTAGACTTGAGGGATCGAAGGCCTTCACGAAAGACTTCCTGAAGCGTCATCGAATTCCCACAGCCGCTTATGCCACCTTCACTAAAGAAAATTTCGACGCGGCATGGGTACGCCGGCAAAAAGCGCCGCTCGTGGTGAAGGCGGATGGATTGGCCGCGGGTAAAGGCGTCATTATCTGCGAATCGAACGAGGAAGCCGTTCGCACAGTGCAGGAAATGTTTGCCGGATCCTTCGGCAACGCCGGCGCTACCGTGGTGGTGGAAGAATTTCTGCACGGTGAAGAAGCGAGCTTCATTGCGATGGTCGACGGCGAGCACATTTCGCCGATGGCGACCTCGCAGGACCACAAACGATTGCTCGACAACGATGCCGGCCCCAACACCGGCGGCATGGGAGCGTATTCGCCGGCTCCGGTAGTAACGCCCGAAATCCACGCACGCATCATGCGAGAAGTCATGGAACCGACGGTGCGTGCTCTTAAAGCCGAGGGAATGCCTTACGTTGGTTTTCTGTACGCCGGGATCATGGTCGCGCCCGATGGGACACCGAACGTGCTTGAGTTCAATTGCCGATTCGGCGATCCCGAAACGCAGCCGATCATGATGCGCTTGAAGTCCGATCTCACGTTGATGATCGAAGCGGCGCTTGACGGCAAACTCGACGGCATCGAAAGCGAATGGGATGCGCGCGCGGCGCTCGGAATCGTCTTGGCAGCCGGCGGCTATCCGGATACGCCGCGCAAAGGCGACTCGATTCAAGGCTTAGAGACTGCCGCGAAACTTCCCGGAAAAATCTTTCACGCGGCCACCAAATTGCACGGCGAGCAAGTGACGACCTCAGGCGGTCGTGTTCTTTGCGCGGTCGGGTTGGGCGACACGGTTCGCTCGGCTCAACAGACCGCCTATCGTCTCGCGGACGCCATTACGTGGGAAGGCATCCAATATCGACGCGACATCGGTTTTCGCGCCATCGCGAGAGAGACAACTCATCGCTAGATCTTCATCCCTGGATCTTCATCCTAGGGCCGCCGAACTCGCGCAGTAATTACGATTTCGTAATCACCTACGAGTTCGGTGACAATAAACGGCTCCCTATTTTCTTCGGCGCGGCAATTCCAGCAATACTAAAGCGCCCACACTGCTCTTGCAATGCATTGAGTCGCTCCGCTTTCAGGTGTATGAATGCGTCCATGTCCGACGTTTTATGTCCTTGTATGACAGCATCGCCGCCAAAACGGCAGTACAAGCGCGCACCGTTTACGCACGTCGCAGTTTTTATCCGCACGCACAAGTCGCGAACGTCGCGTCCGAATGCCGGACAATGTATCGAATCTTGTAGGCGGAACGTTACGAGCCGCGAATTCGGAGACTACGTCACGGAACTTGCAATGGGTGAGCGTAGTCTCTGTTCACGGACTTCCCCTGTACGATTTTTACGATTTACGTCCCACGCATCGAAACTTTTAGGTGCGATGAAGATTTAACTTAGGAATAGTCACTGCCGATACCGAGAACTGCAACCGATCATTGACGTGCCGCAAGGCACAGAGGATATGCGAATGCCGACCGAGACGTCCGACTCTGGGTTTGCGCGCCGCTCAAGTTTCGTCGAATCGCTGAGCGCCTTTAGCAAGCAGCACCGTGCTCAGCATTGGGAAGGCACCTTCGGGGATTTCCTTACACATATTCTTCCCGCGCAGCCAACGCAATTTGCGCGCTCCAGTCATCAGTACATCTGGGACATGTTGCGCTGGTACGGACGCGACAGCGACGGCAAAGACGAAACCACCAAGGCACAGGAATTGTTCCGGCGCGAGTTGTTCGGCGTGAACGAACCGTTAGCGCGAGTCGTCGATTATTTTAAAGCCGCCGCCGCCGGATCCGATGTTGGCAGGCGCTTGCTATTGCTGCTAGGTCCGCCGTCGGGCGGTAAATCGACGTTGGCAATTTTATTGAAGCGTGGCTTGGAGGAATACAGCCGCACGGATGAAGGGGCGCTTTATGGAATCAAGGGCTCCCCGATGCATGAGTCGCCGCTCAATCTCATCCCCGCGAGCATGCGGGCACAATTTCGCGATACCTACGGTGTCGAACTCACGGGTGAACTGAGTCCCTGGGCGCGCGACAAGCTGGAGCGCGAATACGAAGGCGACTATCTGCGCGTCCCCGTCGAACGCATCTTCATCGCCGAATCCACGCGCATCGGTGTGGGTACTTACGCGCCTCATGATCCGACGACCGCCGATATCGCCGATTTAGTCGGTTCTGTGGACCTGTCCAAAGTCGCCGAAGTGGGCGACGAAGGCGATCCGCGCGCGTGGTCATGGTCCGGCGCGGTGTATGCCGCCAGCCGCGGCATGCTCGAGATGATCGAAATATTAAAAGTGAAGCGCGAGTTCCTGTACTTGCTCCTGACATTGACGCAGGAAAAGAACGTCAAGGTATCGCGCTTCCCGCTCATTCACTTGGACGAAACCATTCTCGCGCACACCAATCTCGCCGAATTCAATAAATTCCTGCAAGAGAAGGAGAACGAGGCTTTGCTTGACCGCATGGTCATCATCAAGGTGCCGTATGCCTTCTCCTATAAAGAGGAAGCGCGCATCTACCAGAAGCTCGTTTCGGGAGCGCCCGCGTTCCGCAATGTGCATCTCGATCCGCATGTTTTGAAATTGGCCTCCGTCTTCTCGATTCTCACGCGCTTGCAGAAGCCCGAACGCGAGGGGCTCGATCTCTCCAAGAAACTGCGCCTATACGCCGGCGAATCGATCGAAGGCTTCGGCGAAGGCGAAGCACAGCGTCTGCGTTCCGAAGCTCCTGAGGAAGGATTGTCGGGCGTTAGCCCGCGCTTTGTAATCAATTCGATTTCGAACGCGATTACGCGCAGCGATGCGAGTAGCCTGACCAGCATGGACTTGTTACTTGCCCTGAAGGATTCCATCGAAAGCGATGCGCGCATGGACACCAAGCAGAAGAAGCTGTGGATCGATCATCTCGTGATCGCGCGTAAGGACTTCTACAACCGCTGGGTGAAGGAAGACGTGCACCGTGCACTGTTCGCTTCGTTCGAAGAAGAAGCGCAGCAGTTGTTGGAGAAATATCTGGATGAAGTGGAAGCCTCGCTGGATCAGCGGCAAGTGACCGATCCGATTACCGGCGAGAACCGCCCTGCCGACGAGCGCTTCCTCAGATCGGTGGAAGAAAAGATCAAGGTGTCGGATTCCGGCAAGCACTCCTTTAGACAGGAAGTGGTGCGCAAGGCCATGGTCGCCTTCAAAGCCGGCGAGAAGTTCACACTCGACAGCCACGCGCGCATGCACGAAGCTATCGAGCAGTATCTGTTTGAAGAGCGCCGCGACGTATTGCGGCTCGTCACCTCGAGCGCGCGCCCTGACGATGAAGCGCGGAAGAAGATTTCAGCGGTTCAACAACGGCTCGTGAACGAGTATGGTTACGACGACCATAGCGCCAAGGAAGCGCTCAACTATGTCACCACTCTTTTAGCACAGGAGTAACGTCGCACCTGCGACAGGAGCCCAAGTGGACACAGACGATCGGGTCGGCAGTTCGAATCCATCTAATTCCGATTCGACCGGTTCGAATTTTCCCGGTTCGAATTTGAATGGCTGGTACGACTTGTTTTCGCGCGGTGCTCGCGACTGGCTGCGTCACAACGAAAAGGTTCGCGATGCCGTGCGCGAACATCTTCCCGAAATCGTCGCCAATGCGGACATCGTGGGCGGCGGCGCGCGCACCGTGCGCGTTCCGGTCAGAATGCTCGAGCACTACCATTTTCGTCTCGTGCGTCCCGGCAAACAGCAGGGCGTCGGCCAAGGCGCCGCCAAACCCGGCGATGTACTGGCACCGCCCTCTTCCCAAGGCGACACCTCCGGAAAAGGCGCGGCAGGCAGCGGCGAAGGCGGCATCGAGTTCACGCTGGAATTCAAAATCGACGACATCGTCGACTGGCTGTGGGAGGAAATGCAGCTCCCCAATCTAAAGGCGCGGATCGGCAAGTCCGAAGACGTCGATTGGACGCGCGAAGGCTGGGACAAACGCGGCGCCCGTTCGCGACTCGATCGCCGCCGTTCCATGCGTGAATCGATTAAACGCCGCGCCGTCCAAGCCAAGGAAGGACAGAGCGGCAGCCCAACGTTTACCGATGACGATCTGCGCTTCCGGCAATTGAATCGCCGCGAGCAACCGTCGATCCAGGCTGTCGTATTTCTCGTCATGGACGTCTCCGGCAGCATGACCGATCGCGATCGCCAATTGGCCAAGACGTTCTTCTTTTGGGCGACGCAAGGATTGAAACGCCAGTACAAGCATCTCGACACTGTGTTCGTGGCGCATACCACTGAAGCTTGGGAATTCAGCGAAGAAGAATTTTTCCAAGTTCAAGGGTCGGGCGGCACGGTCGCCTCCACCGGACTCGAGAAAGTCCACGAGATTATCGAAGCGCGTTTCAGTCCATCGCGTTACAACATTTATATGTTCTACGCATCCGACGGCGACAATTACACCGAAGATCGCACGCACGCCGAAAACGCTTTGCGTTCGGTGGCCGAGGTAGCCAATTACAGCGGCTACATCGAAGTTTCCGGAACGGGACAGCGGCCGCTCGCGACCGAAACCGGATCGTTGTTCAAATCCATGCACGCCGAAGGCAAACCGACCGGCAGCTTTCCTCTCGGCCGCGTGGAAGACGTGTGGGACGCCGTACGGCATTTCTTCCAACATCAGGCGCAAGGAGCACCAGAGTGATCCCGCTTCTCATTGTTCCCTCTCCCCTTGCGGGAGAGGGCAGGGTGAGGGGGATCTTTGCTTTCAATGAAAGCCGTGTACTGAATGCCGCACCCCTCACCCCAACCCTCTCCCGCAAGGGGAGAGGGCCTGAAGGAATCGAAAGGAATAAACATGTCTAGTTGGCGCGACTAC
>CAZQYC010000085.1:0-16878 GCA_964597495.1 uncultured Steroidobacteraceae bacterium | reverse complement strand
ACAATTTCCCGCGCCGGCTCACGCAGGTTGTACCGCGAACTCATCGCATACCCGTACGCGCCCGCATTCGCGATCAAGAGCACATCGTCCTGTTGCGACGGCGGCAGCAATCGATCGTTACCGAGCTGATCGCCCGATTCGCAAATGGGCCCGACCACATTGACGACTTCGCTGGCCACCTCATCAAGCCGCGTGAGATTTACGATCTCATGGTGCGCTCCATAGAGCGCCGGGCGAATCAACGAATTCATGCCGGTCGCGACGCCGACGTATTGAACCGCGCCCTTGCCCTTGGTCTGCGTGACCTGCGCCAGCAAAACACCGGCCTGCGCCACGAGATAGCGCCCGGGCTCCAACCAAAATGCGAGCTTCGGATGTTGCTTGTGCAATTCCGAAAGAACGGCACCGAGCGCATTCAGGTCGAGACCTGCATCGGTTGCCTTCTCGGGCACGCCGAGTCCGCCACCCAAATCGACCATAGTTACCGAAGGGAAACGCGCGGTGAGTTGCGTGAGAATATCGCCGACTTCGCGCCAGTTCTCGACGTTAAATACTCCACTGCCGGTGTGCGCATGCAAACCGACGACGCGCGCACCCGCGCTCTTTAACAAGCGCTCAAGCTCGTCCATCTCGAACATCGGAATGCCGAATTTCGAATGAATGCCGGCCGTGCGCACCTTGTCGTGATGACCGCGACCGGTGCCGGTGTCGATGCGCAGAAACACATCGCGCCCCTTAAAGACTTCGGGGTAGTGCTTCAGCGGATGCAAGTTATCGAGCGTAACCCGCACACCCTTATCAAAGCCCCATTCGTATTCGCTGCGCGGGGCGAAATTCAACGTGAACAAAATTCGCGAGCGATCGATCTTGGGAAACAACTCCAAGAGTCGTTCGATTTCGCCCGGGCTCACGCAATCGAAATCGACGCCTTGCGCTTCGAGAGCCGCCAGGAGTTCTGGGTTCGGATTCGCTTTCATGGCGAACAAAACCTTTTGGATGCCGGGCAACTGTTGCAGCGACTTCGCTTGCCGCAATACCGTCGCTCGATCGTAAACGTAGGCGGCCCCATGCTGCGCGCCGATTTTCAAGAGCTCATCGCGACGCGCGTGCCACCACTGCACGGGCACCGACTCTTGCTTGGGCGTTGCATACAATTGTTCCCACGTTGGACCGAGAATTCTTGCATCGGGAGAGTTGTGGATCGTGATCTCGTGCAGCCGTGCCACCAACCGCTCGCCTTGCGCTTCATCCACCACGAACGTCAGGTTGAGATCGTTCGCCGCCTGGGTCACGAGGTAAATTTTCTGTTCTTCGAAAAGCTCCAGCGCTTCGCCCAACTTGTGCAAGATGGCGCGAATGCGGCGTCCGACCAAACTCACCGCGGCGCACGGACCGAACACTTCCACGCGGCATAGTTTGCCGAGATCGGCAACGAGCGCGCCTAAAGCCGCTTGCGTCAGCGTGTTCGCCGCAGGATCGAGCGACACGGTCACGTTGGTTTCCGAGGTGGACACCAAATCCACGCTCAATCCATGGTCTTTAAAAACAGCGAAAGCATCGGCAAGAAAGCCAACTTGATGCCACATACCGACGGTTTCCATCGATACGAGCGTAATACCCTTCTTGATGGTGACAGCCTTGACGTGCGCTTCGCCGTCGCTGCCGTGCGCCGTGATCGCCGTGCCTTCGAGGTTCGGCGTTTGCGTCGCGTAAACGTAGAGCGGAATCGCGTAGTGCTTAACCGGCATCAAACAACGCGGATGCAGCACTTTCGCTCCGCTGCTGGCGATTTCTTGGGCTTCGTCGTATTCGAGCGCGCGCAGCAGTCGGGCAGTCGGCACCGAACGCGGGTTTGCGCTAAACATTCCGGGCACGTCGGTCCAAATTTCCAATCGTTGCGCCGCGAGCTTAGCGGCAAAGTAACTGCCGGAGGTATCGGACCCGCCGCGGCCCAGCAGCACCGTATCGCCCGCGTCGTCGCTCGCAATGAATCCTTGCGTAATCCAAACTTTATTCGGCTTGGAGCAGCGCGACTGCAACGCGGTATCAGGCTCGAAATTGCAGGTTGCGGACAAATACGCGGCGCGTACGCTCGCATTCCGACGCTGCTCCGCCTTCAGCACCTTGCGCGCATCCAACCACTCGACGTCAAACCCTTCTGCCGCCAGGAATGCCGCCCCGAGTCGCGTGGCCATCAACTCACCCTGGGCCATCACGCGTGCACGGAGTTTGTCGCTCACTTCGCCAACGAGCGCGATGCCGGAAGCTATTTGCCGCAAGCGTTGAAATTGCTCGTCAAGCTCCTGACTCACGGCAATGCCGAGCTCAGTGGCAAGCTGTCTATGGCGCTCTTCGATTTGCTTCATTACGCCTTGCCAATCGGAGGTGGGGCCTCCTTCGCCGCCGGCGCAAGCCAGCAATTGTTCAAGTCGGTCGGTAATGCCCGATACCGCTGAATGCACGACAAGCGGCTGCAGCCCGCTGCCGAGGCGCGCACGCAACACCGAGGCGATGTTTTTCCAATTGGCAACCGACGACACGCTGGTGCCGCCGAATTTGAGAACGACGAAGGGCGATGAAGAAACGCGGACGGACGTTTTGGAATCGGCAGCGGTCGCCATAAGGGCCTTGAGATCTTCTTGCTGTATATCTGTATACGCTATAGGTGGGCAGCGCAGTTTAACGCCGCGCGAACAGGAGGTCCGCTCAACTTTCGCGGACAACTACGCCTCCGCACCCGTCGGACGGCATAGGATATTTTTGTCGTTAACCGTCGCTTTCGAAGTCTTCCAACTCTTTTTGCAAGCGACGCTCCGCCAACACATCCTCTAATTTGCTCCAAGCCGCTTTGCCTTTTTTGATGGCATTGCTGCTCGGGCGCACTCGCGTATTTACGCGGTCGATGAATTTGTCGTAGTCCTGCGATTCCTCGCTTTCCGCTACGAATTCGTCATCGAGATCGAAATGGTCGTCGTCTCTCTCCACGATGGTTTCCTATGAAAGTTCCGGACGAGACATCCAGACAAAACTCTGGGGCTGTCTCCCCGAAAAAAGTTTTCTAAAAAATTCTCTAAAAAACTAGGCGAATCAATCGCCTGCCTCTTCTTCGCGCTGCGGGCCGGTCGCGAACGGTGCGGACTATATACGATGCGGCCAGCTTTTCAATGGTTACTTGACGGCTTCGAAAGACCGAAGAACTATCCCAGCCTAACCGAATACCCTTAAGCCAGTTCCGAGGCAGGAGCTTCCCTTTTCGGGTCTACGTTCTGCGTCCAAACGGCCGGCAATCAAGGGCCGGGAGGAGAGTAAGGTTATTTTTCCGTCACGGAGACCGGCGCCCCGCGCCCGATCCCCAACCCATCGGCAGCACTTTTTTCCGCCCGAGCAATTTCAATCACGCCGAAGGCGTTGACTAGCGCCAAATATCCCCCAGGCTGACGGTCGCCATACGTACGGCTTAGGGCAAACTCGTGGGCGCCGGCGCGGATGACAGGGGTGCGGAAGGGCTTAACCAGGTGCGCATCGATGTTCGTAATTAAGTTACCGAAATGGTCGATCGTAATTACGACACCGGTTACCTGATCGGCGGTCACTTCGGGCTCTTCGACCCAGGCAGGAACCAATTCGCCGGCCTCGCTGCCAAGACTGGTCGGGCGGCAGCGGCCCGCTGCCATTTCCGCCGCCAGCGGCGCGAAGATGTCACGGCCGTGAAACGTGGCGCTCGGCGCAAGGATGCCGAACGGAGCGAGCCGGCTCATATCCAACTTGTGAATTCGCGCCCCGGAAACGCGGTTCACGAGTGGCGCAAGCAAGCCATTGTCGGGCGCAAGAAAGACGTGTCCGTCCAGTTCCACCGCAACGATATCGCGCTGCGTGCCGACGCCCGGATCGACAACCGCGACATGCAAGGTCCCGCGCGGAAAGTACGTGTAACTGCGCGCCAACCAGAACCCGGCTTCAGCCGGCCAATGCGCAAGAATGTCATGCGTGAGGTCGACGATCTGCGCCTCGCGAAAACGATTCAGGATTTGGCCTTTCATCACGCCGACGAAAGGATCGCTGAGACCGAAATCTGTAGTAAGCGTGATAATGCCGTTCATCGTTCGAAAGTAACGAGCTAGCCAGGCGGCGTCAATAAGCGCTCAATCAAGTCTACCGAGCCAATCCTGCTTATGATCCGCGAAAACGAAAAAGTCAGGATTCAAGAGGTTCGCTTTGGTGTTGTAAAGCAATCGACCTCCATCGCGAGTGCAGACCACTCCACCTGCACCTTCGACCACGGCCTGTGCGGCCGCCGTATCCCATTCGCTGGTGGGACCGAGACGCGGATACAAATCGGCCCGGCCTTCGGCCACCATGCAGAACTTGAGTGAGCTGCCCATCGACACCAATTCGTAAGCGGCAAACTTGGCGAGATAAGCAGCGAGCAATTCACCGCGATGCGAACGACTTCCCACGATCCGCGGCGGACTTGCCGCCGGTATCGCAGTCGCAATCTTTTCCACGGCGGCAGCGCCGCATTGTTTTGTCGCGCCAAAATCCTTTCCGCCCGCGTACGCCACGCCAACCGCCGGTACATAGACGGCTCCGAAAACCGGCGCATGATCGTGAATCAGCGCGATGTTTACCGTGAATTCGCCATTGCGCGAAACGAATTCCTTAGTTCCATCCAACGGATCGACGAGCCAATACGTTTGCCACGCGGAGCGTTCTTCGAAGGGAACTTCGGCCGCCTCTTCCGAGAGCACGGGATAGCTCGGCGCAAGGCGACGGAGGCCAGCGACAATGATGTCGTGCGAACGCAGATCGGCTTCCGTGAGCGGCGAGGCATCGCCTTTGGTCGTGACGTCGAAGCTTCGCCCGTAAACTTCCATGATCGCAGCGCCCGCTTGTTTCGCCAGCGCGACCACGGCATGACGAACTTCGGGCGCAACGATCATTTAGCCCAACATTCCGCGCGCACGCAGCTGCTCGACGATCGCATCGGCCGCCGACTCGGACGACTGCTTCGTCGTATCGAGATGGATTTCTGCGCGTTCTGGCGGTTCGTAAGGCGAGTCGATGCCGGTGAAGTTCTTGATTTCGCCGCGACGCGCCTTGCGGTACAGCCCTTTCGGGTCCCGCTTTTCGGCTTCCGACAACGGCGTATCCACGAAGATCTCGATGAACTCGCCCGGCTGCAGTAGATCGCGGGCCATGCGGCGCTCGGAACGGAACGGCGAAATGAACGACACCAGCACGATGAGCCCGGCATCCACCATTAGCTTCGAAACCTCCGCGACGCGCCGAATGTTTTCGACGCGATCGGCGTCGGTGAACCCTAGGTCCTTATTCAACCCGTGTCGCACGTTGTCGCCGTCGAGCAAATACGTGTGGCGTCCCATCGCAAGCAGCTTCTTCTCCACCAGATTCGCGATCGTCGATTTGCCCGCGCCCGACAAACCGGTGAACCAAAGCACGCCTGCTGTCTGGTGCTTTTGTTCGGAACGGGCTTGTTTATTGACGTCGAGTGCCTGCCAGTGAATATTGTCGGCGCGGCGCAAGGCGAATTGAATCAATCCGGCGCCCACCGTGTCGTTGGTGATGCGGTCGATCAGGATAAAACCGCCGGTCTCGCGATTTTCGGAATAAGGGTCAAAGGCGATCTGCCGATCCAAGTTCAAGTTGCATACGCCGATCTCGTTGAGCTCCAGCTGTTTCGCAGCGAGGTGCTCCATGGTATTGACGTTCACCTTGTACTTAGGCTGAGCGATGCTCGCCGTCACCGTTTTCGCGCCGATCTTCAATAAATAAGGACGGCCCGGCAGCATCGGCTCTTCGTGCATCCAAATGATCGTGGATTGAAATTGGTCGGCAACGCCCGCAGGACTTTCCGTTTTCACGAGGACATCGCCGCGACTCACGTCGATCTCGTCCTTCAATGTGAGCGTCACGGACTGCCCAGCGACGGCGCGCGGCAAATCGCCGTCCATGGTCACGATCCGGGTAATCGTGCTCTCCTTGCCCGACGGCAACGTGCGAATGCGCTCCCCGACCTGCACGACGCCGCTGGCGATCATGCCCGTGAAACCGCGAAAATCCTGATTCGGCCGATTAACCCACTGCACAGGGAGACGAAACGCGCGCTGCTGCAAATCTTCGTCGATCTCCAAATTTTCAAGAAACGACATTAAGGTAGGACCGACATACCAAGGCATCGACTGGGTTGCTTCCGTAACGTTGTCGCCCTTCAAAGCGGACATAGGAATCGCCGTGAACTTCTCGATGCCGATTTGCGTCGCAAATTCGCGATACGTCCGAACGATACAGTTGAACTCCTCTTCGTCGTACTTGATCAAATCCATTTTGTTGATCGCCAATACCACGTTGCGAATGCCGAGCAATGAAACGATGTAACTATGGCGTCGCGTTTGGGTCAACACGCCCTTTCGCGCATCGATCAAGATCACGGCTACGTCCGCAGTCGAGGCGCCGGTCACCATGTTGCGCGTATATTGCTCGTGTCCGGGCGTATCGGCCACGATGAACTTACGCTTGTCGGTCGAAAAAAACCGATACGCAACGTCAATCGTAATGCCCTGCTCGCGCTCTGCAGCAAGCCCGTCGACCAGCAGCGCGAAATCAAGATCGCCGCCCTGCGTACCCATCTTCTTGGAATCGGCCTCCAATGCAGCCAGTTGATCCTCGAAAATCAACTTCGATTCGTAGAGCAAGCGTCCGATGAGCGTCGACTTCCCGTCGTCGACACTCCCGCAGGTAATGAACCGTAGCAGGCTCTTCTGCTCGTGAGCCTTTAAATACCCGACGATGTCGGAAGCGATGAGTTCGGATTTATGAGCCATAGCAACTTCGTTGTCTGGCGACTAGCCACTAGCGATTAGCCGCTAGCCAGACTCTTCTTCATCTCTGGCTAGATGCTAGCTGCTAGTTACTAGTAGCTTCTTAGAAGTATCCCTCCTGCTTTTTCTTTTCCATGGACGCCGCCGCATCATGATCGATGACCCGACCCTGCCGCTCCGAGGTGGTCGTGAGCAGCATTTCTTGAATGATGGACTCTAAATTATCGGCACTGCTTTCGATCGCGCCGGTAAGCGGATAACAGCCTAACGTTCGGAAGCGCACCTCTTTCATCTGTGGCTTCTCACCGGGCTTCAAAGGCATGCGGTCGTCGTCGACCATGATCAATACGCCGTCGCGCTCGACCACCGGGCGCTTGGCGGAGAAATAAAGCGGCACGATCGGAATCTTCTTGAGATAGATGTACTGCCAAATATCCAATTCGGTCCAGTTCGAGATCGGGAACACGCGCAAGCTTTCGCCTTTGGACTTGCGGGCGTTGTACAGCTGCCAAAGCTCCGGACGTTGCCGTTTCGGATCCCAGCGATGCTGGGCCGATCGGAACGAAAATACGCGTTCTTTCGCGCGGGACTTTTCTTCATCGCGGCGCGCGCCGCCGAAAGCGGCGTCGAACCCATATTTGTCGAGTGCCTGCTTTAAAGCCTGCGTCTTCATCACGTCGGTGTGCACGCCGGATCCGTGCGTGAAGGGACCGATGCCCTGCCGTACGCCGTCTTGATTGATGTGCACGATCAATTCCAAGCCCAATTCCTTGGCCATTCGGTCCCGAAACGCGATCATGTCGCGAAACTTCCAAGTCGTATCCACGTGCAGCAAGGGGAACGGCGGCTTAGCCGGATAGAACGCCTTCATGGCCAAGTGCAGCATTACCGAACTGTCTTTGCCAATGGAGTACAACATGACCGGCTTTTCGCACTCGGCCACCACCTCGCGGAGGATATGAATGCTCTCGGCCTCGAGACGCTCGAGATGGGTGAGCTGCGTTTTGGTTAGAGCCATATAGCCAATGACGAGGGAAACAAGCTTGGGATTGTTTCACGTCGATGACCGGCCGCAAATCGCCGTTGGTTGGACCGACTAACCGAAGGTTCTATGGACGGACCCTTATGGAACGTCCCAGGTGCTTGCTATCAATGGCGATATTTCAGGATTCCTCGTGCTTCCAGAGGGTCATCGCCAACCAAATGACGAAGATTTGCAGGATCAGCGGGAATTCCTTGGGAAGTTCCACTGCAACCTTCCGCGTGAAGAGCCCTTCGGGCGAAAGGGATCCGATTTGCGTGGAGTCCCTGAACATCAGGAATTGACGCCGCAACGGCGACCTCGCACGGAGCGTGTACTGCTGGCCCGAACACGTGATAACGAGTTCGCGAAAACACTTCCGGGGCTGCTCTGCACGCGCGAACACACCGGCCGCCGACTCGAGGACGTACGAAAACTTGTCGCGACGTGCCGTGTAGATCTCGTCGTGGGTCCGAATCTGGCTCTTGTCGCGCCACCAGGAGAGATCCACGACCTCTGCGACGGAGTGCGCGCCGTCCGTCACGGAGAACGCATAAGACCACGTCTTGGGAATTACTTTCAGCATGTCGTTGATCGTTGCACGGTCGAGCGAAGTGAACGGCTTTGAGGCGGTGGTTAGGCGGACGTGACGGCAAGAACTCCGGCCATGACACAGGCAGCGCCAATAAATATTGCAAATCCGTTCCAAAACTGCGTTTGCCGCTGCCCGGCATTGCTCACAAATGGATAGTTACGGTAATAACGCTGGAGTCGGCTTCCAACGTCTCGCGAGCGGATGCAGATATACAAGCCAGCCAGTAGAACCACTGTGCCAGTGATTATTTTCATATTTCGCTCCCGACAAATTACCTAACTACCATTGATCCTTCTCATCCGATGCCGACGACGACTCCGCGGATCGAAGCCGTCGAAGGACCATGCGCCCTTACTTCTCGCGCGTAAGCGCGAGCGGGGCTGGATTCGGCATTCCGGTTTGTACCCACTCGCCTGTCAGCTTGCTGCCTGCAAGTTCGCCCGTATATTTCCCACCGATCAAGGCAATGCCGAACGTGAACTTCGTGCCTGCAAGCTTGGCCTCCGTGATCGATATGTTCCGGGTGTTCTGATTCGGACTATCGAGAAAGCCGAGCACGCGCCCTTCAGCATCCGTCTCGAAACGCACGATCAGCGTCAGCGGTCCGAGGACCCCGCTCCAACGGCCCTTGAGCTGTTCGCGCGCCGCCGCAGGCAAGTCGAGATAGTTCGCCGCCGCAACATATCCGCGCGTGAGCACGAGCGGGACCGGCTTCAACATCCCCCCCTGAGTCCATTCGCCCGTCAACTTTCCGTCTGCAAGCCCTCCCGTGTACTTCGCACCGTATCCAGCGGCGGCAAAAGTGAGCTTCGTGTCCGCAAGTGTGGCCTCCGTAATCGGCATGTTTTTGATGTTCTGTTGCGGCATGTCGAGGAAACCGAGCGCTCGTCCTTGAGCATCCTTCTCGAAGCGCACGATCAACGTCAACGGCCCGAGCGCTCCACCCCAACGACCATTGAGTTGCTCGCGCGCCTCGGCCGGTAAGTCAAGGTAACTCGCCGCCGCGACGTATCGGCCTTTCTTCAAGGTGAGCGGCAGCGAGTTGCCGAGCTGCTTCAACTGACCAACGATCTGGCCGCCCTTTAGGAGGCCCGTGATTTCGGCATAAATGGCCGGCACTTTGACGGAAAAATACCCTTGGTCGAGCGAAACGTCGGCGGTCGCCCAATCCTTCACGCCTTGTTCGGGAATATCCAGGACACCGCGCAGCGCATTGTCGGCGCCAGCGCTGAAGTGGAAAACGATCGTTATTTCGATCCCAAAAATGTTGGTGTACTTGCCGAACCATTCGCCGCGCAGCGCTTCGATGTCCGCTTTCGTCAATGTCGGCGTTTTGTAAGGCCGCAAGGAGAGCGGCATCTTTGCGCCTTCCTGCGACCACTCGCCCTCGATCACGCCGTTACGCAAAGTGCCCACGTAGCCGCCGGAGAGCGTAGGCACGTCGACTGTCAGCTTATTGTCGGCGAACGTGACGCGGGTCGCCGGCACGTTTTTGATTGCCCCCGAGTCGGGCGAAGTCACGACGGCCGAGTAGTCACCACCCGACTTCGCCGCAATCACGAAGTGAATCGCGAGCGTCTTGCCGGGTTCGATCTCGAGCACGCCTTGCCATGTCCCGGCGAGGTTGGTCTGTGCAGCAGCGGCACCGGCCAGCGCTGCCCAGAGCATAAGCGCGCGGAAGAAGGTTTTCATTGGAGTCTCCTTTGGTACAAGCATGTGATTCGAAAAATTATTTGTAGCGCAGTGCTTCGATGCGTTACTTGTTTGTGAATGGATCCTTATCGAGTTTCAGGCCCGTTTCGACCTTCTTCACTTGATAGGTCCGAGTCCCTAGCGTCGGCTGCCTGGAATACTTCACAGTGATTTTGAACGGGATCTGCACGCCGTCGATCTCACGATAATCGGCGACGCGTACCTCGCATCCGACCATGCCTAGCTCGGGTAGCTCTTGCACTTCGTCGTAGCCGTGCGTCAAGCCGGTTTCAACATCCAGATAGATCAATCGCTGCCGGCCTTCCTTGGGAACGGCATGAACAAGGAATACGGGCTTGCCTTCCAGCTCGACACGCTTCAGGACGCGTGCCTGTTCGAATTCGGCGCGCCAGTCGCCGGTGGCGAGCAGCCAGCCGCCGCGCCGGGTCGACTTGGCCATCGCCTCTGGCAGTTCCTGTATTGGCGTCGACGTTGCGTATTGAACCCAGGCCCTCTTGCCGGCCACGATTTGTTGGGTCTCACCGCCATTCACGTTGAGCTTCATACGCGAACGGTCGTTTCCGGCAGCCAAAAGTTCGAAGGCTCCTGGTTCTTGCGAAGTCGTGAGCTTGATGCTGCCGCTCATGCGAAGGATGCCGAGCGAGACGAGCTTTTTGGCGCGCTGTGGGTCGGGTCGGCGCTTGAACAATTCGTCGAGACTGGGCAAACCTTCTTCCGGCTCGAACCGCTTGAGCGTTGCGGTTTGTGACTGCAGCAACTCCATCGCCGTGGCCGGTCCGTTGCCGTCGCGGTGAAACTTCACCAAGTTGTTCGGGTTTGACACATATGCCCACATGTGTGCCTCGTCCGTTTTTCTTAAATCCCGCAGTACTTGCCATGGAAGTTCCAGTGCCAGACGATCCTTGTCGAGCACGACGATCATCGGTTTTTGCAGCGGTTCGGCCCAATAAAGACCCAGGTACGGCGCAGCTGCTTCAGCCGTCAGTTTCTCGCGCGTGAGCGCGAGCGGAAGCGGACTCGGCAACTCAGCCTGTGTCCACTCGCCCGTCAGCTTGTTGTCTGCGAGTTTGCCCGTGTACTTCGCGCCGAAGGCCATGCCAAACGTAAGCTTTGTGCCCGCGAATTTGGCCTTCGTGATCGGCACGTTCCCGATGTTCTGCTGCGGACTGTCGAAGAAACCGAGCGTGCGTCCTTGGGTATCCGTCTCGAAGCGCACAACTACCGCGAGCCCGTTGAGCATTCCGCTCCAACGCCCCTTCAGCTGCTTGCGCCCCGTGGTCGGCAAGTCGAGGTAGTTCGCTACCGCGATGTAATAGGGACGCAAGGAGAGCGGCAACTTTGCGCCTTCCTGCGACCACTCGCCTTCGAGAATGCCGTTGCGCAAAGTGCCTGCGTAGCCGCCAGAAAGCGCAGGCACGTCGATGGTCAGTCGAGTATCGACGAAAGTGACGCTGGCCGCGCGCATATTCTTGATCGCGCCCGAGTCGGGCGAGGTCACAACGACCGAGTATCCGCCGTCCGGTGCCGTCGCGATCACGAAATGGATTGCGATTGTCCTGCTGGGCGCGACCTCGAGCCTGCCTTGCCATGTCCCGGCGAGGTTGGTCTGTGCAGCAGCGGCACCGGCCAGCGTCGCCCAGAGCAGAAGCGTGTGGAAGAATGGCTTCATAAGAGTTTCCGTTGCGGGAAGCAGGTGATTCGAAAAATCATTCGTAGCGCAGCGCCTCGACGGGATCGCCGCGTACGGTGCGCCACGATTGCAGAGCAATCGTGAGCAACGCGACGGCACCCGCACCGAACGCGGCGAGCAGCAAGTAAGCCGGATTCAGTGCGGCGCGATACGCAAAGCCGGACAGCCACTGCTGCATCGCGAGCCACGTGACCAAAGATGCAACGCTGGCACCGGCCGCGATCAGCAGAAGCACGCGCCGCGCGAGCAGAAGGATGATCGTCAAGGGCGAGGCGCCGAGCACCTTACGGATGCCGATCTCCTTCGTGCGTTGCTCGGTCGCCGACGCAGCCAAACCGAAAAGGCCGAGGCATGCGACGAAGATGCAGATTGCGGCGAAGACGCCGATCAGTCTCATGAGGCGCTCCTCGGAGACGTAAAGCCGGCCGAGTTCCTCGTCGAGGAACGTGTATTCGAACGGATGCTTCGGATCGAGCTCCGCGAACAGCTTCTGAATGCGCTGCAACGTCTCGCGGATACCGTCGGGCGCGATGCTGACGACCATGAGCCGCCCTCCGGCTCGGTCGACGTTCCGGAACATCGCGAAGGGCTCGATGGACGAGCGCAGCGATTTGTAGTTGAAGTCCTTGACGACGCCGATCACGGGCCCAATGCCGGCCCCTTCGAGCGGAAGCATGATGCGTTTGCCGAGCGGGTCTTTCCACCCCATCTTGCGGACGAACGTTTCGTTGACGATGTACGCGCCGCCGACGTCGGTCAGGAGCCGCCGCGAAAAGTCCCGGCCTTGGGCAAGTTCGATGCCCATGACCGGTATGAAGTCGTCGCTCACCGGAAACATGCTGAACCCGAAATCGGTCATGGCGCCCTCGTTGTTCTGGACTTTGCCGGTCACAAGAGGCATGTCGCGGCCCATGATCGTGGCGCTCGTCGCGACACCGAGGACGCCGGGCTGCTTCTTAAGCTCGGTGGCGATGAGCGCTTCGCGTTCGACGAGTTCGCGGCCACGCAGGGTGAGCAGCACTCGATTCTGCTTATCGAAGCCGAGCCCTTTGTTCGCGATGAAACGCATCTGCTGGCCCATCAGCAACGTGCACGCGATAACCCCGATCGAGATCGCGAACTGAATGAAAACGAGCGCTTCGCGCAGCTTGAGCCCACTCGGCCGATAACGACCGACAAGCGCCGTGAGCGGCATGAAAGAGGACAGATACAAGGCCGGATAGAGCCCGGCCAGCACACCGACCAAGAGGCCGAATACCAGCACGCCGAAGCCAAGCAGCGGTCTGCCGAAGAGGTTAAGCGTCAGGGTCTTGCCGAACAACGCGCTCACGGCAGGCAGGGACAGCAGCACTTCGACGAGCATCACGCCAAGCACGGTCGCAAGCAACGCGAACAACACGGATTCGCCCAAGAACTGCGCGATTAACGAAGCGCGTTCGGCGCCGAGGATCTTGCGCAAGCCGATCGCGCGCGTGCGTCGCGCTGCGCGCGCAGTCGCGAGATTCACGTAGTTGATGCATGCAACAGCCAGGATGAACACCGCAACGGCCGCGAATGCGTATAGGTAAATGCGATTGCCATGCGGCAGGTCGTACTCGTATTCGGGGTTCAAGTGGACGTCCGCGAGCGGCTCAAGCCAGCTCTTCCACTTAAGGTTGGCCGTTTGCAGGCCCATCCTCATGTGCTTCTCGCAAAATGCCTCACTCAACCGAGCGTACTCGCGCGGATCGGCGCCGTCCGCCAACACAACGTAGGTGAATTCGAAATTATCGGCGTTTATCAGCCGCCGGAGCCGCGCCGTGACGTCTGCCGGCAATTCGGCCCCCGCACCCTTATAGGCAACCAACGCGTCGTAGCGCAGATGCGAATTCTGGGGCAGCTCCTCGAACACGAGCGTGACGTTGAGCGGTTGTTTCATTCCTTCGGTCGTGAGCGTGCGGCCGATCGGACTCTCGTTCCCGAAATAACGTTGCGCCATGCGGCGGCTGATCGCGATTGAGAAGGGCTTCGTGAGCGCCGTGCGCGGATCGCCATAGATAATTTCGTGCGTGAACACGTCGAAGACATTGTCGTCGGCGAGATAGATGTCGTTCCAATACGCCATCTGGTCTTCGTAGCGGAGCAGCGCCGGGTTCGGGCGGGACCCGGCGCGGAAGCGGACATACGACTTGAAGTACTCCGGATATTCCTCGGCGAGCATGGGACCGAGCGCGCCCGACGTGATTGCCAGGTCGGAACTGCGGCCGTCGCCGAATGTATAGTTGATCGCGACTCTAAAAATACGTTCGTGGTTCACATGATGCCGGTCGTAGGTCAGCTCGCCCCACAAGTACAAGCCGAGCATCAAGCAGCACGCGAGCCCGAGCGCGAGGCCCGACACATTCAAAAGCGTATAGAGCTTCTCGCGCCGGAGATCTCGCAGCGCCATTTTCAAATAGCGCTTCATGACGATCGGCCGGAGCGGTGATCGGCGAGAATGCGACCGTCTAGCATACGCACCGTGCGCTCGGCGTACGCGGCGCTGTCAGGCGAGTGCGTAACCATCAGAATGGTCGTGCCTTCTGCATGCAGCTTGGCGAGGATCTTCATGACCTCGGTGCCGTGCTCAGAATCGAGATTGCCAGTCGGCTCGTCGGCGAGGACCAGGTTCGGCTGATGGACAACCGCGCGCGCCACCGCGACGCGCTGCTGCTGCCCACCCGATAGTTGGCTGGGCAAGTGATCGCGTCGATGACCGATGTCCATGCGCTCAAGCACGGCGTCGACTTTCGCTTGACGCTCGCGCGGCGGCGTCTTCGCATACACGAGCGGCAACTCGACGTTCTCGTAGACCGTGAGTTCGTCGATCAGGTTGAAGCTCTGGAAAACGAAGCCGATGTTGCGTTTGCGGATTGCGGAGCGCTTGCTTTCGGGATAGCGCGACACATCCTCGCCGAGGAACCGGTAACTGCCGTCGCTCGGTGTGTCGATGAGCCCAAGAATGTGCATCAGCGTCGACTTGCCACAACCCGACGGCCCCATGATCGAGACGAACTGTCCCGCGTCGACGGAAAAATTCACCGAGTCGAGCGCCGTGGTCTCGACGAGATCCGTGCGATAGAGCTTCTTCAAGTCTTTTGTTTCGATGATCATGGGGCTCCAGTTGCATTGACAGTCGCTGACTCGGGAAGAACAACCGGGTCCGTAAACTCAATCTCGTCCACGTCGTTGAACGTCGTGTAGGTCGAGCTCACGATCCAGTCGTTCGGGCGCAGACCCTCGAGCACTTCGAGGTAGCGCGGATTTTGCCGACCGAAGCGAACCGGTGCACGATGTGCTGAGCGACGGTCTTCAGCGATCAAGTAAACCCACCGCCCGCCCGAGTGCTGCATAAAGCCGCCGCGTTCGACGATCAGGCTCTGCGTCGATGCGCCGAAGCTTAGCTCGATCGTCAGTCGCTGACCGCGCCGTAAGCCGGACGGCGGCGCACCGGTGAAATCGATGTCGACGGTGAATGCGTCGTTAACGACTTCCGGATACACCTTTTTGACGGCGACCGCGTAGATCTCACCGTCGAGTTCGGTCTTGCCGGAGGTGCCGACTTCGACTCGCGAGAGATAGTACTGGTCGATGCTCGCGCGGATCTTGAACGCATCGAGCTGATCGATTTGGCCGATACGGCGGCCCGGCGCGATGTTCTCGCCGATCTCGGCGCCGATGCTCGACAGAAAGCCGTCGATCGGCGCGCGCACGTCGAGGTTATCGACAATCCGGCGCAGGAGGTCGAGGCTCAAGGTAAGACGCTCGATGGACTCGTTAGCTCGCGCAAGCTGGTTGCGGCCGAGCACGTCTTCCTGCTCGATGCGCTGCTTCAAGAGTTCCCGCTTGTCGTTGAGACGCCCAAGTTCGTTGCGCGTCGATTCGAGCGCCTCTTTCGAGATGGCGCCTTCCGCTTCGATGCGCCGGTAGCGCGCATAGCGGTTCTCGATTTCAATGATCTGATGCTCGAGATCGACCAGCGACTCTTTGAGTAACAAGCCGCTCTGCGCGCGCGTGAGCTGCGTATTCCGCAACAGATCGAGGTTCTCGATGAGCCGGGTCTCGGTCTCGATCGCGCTGCGCTGCAGATTTGCGTTCGACAATCGCATAATCAATTCGCCTTTCGCGATCGGGTGGCCGCCCGCAACGAAAATCTTCTCGACGCGGCCGCCTTCCTGGACATCGAGATAAACGGTCGTCGCGGGCTCGACTCGACCGTCAACCGGGTAGTAGTCGCGAAACTCGCCGTGCTCGACCTTCGCTATCGTAAGCCGCGCCGGCTCGACGCTCAGCGTCGTCGTTCCCGAACGTGTAGCGATCAGGTAGATCGCAGCTCCGAACGCGAACGCCACACCGGCGAGCAGTGCAGCTTGCATCGGCGGGAAGCGCTTGCGCTCGAGCGGGCGATCCATGGAAGCCCCGATCGTCATACGATCACTCGTCATACGCTCACTAGTTATGCATCAGCGCGTCTACGAACCCACTGCACGACCTCGGCAAGCTTCGGGCGGTTGCCCGCGCGCAGAATGCCGATGCGGAAGATGCGGCCCGCCGACCAGAGCAAGAAGAGCGCAGTCACGATCATGAGCAACGTCGCGCCGATCAATTCGACCAGCGGTGGGCCGGCCGCAGCCCGGTTCATCATGATGAACGGCGTGTAGAGCGGTATCCACGTCATGATCGTCGCGAGCGTGCCGTGCGGATCGCGGTTGATGAAGACCATCACGAAGAGAGGCACCATCATGATCAGCATCAGCGGACCTTGAAGGCTCTGAGCTTCCTTGAGGTCGTTGCAAAGCGCGCCGAGCGACAGGAAGAGTCCCGCGTAGATCAGATAACCGAACAGGAAGCACAGCATGAACATGGGAATGAGACCCGAGGCCGTTACGGCATCGAGCGCCTGCCCGATGACCTCGGCGCCGGCGCCGTGATAGAACTGCAGGCCTACGAAGGCAGTCACGAGCCACGTGCCCACCATCGTCAAGCCGATCACGGCGATGCC